>NZ_JBWKKH010000012.1:7235-247085 GCF_056431645.1 Saccharopolyspora sp. NPDC045839
TACGGAACAACAACGAAGATCGGCGTGTCTATTACTGCCTCGGACCCGCTGATTCGCGCCGGACTGGCCCAGTGCTTGGACGAGCGCCAACACATCGAGACCACCAACGACAACGCCGACGTTGTGGTCGTCGCCATGGATATCGCCGAAGCATCCACTTAGTTTACGGGGACATTGCCATGGATTACGGAACAACAACGAAGATCGGCGTGTCTATTACTGCCTCGGACCCGCTGATTCGCGCCGGACTGGCCCAGTGCTTGGACGAGCGCCAACACATCGAGATCACCAACGACAACGCCGACGTTGTGGTCGTCGCCGTGGATATCGCCGAAGCATCCACAATAGAATCGCTGCGAAGCCTCAATCCCGCCGCTGTCAAACCCGTTATCCTCGTAGTGGAAAACCTTTGGCGCGCCGACATAGCCACGGCGGTAAGGTTGGGCGTCCGCGCCGTCCTATGGCGCCACCACTTCTCCGCCGGGGCCTTCGCCCAAGCTATTCGAGCAGTCAGCGAAGGTGGTGGCTTTCTCCCCGTTTCAATGCAGGGCACACTCATGGATCAGCTTCAACGGACCTACCGCGAAGTGCTCGCACCGCTCGATATGACACCCTCCGGTATCACGCACCGCGACATCGATGTCCTACGTCTCGTCTCCGAAGGATTCGGCCTCGAAGAAATAGCGCAAAAACTCCACTTCTCCGAACGTACCGTCAAGAACATCCTCTACAAGTTCATGAAACGATTCGATCTCAGCAACCGTACCCACGCTGTCGCCCACGCCATCCGCGCGGGACTCATCTAAGGGTCGCTCAATGCCAACTTTTTGGTGTTCCCGACGCCGCGCGTGCCGCCCTACGCCAGTCCATCGACGGTGTCGTCGCCACCGCGTCCAGTCCGGAAGAAGCTGCGGCCACTCGACAGGCGCTGTATAGCGGCTTTGCTGACCTCGTTGCCGCCAAACGGAAAGAACCCGGCGACGATACCCCCAAGTAGTCGACGACCTTTCCCTTGTGGACGCCGAGGAACCCGTGCGGGCCGGCGAAGGCGTCCACAAGTTCGTTGAAGGCCTCCTGCGTCTCGTCGAATCGGGTGCCGCCGGCGTCCCGCAGGCTGAGGACGTAACCGCGAAAGTCGGCTGCGCAGACGAGGTCGAAGACCTGCTCGAGGCGACGGGGAAGCTGGCTTCCACGGAGCATCTTCCCGAAGCGCCCTTTGGTCAAACCGCCGGCACCGCAGGACGGGATCGCGTCATGTCAATCCACCGGGCCCAACCAAATCCGGACCGACGGGTAGCAAGTCGGGAATAGGGAAGGCCCCTCAGCGCGAGGATGCGACCGCAGCTACCGAACGAGCGAACTCGATTATCGCGGCGCTGACTTGCGTTGGGGCTTCCTGCTGCGTCCAATGCCCGACGTCAGGCAGGACCAAGGCTTCACTTCGGCCCGCCACGAGCTCATCCATGCGCTCGATTGCGTCCCGCACGCCTGGGAAGTTCAAACACCGGTCCTGTTCGCCCACCAGATACAATGCGGGACAACGAATCACACTGTTCTGCAGGAAGGCGGTGAGTTCCCAGTTGCGATCCATATTGCGATACCAATTGAGAGCACCGCTGAAGCCTGCCGAGAATTCGGCGGCATAGGTCTCAATATCGGTTTCGGTGAGCCAGGTAGGAAGTTTCTCAGGTTCTGGATAGATGTCGAGATATGTGCAACCAGCAGGGACGATGGGTGCGGGTGGCCTGACATGAGCCTTGGACTGGGACCGTGAACCGCGAAGCATCAGCCGGAAGGTCTTGTGCGGGTCCGCACCGAGGTCCGCGTCTGCCGGGCCCGGACGTTGAAAGTAATTGGTGTAAACACCGTCGCCGAAAGCTTCGACCATTTCAGCGAGTTGCGACTGCGAGCCACGGGGTCGGTACGGCAGGCTTAGGCCGACCACCCCGCGTACCAAGTCTGGCCGCATGAGCGCTGTGTTCCACGCTACTTCCGCGCCCCAATCGTGACCGACGACCACCGCTTCTTTCTCATCGAGAGCGTGCAGCAGTTGGATGACGTCGCCAACCAAATGCATAATGGAGTACTTTTCCACGGAAACCGGATGGTCGCTCTGGCCGTACCCGCGCTGATCCACCGCTACCGCCCGAAACCCGGCCTCGGCGAGTGTGGCAATTTGATGGCGCCACGAATGCCACACCTCGGGAAAGCCGTGTAAGAGCAGCACCAGAGGCCCAGTGCCGGCTTCGGCGATATGCAGGCGGACGTCACCCGCTTGAACAAATCGATGCGTAATGGAGGTCACTGTTATTGGTCCCTAGTGATCAGATTACCAGGTGACGGGGAACCGATCGAACCCGCCGATTACCGTTTCGATACGGCGCGGCAGCGCTTCGCAGGCGCGCGCTGGCCGCAGGTGAGGGAAACGTCCGAACAGTTCTGTCAGCATCACTTCAAGTTCGACTCGCGCCAGCTGCTGCCCTAGGCACTGGTGCGGGCCGAAGCCGAAGGATGCATGCCGAACTCGGCGTCGGGTTGCGTCCATCGCTTCAGGATGGGGACAAAGAGCCGGATCTCTGTTGGCGGCAGGGAGAAATGCTACGACGCGGTCCCCTTCCTTGATCTCCTGACCGCCAAGTCTGATGTGCTCGCGGGCAACCCGGTCTACGCCGTACTGAATAACAGTGATGTAGCGCAGTAGTTCTTCGACTGTTTCTGAGCTCTGCGGCGCGCCCACAAGAAGGTTGCGGCGGGCCTCCGGGTTCTGACTAAGCACGGCTACGCTTTCGGTGACCATCCCGGTTATGGTCAAATATCCGCCCATCAGCAACGTCACGGCCAAGTCGGCGAGCACGACATCGGCGAATTGCCCGGTAGCGATAAGCTCGTCAAGGAGGCCACCAGTGGGTGCGCGCCGAATCTCCTCGATCACCCGGCACATACAATCGAGGGCTTGGTCCACGAATACCCGGCTTTCCTCCGACGTCTGACCGCGACGCAAGAGACCTTCGACTATTTCTCTAAATTCAGAGCGAAAAACGGGGAGAATGCCAAGTATTTCATGAATTACACGCTCTGGTACCGGCAGGGCGAAGGTTTCGATCAGATCGGCTGATCGGTTCTGGCTTCTCGAGAGCACGTCGAGTTGCTCGCGGGCAATTTCGCGAATCCGCGGCTCCAGTCGCTGGATCCGGCGAGCAGAGAATGCCTTGTTCAGCGGCTGGCGGTACCATCCGTGTTGGGGTGGGTCATTATGCAGCAGCCGACCGATCTTACGCTCCTCTTCGGACCAAGAAGCTCGATGCATCGGCTCATCGCCGGCACCGAACCGGGCGTCCGAAAGAATCAACCGCACCTCTTCGTACCCCTTGGCAAGCCAAACCTTTTCACCCGTCGCGAGGGTTACCTGCTTAACTTGTTCACTCCAGGAGGCAAGCGCGGATAAGCACTCCTCGGAAAAGTTGAAAGAAGTGGTTTCAGACCGTGTGAATGCGTTCGCCATAACCATTTCCCTGTCTGATCGCAGCCCGCACGGCTTTGCCAAAATGGTCGTCTACCTTCCCAAACGTCACCCAGTCTTCGATGGTGAACGAGTAGGATGCCCTGGTCATATACCAATCGACGTGAAAGTCCGCACAACGAGCGAGCCATCGGTAATGCTGACTGAGTGGATGACTGGGATCGTCGGCGACTCGATGCATGTGCGCTATCTTGCCGCGCACCCCGGACAGCAAGTCTTGAATCGCCTGCAACTCGCCTACGTGTTTTTCCTTCACCATGAGGTCGACGGCGTTGACCTGCCCGGAATGCATATCGTCGTCAAGACTGGCGATATCGTTGCTCACGCGGACACACCAGCCGAGATCCAGGCAGCAAGATCGATAGCGGTCGACTTCGATCCGGTCAATATCGTGCGGCATATTTGTCATCATTGCACTGAGTAGCAGTATTGGCGCGCCTGCGTCATAGCTACCGTTCGCGAGATGTTGGTCGAGCGTTGGAGCCGATTCGTCGTTTGCTCGCGAGTTGCGACTTACCAGATGGCTTCGCAGTGTCTTCGACAGAACATCAAGAAAGATTTCTACACACTCCGCTGATTGCGCGCGACGCACGGCTCCACCCATGCAATCCGCGAAGCAGGAGATGGTCTGCTCGACAGGGGAAAGTCGTCCGCTCGCACGCGCCGAAGCGAGAACGCTATCCAGGGGGCCCGCCTCTCTCGCCGCGGATCCTCGCTGGCCCGGGATGATATTGGACGAGGTTGAGGTTCTGGCTTCGGGTATTGTGGCACTCTTGGAGGCATCCAAGCAAGCCGCCGTCAGATCTTGCAAGGCTGTTTCGTCAAAAATTCCGTACTCGTCATCTACGATGTCGTCATACACGAATAGGGTAAGGCATTGGGCGGCGAACTCGCGTACCGTCTGATTGTAGGCGCCCGCAAAGGTGTAGGCGGCAAGCAAAGATGACCAGGGGAGAGCCGCACTGCTCCGCGAAAGCTTGATGTCCGGACGGGCGCGCGTCCACTCATCCAGATCTCGGTACACGGCTACGGCCGCTTCACATTCCTGAAGCGGCCAGCGAGCGGTACGTGTTGAATTTAGCCCACCGAGAATTCCGGTCATGGAGCAGGTCAAATCAATGGGCTTGTCGCCGTTGTCCACGCGGGCCTCGATAAGTCAGGTAAGAGCTGAATAGGATGTTCCGGTTAAGAACCGAAGATGTGGTTACGGATAGATTCCTGAAGGCGACTCTAGGTAGCCGCCAGGTGCCGGTCAACGCAAGATCGGATGGGGTGAGCTGGAGGGGCAGACAGTAGGGAACGAAAGGGCAAAAATTCCGGAGGTTGGTCTCCGGCTACCGCCGTGGCTCGCCTGATCTGAGGCCGCGGCTGCGGGTTCCAGCAGGTCTCGGGTCTTGCCGCTGTCGAGGTGCACCTGGGTGCTTGTGGGCAGGCCACCAGCGGGCAGCTCGGCGATCTGTCGGCGGGTCTGTTGCAGTGTGGGTGCCAGCAGCGGCGAGTCGTGGTGGTTGGTGCCGGCGGCAACGATGTCCAGTGGCAGTCTCGCGGGCAGCAGCGCGGCGATTTGGCCCCAGATCGGCTCGATGAGACAGGGGCAGCATGGGCATGGTCGTTCCTTGTGATCACGAAGCGTCAGCAACTTCATGATCCCCACGACCATGCCCGCCCTGCCTTCAACCCGCCGCCAAGGCCAGCAAACGCTCCTACTGCGGAGCCTCTAACTCGATCCCGTCCACCGTGACGGGTTCCGCCTTCCGCACGGTCGGCCTACCGGACACCCCGGCTGCTGTCCGGACAGCAGCCGGGGTGTCCGCGTTTCGCATGCGTGAGACAAGGCCGGGGTGGCAGGAATGATCCAGTCGGCACCTGCCGCTTTCTAACGACTAGCCCTCGTGGGACTGCGGGTGACCACCAGGGCGTGGTAGGCGGGTTTGCTCAGGGCGCAGTCAGCGGCCCACGCCGTGGTCGCTCAGGACCGGGTGAGCGTCAGGGGCCGGCGGGGAAATCTCGACGCCGACCTTCATCGCCGTTGTCCGTTGGGCGAACTGCGCGGTCAGCCTGGTGAAGTCCCAGCGGTGCTGCGGCACACTGCTGCAGGTGCCAGATGTCTGTCCGTTGTCGGGCGGTGTGCATTGACGGTCGCGGTTGAGCGACCAGAACGTGTAGCGGGACAGGCCGTGGCTGATCGAGTAGTCCAGCAGCGTCTGAAGATCGGCTTGAGTGTAGTACTCGCCGAAATCCGAGCGCCCATTCATCAGCGACGCGCCCTCGTGGGCGTACGCGGTCGCGCTGTCCCAGCCGAATATGCTCATCAGGACGCCGTGGAACTTCTTGAGCAAGGCGATTTGATCGCCGACGTTCTGGAAGCCGTTGAACGGCATGATCGAGTAGTTGTTCGGTGTGAAGTTCAGGGCCTTGGCCGTGTTCAGAAGGTTCTGTCCCTGCGGCGTCGTTCCGCTGGGTGCGGCAACGGTGGTAACCGATACGTACAGGACGGCCTTATGACGGATGGCTGAAGGCGCCCAGGGCATCAATGCCGATCTTGCACCCGTAGCCGCGAGGGCTTGCACCTTCTTCTCGGTTCGTCCGCATCCGAGACGATTGCAAGCTGGTCTGTGGAAGACGTCATTCGTCACGTTGACGGCGGGTCAGCGTCGCCGCTGTATCCGCTCGTTGGTCACGCATTCCGACCAGCGGCCGGCGCAACGTGGCCGCGCCAACGATCCCGGGCGTCACCCGTCGTTGTTCCCGGGCCTGACCTTTTGCCCGAAAGTACCGGGGATGACGATCCATCGGGCACGAATTCTGCAGAGATTTGCATTCTCGAAACGTATGCCGGGAACGGTGTGCGGCGGATGGCGCGCAATTGAACCGCGTGTGCAAATGGGCAAGTCTGCCCGGGTGAAGCGTGCAAATATTCGCAGGGTGTTTGACTTTCTCGGCGGCACTGTGATCGCGGACCTCCTGAAAGAGATTGAGATTTCGATTACCGGCTAGTCCGATCGGGTGAATGTTTGATTCGGTACAAGTCCTGCGTAACGCCGCTCTTGTGCGCGCGAAATGCTCGGCTGTACTCTTCCAGCTGTCGCCGAAGTCGAGTCGCAAGGATTCACTTCGAAAAGCCCTTGAAGTGCCACCGCTGGGAGAAACAGCGCCTAGAGTTGACTTGGGCCGACGAGCTGTCGCGAGTTGAGTTCTCGGGTCTACTGCGTCGTGACCCGGTTAATTTTATTTAAACATAGCACGGCGAGAGGGGATCTGCTTGTCGAACACAGTTGTCTCCCGGCACAGCTTCGACGAGCGCATCGCTTTGATCAAGTTGTTGCTCGACGGGACCGAGGAGTCCTACGAGCCGCCGCCGATGCTGGAGGGCCGTCACCTTCCGTCGGTGGACCGGATTCTCGATGCAGTGGCCCGCCTCCAATGGGAGACGGATATCCGAGGGGGAGAGGTGCATGTCGCAGGTCTTTGAATTCCTGCTCCCCGACATCGGTGAGGGCCTCACTGAGGCGGAAATCGTTCGCTGGCTGGTGGATGTCGGCGATCGCGTGCGCGCGGACCAGCCGGTGGTCGAGGTGGAGACGGCGAAAGCCACGGTCGAGCTGCCGTGCCCGTATCAAGGAACGGTCGACAGTCGTGTCGGAGACGTGGGTGACGTCCTCCCCGTGGGCAGCGTCCTGGTGACCGTTGCGGTCGCCGCGACCGAACTCGAGTGCTCCGACGATTCGGCCAAGGTGCTTGTCGGCTCCGGCGTCAGCAGCGCACCCGTTCGCCGGCGCGGTCGGGTTCGGGCGGGGGCGGTTCCCGTTCCGAGGACCACAAGTCTTTGTGCTCAGCCTGCCCCCAGCCGGGATTCCGGCTCGTCGGCGCTGGTGACCACGCCGGTCGCCGTCGTTTCGCCACTGGTGCGCCGCCTCGCGAGGGACAACGGGCTTGATCTGCGCGCGGTCCAAGGCACCGGCACCGATGGTGTGATCACGCGCGCCGACGTCGAACGGGCCATCGCCGCAGCCTCCCAGGTGGATTCCGCCGACCGGCGAGGAGGTGAGCGGGTTCCGATTCGTGGCATGCGCAAGGCGGTTGCCGACAAGCTCTCCCGCAGTCGACGCGAAGTTCCGGACGTCACGTGTTGGGTGGATGTCGACGCCACCGAGCTGCTCGCGGCACGGGACGTACTCAACGCAGGCGCTGAGGCGAACCGAATCAGCCTGCTCGCGTTCCTGGCACGCATTTGCGTCGCTGCCGCGTGCCAGTATCCTGAGCTGAATTCCACGGTGGACGTCGAACGTCAAGAGATTGTCCGCTTTTCAGCTGTCAATCTGGGTATTGCGGCCCAAACCGAGAAGGGCTTGTTCGTGCCCGTGGTGCACGACGCCCACAAGATGACCACTGCCGATTTGTCCGTCGAGATCGCGCGGCTCACCCAGGCCGCCCGTGCCGGGACACTCGCTCTTTCTGAGCTTACCGGTGGAACCATCACGTTGAACAACTACGGCGGCTATGGAGTCGATGGCTCCACTCCGATCATCAACCACCCGGAGGCCGCGATGCTCGGCGTCGGCCGCATCGTGGCCAAGCCCTGGGTGCACGAAGGCGAATTGGCGGTGCGCAAGGTCGTGCAGCTCTCGTTGACGTTCGACCACCGAGTCTGCGATGGCGAGGTCGCATCAGGCTTTCTCCGCCATGTCGCCGACCGGGTAGAACAGCCGCTCAAGCTCCTATGAGTCCACGGAGGAGGAATGACCAGGTCTCTCATCTCCATGCCAGGGGAGACCGTTGACGGCGGTTTTGACGTGTTACAGCTTCGTCGGCGCATTGACGACATCGACCAGAGCATCATCGATTTGATCCGTACTTGCAAGGAAATATCCCGGCAGGTGCAGCGCATTCCCACCGACGTGGGCGGGCCGCGGTCGAACCCGTCCGGGAGGCCGATATCACCAACAACTACCACGTCCCGTTCGGCGACGCCGGTAGTGCACTCGCTGCCGCACTGTTGCAGATCTGCCGGGGCTGACACGCACCTCTACTGTGGCTGAAGGTTGAAATGAACAGATCGCATGCCCTGCTCGATCCGCCGGCCCTGCTCGATCCGGCTGCAGCACAACAACCAGATTGGCCGGATCCGTGTGCGCTGCGGGACGTGGTGGGTGAACTCGCCGCGCAGCCGCAACTCGTCTCGCCCCGAGAGTGTGATCGACTATTGGCGAGACTCGCGTCGGTGGCCGCTGGCGAGGCATTCCTCCTCCAGGGAGGGGATTGCGCGGAGACCTTCGCGGGTGCCACTCCGGAGACCATCGAGGGGAAGGTGCGCATACTCCACCAGATGGCGGAGATCCTCGCGGCCAACATGAATTTGCCCGTGGTGACCGTTGGCCGCATCGCGGGGCAGTACGGAAAACCCCGGTCCTCGGCAACGGAAACCAAGGACGGGACGGTGCTGCCGAGTTACCGGGGTGACGCCGTGAACGGGACGGACTTCACAGCCGAGGCCCGGACACCGGACCCGAGGAGACTCCTACAGGCATACCGGACAGCTGCTGACACCTTGGTGCGGCTTCGGGAGCTGACCGGCAACGTCGCGCTGGTTCGCGAGGAGTTCTTCACCAGCCACGAGGCGCTGCTGCTTCCATACGAAGTAGGCCTCAGTCGCACCGACTCCCTGACGGATCGGCGGTTCGGCACATCGGGCCACATGCTTTGGATCGGGGAGCGGACCAGGAAACTCGACGGTGCGCACGTGGAGTTCGCCGCTGGGATCTGCAATCCCATCGGCGTGAAGCTTGGCCCGACCGCCGACCCGGCCGACGTATTGACGTTGATCGACAGGCTGGACCCGGACCGCGAACCGGGCCGACTCACCCTGATCACTCGAATGGGAGCAGGGAAGATCCGCGATGTGCTTCCGCCGCTCGTGGAGAAGGTCACGGCGAGTGCGGGCTCGGTGGCGTGGGTGTGCGATCCCATGCATGGAAACACTTTCTCCTCGCCGAACGGCTACAAGACCCGTCGCTTCGAAGACGTACTCGACGAGATTGTGGGCTTCTTCGAAGTGCACCGTGCGCTCGGCACCCATCCGGGCGGCCTGCACTTGGAGCTCACCGGTGAGGCTGTCACCGAGTGCGTAGGGGGGAATCCCGCGGTGACCATGGAAAGTCTCAGCCGGTGTTACGAGACGGCGTGCGACCCGCGCCTGAACCGCGACCAAGCACTCGAGCTCGCCGTCGCGGTGGGCTATCTGGCGAGGACCGCGGAGGGGACGGCTGTCTCCTGATTTCTGTCACTGGAGTCGCGCAAGCGCCGAGTGAAACATCGAAACATATACTCGAGCTCGGCGCCTGCACCGGTCAACTCACTGCCGAGCTCTTACATTCCAGCAACGATCCGCGACGAGATCAACACCCTGCTGCACGACTGACCGCACCAGGCTGGAAGCCAGGGTTCGCGGGTCATCGGACCGCCACCGCGTGCAGCTGTGTTGCAGTGCGCGGAATTCGTCCGACCATGTCGAATTCTGGCCGGGCAGGCCGTTCGTGCCCCGCTGGATGCCGGCAGAAAATGCTGGTGAATATCCACGGCGGCTCGTCCGGCCGAAATCTCTGGTCATCGGGATGCCCAACGTCGAGACCAATGCCGTCCCGGAATTGGTTGGCGGACCGGGTTTGTATGCGCGGGTTTCCTTTCGCGGCCAGAAGGACGATCTGGAGCGTCAGGTTGCCCGCCTGTCGGCGTGGGCGGCGGAGGCCGGTCATCGAGTGGTGCGGGTCGATTCGGAGGTCAGCTCGGGCATGAACGGCCTGCGGTCTGCTCCGCCCGGGATCTGCGCACGGTTCGGCAGCTGATGCGGATCGCCGGGCGCACGGTGGTCTCGATCATTACCGGGCCGAGCCTGCGCGAATGGGCAAGGTGGCGAGGATGTAGGGGCCTGGATCTTTCTCATGGTCTGGCTTGGGGTCGTATCTGGTCTTTTAATGTCCGGCGGTCTTGTTGGGTGTTGGGCCACGTTGGTGCTCAATTGAGCGCAATTCCGGGGTGGGGCGACAACGGTGTTGAGGAGGGTGCGTTGCCGATGCGGGCTGCCGTCATCAGCTGGCCGGGGGTGATCGGTGTGGGTGAGGTGCCTGATCCGGAACCGGGCTTGGGGCAGGTGGTTGTCCGGGTCCGTGCGTGCGGGGTCTGCGGGCTAGATGTGCTTATCGCCGACGGCGAGCTTGCTTCCGTGCCGTATCCGATCGTGCCGGGGCATGAGTTCAGCGGCGAGATCGTTGCATTGGGGCCAGGCGCGCCGAGGAAGTGGCGGGTCGGGGATAGTGTGACGGTCGATCCGATCCTGCCCTGCGGGCAGTGCGCGGCGTGCTGTTCGGATTACATGATGGAGTGCGAGCAGCGCGGTGCTATCGGTGAGACGGTGAACGGTGCGTTCGCGGAATACGTCGCTGTGCCCGCCGCCAACTGCTACCGGATTCCGGACTCGATGACCTGGGCGCAGGCAGCGATGGTCGAACCGGCCTCGCGTGCACTCAGGGCCGTGCGCAGGTTCGGCGTCGTCGCTGGGCAGCGCGCACTGGTCGTGGGAGCGAACACGACTGGGCTGCTGCTGCTGCAGGCGCAGCGACTCAGCGGTGTCAAGGTAACCATCGTTGACCGCGACCCGGGGCTGCTGGATCTCGCGATGGACCTCGGCGCGTTTGCGGTTGCCACGGACATCGCCCAGGCCGGCGGTGAGAAGTTCGATGTTGCGATCGACTGCACCAGCGATCCGGAGGCGATGGAGGGGGCGTTCGACGCGGTACACGCAGATGGCCGGCTGCTCGTGTTCGGGACGCCCCACGCGAGCGGGCGTATCCAGGTGTCGCGAGTTCCGTTCTACGATCTGCAAGCCGAGCTGAATCGCTCGATGGCCGTGCTCAACAGCTTCGGCGTCGCGCTCGAACTGATCGCATCAGGATCGATCCGAACCGATCCGTTGCTGACTCACGCCTTGCCGCTTGCGAGCTTCGACGAAGCTTTGAAACTGACCCGCAGCGGCGCCGAGTTGAAGGTCCAGGTGCTGCCGGACTTCGAGGCGCTCGATCCCGAGCGGACCATCGACCTCGGCGGGCGTGGTCAGTAGTCCAACGTGCTCGTGACCGTGATCGTCGGTACCGGCCGAGCCGTCCGAGCTGAGCAACCCCTTCGGAACCAGATCCAGTCCCAGCAAGACATGGAGGAAACGGCATGGCAGAAGTCGCCTACGTGGAGGCATCGCGGGTCTACGGCGGTGCTTCGAAGGTGCGCGCCGTCGATCGGCTCGATCTTTCCATCTCCGATGGTGAATTCCTGGTCCTGGTCGGCCCGTCAGGATCGGGCAAGTCCACCGCCCTGCGCATGGTGGCCGGCCTGGAAGAAGTCGACGAAGGAGAGATCCGCATCGGCCCCCGTGCGGTGAGCAGCCTCCCGCCGAAGGACCGCGACATCGCGATGGTCTTCCAGTCCTACGCCCTGTACCCGCACATGACTGTTGCGGAGAACATGGGTTTCGCGCTGAAGCTTCGACGCATGCCCGGATCCCAGATCAAGGAGAAGGTCGCCGAAGCCGCGGCGATGCTGGATCTCACCGAGTACCTGGACCGCAAGCCCAAGGCGCTCTCCGGTGGGCAGCGGCAGCGGGTCGCCATGGGCCGTGCGATCGTGCGGGAGCCGAGCGTATTCCTGATGGACGAGCCCCTGTCCAATTTGGATGCCAAGCTTCGGGTGGAGACGCGGGCGAACATCGCGTCGGTGCAACAGCGCCTGGGGACGACGACGATCTACGTGACGCACGATCAGGTCGAGGCGATGACGATGGGGGACCGGGTGGCGGTGCTCGCCGACGGTGTGCTGCAGCAGTGCGCCAGCCCTCGGGAGTTGTACGAGGCCCCGGCGAATTCGTTCGTCGCGGGTTTCATCGGCTCGCCCGCAATGAACCTGCTGGACCTGCCGTTGGACGCGGCCGGTGTCGTGATCGGCGGACTGACGGTCGCGTTGCCCCGGGAGGCGCTTTCGGATGCCTCCGCAAAGCAGTTGGCGGAGGTGACCTTCGGGGTGCGGCCGGAGTCGTTGCGACTGGTGGGGGCGGACGAGGAAGGTTTTGACCTCATCGTGCGACTGGTCGAAGAACTGGGCTCGGACGCCTATGTGCACTGCGTTGTCGCTGGGGCGGAGCAGCGCATTGTCGTCCGCGTGGATGGCCGGACCCCGCCCTACATCGGTCAGCGGATCCGGGTCGCAGTGCGCGATACCGCCGAGGTCCACGTGTTCGACCCGAACACGACGCAGCGGTTGAGCGGCTCTCCATGAGGCGCGTTTCGTCGCCGGCGGTGCGTTACCAGGCAGAGTGCGTTAGTCGAAAGGTCAGTTCTGGTTGCCGGATCGGCTACCGCGTCGAGATTCAGGCATGGTTGGTCCGTAAACGTCGGGTCGAGGAGGAGTTCGTTGGCGACGATCGATCTGCCTGAGGATGTTGAGCACGTGCTGCGGCAGCTGGAGTCTGAGATGACGGATACTCGCGAGTACATCCTGCGGTGCCGTGCGTCGGGGGACGAACAGGCGGCTCAACTCCACGTCATCTGGATCGACCTCCTGCTGGACGAGTGGAACCGTTGCCGGTTGGTCGCGCAAGAGTTCTGACCAGGGCTCTCTCACATAGAGGCGACGTAGAGAATTCGTGAAGACGGGCTTCGCACACTGAGATCACATCATCACTCAACGTGTGGGAGTCCCGATGGACCGAGTGCGAGTGGCCGTGCAGGCAGCAGACCCCATCACCCTGGCCGGCCTCACCAGCTGCCTGAGGTCACGGCCGGAACTGGTCATTGAGCCGACCCACGCTGAGGCCGACGTGATCGTATTCGCCACGGATCGGGTCAACATTCAGGTCCTGGCCGACCTGCGGCAGTCGGCGCAAGAGGTCTCCGTGCCCAGAGTGCTGGTGACCAACGAGCTCAACCCCGTTGACGTGCTCAGCGTGGTCGAATCCCGTGTGGTGGCTGTGCTGCCGCGAACGGCCGCGACCGGGACGAGGCTGATCAACAGCGTCGTCGCCGCGGCCAACGGCGGGGGCATGATGCCGCCCGATCTGCTGGGCGAGTTGCTCAAGCAGATCGACTACCTGCATCGGGAAGTGCTGACGCCCCGCGGCTTGAGCTCTTCCGGGCTGACCACCCGGGAGGTCGACGTCCTGCGGTTGATGGCCGATGGATTGGACACCGCGGAGATCGCGCAGAAGCTGTGCTATTCCGAGCGGACCGTCAAGAATGTCATCTACGGCGTGACCGGTCGGCTCAACCTGCGCAACCGGCCACACGCGGTGGCTTTTGCGATGCGAGCCGGGGTGATCTGACCGCGCCCGGCAACGGGGCGGCATTGCGCGACCTGCTGCTGGACGTCGACCCAGGCGACCTATCTGTGCTGGTCTTGACGTTGGCGCCGTTGCGGGAGTTCGACGGTCACCGATCACCGGACGGTTCTCGTCACCACGGTCTTCAACCTGGCTGGTGCACCGCTGGCGGCGTAGTGGACGCTGTCGCGTTTGCGTCGGCTGTGGCGTGGGTCTCGGCAGAGTTCGTTTTGGGTTGACGCGGGGGCAGAAGGGGTTGCCTGAAAGGTCAGTTCTCGTCTTGGTGGTCGCTGTGGGTGCGGGTTTCGGGGATGGTTGGTCGCCGGGGGAGATGTTGTCGTCTGGTGCAAGGGTTTTGGGCGGGTTGTTGGGGTCTTTAGATGGTGTAGAGATTTTGTGAAGATGGGTTTTGCACACTGGGGTCACAGCGTCACGGAGCGTGTGGGAGATCCTGATGGACCGAGTGCGAGTGGCCGTGCAGGCAGCAGACCCGATCACCCTGGCGGGGTTGGTGAGTTGTCTGAAGTCGCGGGCGGAGTTGTTCGTGGTGCCGAGTCCGGCCGAAGCCGATGTGGTCGTGTTCGCCGCGGACCGAGTGAGTGCCCAGGTGCTGGCCGATCTGCGCCTGTCGGCACAGCAGGTGTCGGTGCCTTGTGTGCTGGTGACCAACGAACTCGATCCGTCCGATGTCCTGCGTGCGGTGGAGGCCCGTGTGGTGGCGGTGCTGCCGCGAATCGCCGCGACCGGGACGAGGCTGATCAACAGCGTGGTGGCCGCGGCCAGGGGTGGCGCTGTGATGCCGCCGGATCTGCTGGGCGAGTTGCTCAAGCAGGTCGATCATCTGCAGCGTGAAGCGCTGACGCCGCGGGGTTCGACAGCGGCCGGGCTGACCAGCCGTGAGGTTGACGTGCTGCGGTTGATGGCCGATGGGTTGGACACCGTGGAGATCGCGGAGAAGCTGTGTTATTCGGAGCGGACGGTGAAGAACGTCATCTACGGGGTGACCAATCGCCTGAACCTGCGCAACCGGCCGCACGCGGTGGCTTTTGCGATGAGAGCCGGAGTGATCTGATGGGTGTGAGGATCAGGGAAACGGCCGGTTGCGTCCCTGCCGCGGCAGGCCGCGAAAACCGCAGGCGCCGCAACGCCATGGCGCAGAAGAACTCGAGGTCCATTGGGGACACGCTTGCGGCGAGAACGACTCGCCGTGTGCTGCCCTGCAGTGACGAGCAAGGCCGTGACAGCGAACTCACACTCGCATTCACCGGCCGCCGGCTGGTGCTGACCACACCGGACGGCACCGCTGCGGTCCTCACTCCCTTGCAGAGCGAACGGTTGCGGTCCGCGGTCCGCGATCTGCTGCTGGATGTCGACCCGAGCGACTACGCGTGATCGGCCTGCAGACTCTCCGGTCCGCGCCTGCGGACCTCGTCGACGATGGCGACCCGGGAATGCGCGTTGAGCTTCCCCAGGATGTGGGCAACGTGACTTTGCACCACGCGTCTCGGCAGGCCCAGTTCGGCCGCGATGTCCGGGTTGGAACGGCCTTCGGCCACGAGAATCGCGATCCGGACCTCATCGCGGGACAGCGCCTCCCAGCCTTCGGCGGGATGGACGACCGAGATGTCCGGGCTCGGGCGGATCCCGAACCCGCGGAGTCGTGACTCGGCGCGGCGGATGTCCCAGCGGGCGGACAGCCCGGCGAAGTGCTGGATCGCCTCGTCGAGTGCGCACTGCGCTTCCGTGAGCAGATTCCGTTGCGCCAGCAGCAAAGCAGCATCCTCCAAAGCCCCGGCCAGTTCGACCACGCGCCCCACTTCCCGGTAGTGCCGCCCCGCCGCCATGACCGGTTCGGGGTCACCAGCGATGAGTCCCTCGCATCGGGCCGCTGCCGCGAATGCCCGGGCCGGCCGGGTTTCCTTGGCGGCTTCGTCCCGGCACACGGCCAACGCCTGGTTTGCCAGATCGAGATCGCCGAGTTCGACCGCCAACCGGACCATGATCGGCAACCACTGGTGGCGCAGCATCAGCGGGGCGAATCCGGGATTCAGGATCGGGTCCATAATCGACAGTGACTTCTCCGGCTCGCCGCGCTGTTCGGCCGCCAACGCCCGGGCGATCAGCAAGAAGTCAACATTCTCGCGCTCCGCGCCGCTGGATGGCGCGTACTCCTCGGCCGCGTCCAGATGGCGGGCGGCTGTCTTGCCGTCTTCCCGCTGCCCGGCGATCAACGCGCTGACGCCGTGCGAAAGCAGCGCCGCTGGGCCGGGCTCGCGCAATCCGTAGAAGGAGATCGCGGGGCCGTCCTCGGTCAAGGTCTGCAACTGGAGCATGGCGTCGTCCCAGCGGCCTACCCAGAAGTAGTGGACCGCCTCGGCAACTTGGAGGCCACTGGACGGAAGGTGCTGGGCCGCGATCTGGCGGGCCTCGAGCATCGTCGTTTCCGCCTCGTCGAGGCGATCCAGGTTCTGCAGCGTGAACGTGCGGTTGTCGAGCAGGTCGAAGCGGAACTCGGAGAATTCGGGATCATCCCCGACCACGTCGAGAGCCTTGTCGACGTGTTCGAGCGCGCGTACGTGATCCCGCTGCACCGTCTCGACCAACCACATGGTCTGCAATGCGTGCGCGATGGGGTAGGGCTCGCCGGTGGTCACTGCCTGCGCGTAGGCCTTGTCGGCGCTTTTCTGAGTGGCATCGAGATCGCTGAGGTCGCCGCGCTGGAAGTTCGCTGCCAGCGACCTGTGTCTACTGCGCCAGATCTCCGGTACTGCTGGATCGTCGGCCGCGTTGCCCAGCGTGTCGAGAGCAGCGGCCAACTCGCCCTTGCGGTACAGCGTCGCGACCAGCAGCTGCCGCATCTCCGCCGACCGGTACGGGTCGGTGGCGATCGCGAGGGCCTGGCGTGCTTTGTTTTCCGTGTCGCGTCCCGCCCGGAACAGTACCTTCACGAGCGCGGCGAGCAGCACTTCCCGGTTGGGGTCACCGACCGGGCAGGTTTCCAGCGCGCGTGCGAAAAGGTCGATGGCGATCAGCGGGGCACGGTTGGACACCGCGACGTGATGCTCCGCCAGCCATTCCAGTACCCAGCGGTCGTTGGCGGTCGACGCTGCGAGAAGATGCTCGGCGACCTGCTCCACCCGTGCGCCGACCTGGGCCAGTTTTTCCGCCGCCTGCCGGTGCAGTGCGCCCCGGGCGGCCTTCGGGATTCCGTCGTAGAGCGCCTGGCGCAGCAACGGGTGGCGGAATGCCATCTGGACTTCGGCATCGACCAGAACGTCGGCGGAGACGGCCTCTTCGAAGGCGTCCAGCAGCTCGAACGCTTGTCTACCCATGGCGGCGGCGACTTCGGTGCAGGAGAACTCCAAGCCGAGCAGCGCGCCCCAGCGAAGCACTTCCCGGGTTGGCGAGGAGAGGAACTCCAGTCGTTTGCCGATCGCGGCGACCAAAGACCGAGGGGCCTGCGAGATCGACGAGGCGGGAACGTCTGCGGTGCCATTGGTGATCGCTACCGCCTCAGAGCGGAGCAGTGTGCCGGTGATTTCCTGCACATACAGCGGGTTGCCCGCCGCGCGCCCTGCGATTTCCCGCAGCACTGGCCCTGGTTTGGCCCCGACGATCTCGCGAAGCAGCTGGATGGTCTCCAGATCGGTCAGCGGTTCGAGGAGGAAGACCTCACCGTCGCGCGACTCGACAGCGCGGCGCAGCTGCCGCAGCTCGACCCTGTCGGGTGCCGGGCGTGTTGCGGCCACGAGCAGCAACGGTAACTGGCGCGTTGCCGCGCAAAGCCGGTGCCACACCAGCACGCTGGCTTCGTCCGCCCACTGCAGGTCGTCGATGACCAGGATCAGCGGCGAGATGGCACACAGCTCGTCGACGAGTTCCAGCAGCTGATCCACCGGCTCCGTGGAGCGCTCACCGTGCAGGGTGGCGGCCAGCTTCGCCCGTCGCGGGTCGGGTGCTTTCGTATCGATGCCGAGGCATTCCGCCATGACCTGCAGCGGGAAACGCTGACTCAGTTCGTCGGCGACCGCCCAGGCGAGTTGGCAGCCGAGACGGCCGGCATCGGCGAGGGCGACCGTGAGCAGCTCCGACTTGCCGATACCGGGTTCGCCCTCGATCCACACCGAACGGCCGCGGCCGGCCAGCACTTCCGCGACCAGTTCCTGCAGGCGCGTGCTTTCAGCCAGGCGTCCGACGTAACGCCTCTTGTCGCTTTGCTGCAGTGCCCGGTTGACGTAGGCGGGAACGATCGAGAGTGGCGTGGTGTGGCGAACCAGCGATGTCCTCGCCGGTGTCGGGTCCAAGTCAGGATCGTTGGCCAGGATCTGTTCATGCACTCGACTCAGCTCAGGCCCGGGTTCGATGCCGAGCTCTTCGACCAACGCCCGGCGGGCCTCGCGGAAGACCTCTAACGCCTCCGCCGATCTGCCACTGCGGTACAAGGCGGTCATCAGCAGCACGCGCAGGGACTCACGCAACGGGAATTCGCGGACCAGACCGGCAAGTTCGGCCGCCAGCTCGACGTGGCTGCCATGCACGAGCATCGCTGTCGAGCGGTGTTCGATGGTCATGAGGCGTAACTCGGCGAGTCGCTCGCGCTGCAGCTGGGCGAACGGTCCCGGAATACCAGCGAGAGCCTCCCCTTGCCACAAACCCAATGCGGCGTTCAGGGACTCGACCGCGCCCTCGTGGTCACCGGAGGCGAGCTGCTGCCGCCCCTGCTCGCGCAACCGGTCGAACACCTTGACGTCCAGGTTCTCAGTCGGCAGCCGAAGCGTGTAACCGGCGGAATGCGAGATCAGGACGCCGTCGTTGGACCGGCGGGAGCGCTGCGGTTCCAGGCTGCGGCGCAGTCCCGAAATGTAGGTGTAGACGCTGCCTTCGGCGCTGGCCGGCGGGCGATCCCCCCAAAGGGCGTTGATGATTTCGTGCCGGGGCACGACGTGTTGGGCCTGCAGCGCCAGCACTGCGAACACGGCTCGTTGGCGTGGCGGACCAAGCGAGATCTCGTCCTGTCCGAGCCACACACGCAACGGTCCAAGCAACGCGACCCTAAGCGGTCCGTTCGCGCTCGCGGGCATCGCCACCCCTATTTCCACAGTCGCAAAAGATAGCGTCTCTCTCCGCAATATTTGCACCTTCGGGAACCACATTGTGCCCACGGCGGCTGATTGCCCGAAGGACTGCCTGTTTGTACACGCGTAAGGGGTTACCATCGGGCTCCGGTTTCCGGTACTGGATCGCCTGGATCGATCAATCGGTCAAAAAGGATCTTCTTCGGGGCGCTCTTGGCCTGGTTGAGCGCCTGCCGAGCGGAGCAGCCCAGGTGTCACCGGAGTCTGAAGATGTCGTGAAGAAGGCGTGAATCCGGGTTGGCCATGCTGCATTTCGTGGGGGAGTCAAGCTTGAAGGAGTGCAGCATGATGGCCAAGAACCACCGGACGATCATCCGCTTCGCCACTGTCTTCAGCCTGGCCACGCTGCCAGGGGTGAGCGCCCAGGTTCGGGTGGAACTGCGGTACGAAACCCGCGACCCGTATGCGGTGGTCATGATCTTCAACGCGGGGCGGAGTCGCGAGGTTCGCTGGGAAGTCGCCCGCGACCTGCTCGCCGACGGGCTGGTCGCCGACAGCGGGGAAGGTGACATGCGCATCGGCCCTTGTCCGGACAAGCCCGAGCTCGTCTTGATCACGTTGCGCTCACCGTCGGGAGAAGCCACCTTCGAAACGCCCGCTGAGAAGCTGGCGCAATTCTTGGACGACACCTATGACATCGTCGAACCCGGCGACGAACACCGGTGGATGAGTGTCGACGAGGCGTTGAACCGGCTGCTCCCAAACGACCTGTAACCGACCGGTATTCACCCTCGCGCCGTGCGGTGTCGGTAAGGACCGACGCCGCACGGCGCATTCGTGGTGCGTACCGCGGAGTGATTCGCGCACTAGTCGAGGGGGGCAGGATTTCCTGCCCCCCTCGCGCGGAGATTCATTTGTGCTTGTTGGCCGGATCAAGCCAGACCGAGAAAACGGGGGGCTTTGATCGAGACCGTCGGGGTATCGGTGACAGCTTGTGACTCCAGGCGGCTGATGTGGGTGAGATCGCCGTTGTAGGTTTCGATGACTGTCCGAAGGATGCTGCGGTCTTCACGTGAGACCATTCGCTGCTTGGCCGCAGCGATGGACGCCAGCGCTTCCGCCGCAGGCAACGCCCTTCCACCTTCCAGGTAGCCGGCCACTTTGTTCGCCTGCTCGTCGTTCAGGGCCGAGCCCATGTGGAAGAGCACCTGGTCGAGGGCGCTGCTGAAGCTCTGCGGGGATTCGGGGGCGATGACGCCCGGGTCCATGACAGACATGTCGTTCTCCCTTGCGTGCGTCAGGGGCAGATACTCCGTGGCGCGCGATTACGAATTTGTGCGTCGACAGCGAACGGCCGGGAGACGCGCCGCCTGGACCGGAGGGTGGCGGAGCATGTCGTTCCCGAAATGGTCGATCCCTGTGCCCGCAGCACAAAGCTACTCGCCCCGGCCAGCACTGGCCACGACGTGAGTTGTGCGTTGCCCGCATGACTCACCAAGATTGCACTCGTCCCCAGTGCCGGGCCGAGTTCCGCGGGCGCACGGGTACCGCCCTGCGATGGCGTACGTTGGCGGGTTTCCATTGGCTGGGATTCTGCCGACATTGCCGCCGTGCTCTCTGCTCAGAGCGAACAGTGAAGAACGTCATCTACGGGATGGCCGACTGGCTGAAGTTGCGCAACCGGCAGCATGCCGTGGCCTACGCGGTGCGCGCCAGTGCGTTCGCGGTCGCTTGGGCGGAACAGAAATCGTGCGCGCGGTTGATCGCCGCGCATCCCAGCTGTGCGATCGGCCGGTTGCCAGGTATCCGGACGGAATCCAGTAAGTTGATCATCCACGCCGTCGTGGACGGCCCGTGCCGAGCGGGTGCGCAACAGCGAGAAGCTGCTGATCGCTCGGAGCTCAGGTATCAACGGTGCCATGACGCCAGCTTCTGGTCACGCTACGTGGCCCAATCCGAACACGGACACGGCTCGAGTCAAACGGGCAAACCAGCCTGCACTTTTTCCCCCGTTCGCCGAGTTTTGATGTACTGCTGAGGGCCGGAAAATTTAAGCTGCCGACCGTGTTTCTCGACGAACCTCCGCAACTGGCCAATTGTCGGAAAAGGTGGGGCCGGGCCGAGTATTCGGAACTCTGAAAAGTTCGGTTTCTCTTTAGTTGGTTGAATCGTAGAAAGGTTCTAGTGTGGTCTCGAGTGCGATTCCTTACGGGCAGGTTCTCTTCACGCACGGCCATGCCGCGGAGGCGGAACGGTTGACTGCGTTAGCGGCGGCGTTTGACTCTGACACCATCCATCGGCTCGAGAGGCTCGGTATCCAGCCCGACTGGAACTGTTTGGAGATCGGAGCCGGCGTCGGTACGATAGCCAACTGGCTGGCAGCCCAATGCCCTCGCGGCCGTGTCGTTGCCACCGATCTCGACACCAGCCTGATTTCAGACGAAGAGTGTCCCTCAAATTTGCAGATTATCGCGCATGATGTGACTGTCGATGATCTCCCCGAGGGCGCCTTCGATCTGATTTGCTCCAGGTTCGTGTTCGAGCACCTCGCCGACCGTGACGCCGTGCTCGCCAAGGTGGTCCGCTCGCTGGCCCCAGGTGGCTGGCTCCTCCTGGAGGACACCGGACCGTTCCCGTTCGACTCATCGCCGAATGCGTTGTACCGCAAGGTCAGTAAGGCGGTGCTGTCGATCGCCACCAAGCGAATGGGAAGCGACTACGAATGGTCGCGAGCGTTCCCGGCCCAGTTGCGCGCGAACGGGCTGGTCAACACTGGTGTCCATGCCTCGAGCCACGGGGTTGGGGCCACCCCGATGGGCCGTGCGTGGCGGCTGACTGCCGAGCACATCGCGGCCGACCTGAATACATACTTCGGGATCACCGCAGTCGAGCTTGCGGAGTTCGCCGACCAGGTCGAGAGCTCCTCGTTCGATGACCTGTGCATCGCGAGCGTCGCGGCCTGGGGGCAGCGACCTCCAGCGACAGATCTGCCCAACCCGCGATTCCCTGCGTGAGGGAGACCGGCATGTCGACCCAGCTGATATCTGATCACGGAGGCACTGCGGCCGCGTGAGTACCAGGTCGGTGCCGAATCAGTTCTCGCGGAACCATCCACCACGTTCTTATCTCGTCACATCTTGAGAGCAGGCAAATGGACCTTGAACTGAAGGATCGAGTGGTACTCGTCACCGGGGCATCTGTCGGCATCGGACGGGCAACTGCCGAGCTACTCGCAGCGGAAGGAGCCACCGTAGTTGGCGTGAGCCGCAATCTGGGGCCTAGCGACCCAGATCGACAGATCGATCACGTCATCGCCGATGTGACCGACCCGCAAGCAGGTGATCGCATCGTCGAGACAGTGCTGGAACGCCACGGCCGCCTCGATGGACTGGTCAACAACGCGGGTGGGTTGGATCTCCGAAGTGGCTTCCTCGACATCACCGAGGAACAATGGCTCGACATGTTCGACTTGAACTTCCATGCCGCGCGGCGCATGAGCAAAGCCGCACTACCGGCACTCCTCGAATCTGGCGACAGTGCGATCGTCAATATCTCCAGCTCTTCTGCCCATTTAGGCACAATGCTGAATCCCGACTACGCGGCGGCCAAGCTGGCGCTGTTGTCCCTGTCAAAAACCTTGGCTGCCGAGTTCACCGGCAAGGGAGTCAGATCAAACGTGGTCACTCCTGGACTGACCAGGACGGCAATCTATGACCGTCCCGGCGGTTTCGGGGAGAAAGTGGCGAAGCTCCGCGGGATCGAATTTGCTGGCATCGTCGACTACATGGCCACTGCGGTTCGCCCGCAACTGACGAAACGAGTCAGTGAACCAGAGGACGTCGCTCGCGTGATCGCCTACCTTGTCTCCCCATTGGCAAGCCAAGTTACAGGCGCGGAATGGGTAGTTGATTCCGGCGTGCTCATGCAGATCTGAGCAGGCTAGAAGGTCGTTACAACCCCACCACGGTGTGGGTCGCCAACGCATTATCCGGTGCTGAGCTTGAAACCTTGAAACAGAATGCCGCTGCGCGACCGAATCGCGCAGCGGCATTCTGATTCGTCAGCGTGATTTACCGACAGAGCAGGACTTGGCGGATTTCACCGAGCGGAGACCTTCGGGCCGGTCTCAGGATTGGTTAAGACTATTGGTCAGATCTGCGGCATCGACGCCCATGCGTGGGCCGAGGAACCGTACGTGATGACGTTTCCGCCTCGGCTCGGACGGAACTTGCCGCTCTGGACCCAGAACGTGGACGGGCTGTGCATGCCGTAGACGTTGATCGGCTCCGCGGCGGTGCTGGACCCAAGGCGAGTGAACTTCTGGCACTGACCACGGTGCACGATATTCGTGGTCCAACCGCCTCGCGCAGGAAACTCCACGTAGGACGCGTAGTCGCCCCGCGAGCACACGGTAAGCTGACCGGTGGCGGCTGAGGCGGGCGTCGTGGCAGCCAGCATGGTGGCCGATGCCAGGACACCGACAGCGATGGCGGAAGAACTTGCTCGCTTGAGGGTGTTCGCGAAGGGCATATTTTCTCCGGTTCAGGTGTCTCTGCGCCGAATTCACTATTGCTGCGGTCGCATGGAAATTGCGTGGTGAAGCTATGCCGGAGAGACTCGGCTCTGCAACAGGGTGCGAACAGATCTGCCCGTGCGGGCATGAACATATTCTCTTGCGAATCCGCCGTCAGACATTCTCGAGGGCGCGCTGCACGGTCCGTGAGCACCTTGGTTGCTGCCGGCTCCGTGTGCTATGGCGAATACAAGTAGCACTCGCTTGCGCACATCTTGCCTCACGCCGTTGGGCGGATGGATGGGCAGGAAACGTGGGTCGATCAGGCAACTTCGAGGATGGCGCCCTTTCGTCCACCGTACCGGGGTTCCTACGTTTTCGGCGTCCGGGTCGGATTCGGCCGGTCCGGTGCAAGGCCGTCCGCGCGGTGCTGTCTGGGCTGTTGGCTGCACAGATCAAGTGGTTCGCGTGCCGCGACCGCAGACAGGGAGGCTCGTTGTGCAATCGGACGTTGAGCCGGATCCGCGCCCGGTCGCGAGCCCCGGTGCAGGCACGATTCTGTCGGCGTTCGCCGATCTTCATGAGCGCGACATGCACCGCGAGCTTTTCGTCTTCGTCGACGACGAGGGCCGCGATGTCGAGTCGATGACAGTGCATCGCCTGGCCCAGGACGCGCACCGGGTCATGTCTCTGCTGGAAGAGCGGGACGTCCGGCGTGGCGACCGGGCCCTGCTGGTCTACCTGCCTTCCCTGGATTTCGTCAGCGCGTTCCTTGGATGTCTTGCCTGCGGCGTGATCCCAGTTCCGGTCGCCGCGCCGAATCCGTTCAGGCTCGCGACCGACACCGGGGCTTTGGCGGCCATTGCCGTCAGCTCCGGTGCGCGTGTGGTGCTGACCCACGATGCCTATCAGGGGGCGATCGAGGCTGCGATAAGAGCGCGCCCGCTCCCGCCCGAGGCGCCCAAACTACCCGAGATTCCTTGGCTGGCCACCGATTCACGCGATGGTGGCGAGGTGGACGTGGTCGACCTGCGGCGTTGGTACGCCCCCGCAGATCCTGATGAGCCGGCATTCCTGCAGTACACGTCCGGCTCGACGGGCTTCCAGAAAGGCGTGATCGTCAGCCATCGCAACATCTACCACGAGTTGCTGTTCCTGGCCGCGGACCTGGGGCTCGGTGACGACACGGTCGCGGTCACCTGGGCACCGCACTTCCACGACCTCGGATTGATCAGCTTCCTGCTGAACACCATCGTGGGGCACTCCGGGCGGACCTACGTGATGTCGCCCCTGAGCTTTCTGCAGCGGCCCTCGGTGTGGTTCGACGTCATGTCCCGGGTGCGCGCCACGCACACGTCGGCGCCGAACTTCGCCTACGACCTGATGGTCCGCAAGACGACCTTGGAGCAGCGGGCCGAATGGGACCTCAGCGCCGTGCGAATTCTCGGTTCCTCAGGCGAAATGGTGCTGCCACAGACCATGGAGCGGTTCTGGAACGCTTTCATACTGCGCGGTCTGAAGCCCGCGGTGTTCCACCCCGGTTACGGCATGGCCGAGCACACATTGAGCCTGAGCGTGGGCAGCGGTGGACCGATGTGGGTGGACAAGCGGGAGCTGGAGAAGGGCCGCGTGCGGCCGGTGGAGGCCGGGTCCGCGCGGGATGCGGTCGGTCTCTATGGCAGCGGTTGGGTCACCAAGGAAGATGCCCGCGTCCGCATCGTCGATCCCGACACCCACAAGCCATGTGATCCAGGGCAGGTGGGGGAGATCTGGGTCGACTCGCCCACCAAAGCCCTCGGGTACTGGGGCTCGGCGGACGAGACCCGTGAGACTTTTCGCGCTCGCGTTTCCGACGGCGACCCCCGTGAGTATCTGCGGACGGGTGATCTCGGTTTCCTGCACAACGGGGAATTGTTCGTCACCGGTCGGCTCAAGGAACTGATCACCATCCGGGGCGACAACTACTACCCGCAGGCCATCGAGGAATCCGTTCACCGGTGTCATCCTCTGATCCGCCCGGGCGGGACCGCCGCATTCTCGGTTCCCTCACAGGGATCCGCCCAGAGCGAACGGCTGATCGTCTTCGTCGAGACGGTGGATGGCGAGCCTTCCGCCGACACTGCCCGGGAGGTCACCCGGGTGGTTCGCCGCACGATCAGGGATTCCCACGGGATCGCGTGCGACGAGGTGGTCGTAGGTGCTCCGGGACTGGTGCTCAAGACGACCAGCGGCAAGGTGCGGCGCGCCGCGTGCCGCGCGCAGCACCTCCAGCGAGCAGGGGAGCAACCCGATGAGCAGTGATCCGCTATTTCCGGGGCTGCGGATCTCCACCGGACCGGATGATCCGCGACTACACGACGTCGATGCCGACTTCACCGCATTGCTCCGGAAATTGAGGGGCACCTGTGATCAAGCATCTGCGTCAGGGGTGCGCCCCACCTCGACAGTCTGTGTCGTTGGTGCGGGTCCGAGCGGTCTGACCGTCGCGCACGAGCTGGAACACCTCGGGCACACCGTCGTAGTGTTGGAACGCGAGCCGGTCGTCGGTGGCAAGTCCGTTTCGGTCGACGTCGACGGACGTGCCTACGATCTGGGCGCCCACATCTGCGCACCGCGCTACGAGGAGTTGGCCGAACTGGCGGCCGAGTTCGGTGTCGACACCGTGGAAACCACAGCGGTCTACGAGTACGACGCCGACCGGTGGATTCGTCGCTCTCCGAGTGCGGCGTTCTTCCGGAGATCGGAGTTCTCGCGGTACTCGCGATTGCGGGAACAGACCTTTTCAGACATCGGGGCCGCCGGGCTGGCGCACTCTGCTGGGTCGTTGGCTCAACCGATATCGAAATGGGTGGTCGGCAACGATCTCTTCGCCATGACGGATTCGCTCGGATCCGGCTACACCGCCTCGGGATACGGCTATCCGCACGACGATGTACCCGCACTGTATTTCGTCAAGCATGCCGAGATGACCGGCCTGGTGTCCGTCGGCCCGCGATCCACCGGGCATGCCGGAACCTTCACGATCTCCGGTGGTTTCGGACAGCTGTGGCAGCGCGTTGCCGGCAGTCTCACCGATGTGCGCACCGGTACGCACATCACATCGATCGAACGGACATCCAGCGGCGTCGTCGTCCACACTGACTCCGGTGCTGTGCTGGCGGATTCGCTCGTTCTGTCCGTTCCTCTCGACGATGTCGTCGACGTGCTCGACGCCACTGCCGATGAACGGGACATCGCGGCGAGGATTCGCACGATCGACTACTACACCGTGCTTTGCCGGATCTCCGGACTTCCCAGAGGCGGCATGTATCTCGTCCGTTCCGAGGGCGAGGCACCGCCACCTGGCCACTGCGTGGCCTATCACAACCGGTATTCCGACACCAACGTCTACACCTGCTACTCCTACGGCGCGCATGGCTTGGAGACCGCAGACATCGTTCGGCAGCTGCGTGACGATGTGGCCGCGATGGGCGGCCAAGTCACCGAAGTGCTGATCACCCGCCGCTGGCCATTCATGCCGCACTTCGGCGCTGAAGACCTCGCGGACGGAATTCTCGATCGTCTTGAGCGCATGCAAGGAGACAGACGGACCTATCACGTCGGGAGTCTCCTGGGGTTTGAGTTGATCGAGACCAACGTGGGCTATGCCCGGAAACTCGCGCGCAGCCACTTCGCAGCTCCAGCTGCCGACAGCAGCCGCAGGGAGAGCCGGCGCGATGCACCGCGATCGCAGACCCTTTCCGCCAGTGTTCGGATCCGCGATGCCGGTGGGCTCTCCCCGCAACGGCTGGGCGTCGGTGCCGATGGCGCGGTTGCGCGTGCACGAGGTGCCCGGCAACCACTTCACCATCATCGGCGGAGCCGACCTACCCGGGCTGGCCGCGACCTTGCGGATAGTGCTCGACGCGACACTGCTGAAGAAGTGATAAAGATGTCCCCGATTATGCGCCCGCATCTACCATGTCCCAGAAATCACCCTGCTCGTCGTATCGGATTGACTGAAAATTCATATATAATTGTCTTTTTGCTCGCCATGTGCCAATTTGTCAAGCGGGCCAAGCATCTTTCGTAAGACCTGTGTTGGTAGCGCACGTTCTTTCAGGGACGACACGCGATGGCATCGCGGCTCGGTGGTGATGTCAGACGCCTTCCGTTCTCCCCGAGTCCTTCTCGCCACACGCTCTGCGGGCCCAAGCGGAGCTCTCCGCCTATGAGACCACGACCTCAGCGGCACTGGCCGGACTCGCGGGCGCGTTGGCGCGGTGGGCGGCGATACGAGTGCCTCCCACAATGGACTGGGACATACCCCACCTGCACTACTTGGCCGCCTTGCTGGACGAGCGGGGTACACCGATGCTGGCACCGGAATTGTGGCACTACTGGCAGGATTTGGTGTGTCAGCGCAACGCCCAGGTTCACGAGTTGGTGTGCGGCGCTGTCTCGCCGAGGGCCTGCACGCTGTCGTCGTCGAGGGGCTGGCCGGTATTGCGGACATTGCCCGCGGCCGGTTGCCAGGAACCACGCCCCAACAGGCACTGCGGTTTCTAGCCGACGTCGATCCGGTCTGGCGCCGCATCGCTCCGACCGAGCAGGTCACCAGTTACGCCGAGCTGGTCCGGTTGGCCTATGTGGTGCAAGTGCTGCGAGCCGGTTGCCCAGAGCTGCACGGACGATCTGGGCGATTGCTGATATGCGTGGAGGATCCGGCCGAGTCCCGGATTCTTTCCACGGCGCGGACAGTCGCCGAACGGGCTGGGCTGGATCTGCAGGCCGTGGGGCTGTATCCGCTCGGGACACTCCTGCCCAGCACGGGCGGCAGCCTGCACGCCTGCGGGGAGCCGAGGTAGGCAGCGCCGGGAAACAGACCGGCGCAGGGGAAACTCGCGTTCGTTGAGTGAGCGGGACACATTGCTGCGCCCCGCTCACCATGCACGTTGCCGGACGAGGCAGTAGCTCAGTTGCGCAGCAGCAACGCTGTCACATGTAGACCGCATGCGACTGCCACGATCAGCGTGTACTCGGTGGTGATCTCGTCGAGGTAGTACGCAAGATTGACCGGGTAGGTGGCCACGGTCATATTGCCGTGCTCTGCGAGGGTGTCCAGGTATTCCCGGGGTTTGATGCGCTCATTCCAGTGGTCCATCAGGATCCGGGAACCCTGGTGGGTCATCAGGGTTACCTGGTTCGGGTCCACGTCATTGCGTTTGAGCAGGTCCTGTGCCACTACTGCAACGGCGTCCTTGACCAGCCCGCCGAGATCCTCGATCCCGGTCTGCGTCATGTCGTAGGTCGGGGTCGGCAGCCCGGTGACCGGATCGGCGGGGAGCAGCGTGAGTCCGTTGAGGTGCAACGTTCTCATGGTCATAGTCAGGCCGTGGTATTGGCTGCTTGCGGTCTGCGTCAAGTGGTCAACGACCACGAATCGATCGGAAGGACCGACCACCGCCGCACCGGCCGCGTCGCCGATGCTGACCGCGTGGCCTTTGGTGTAGTCCATGTGTCCGGTCCAGTTGGCGCCGCAGGCGACCAGCGAGTTGCGGGCCCGGCCGGCTTCTACCGCCTCGGCTGCGTGCACGACCCCGAGCAGGAAGTTGCTGTACTCGCTGTTGATCGGTACGACCATGACTTCAGAGGGAAGCCCGAGCAGGTGGTGCACGTGGTAGAGGCTGTTGGGGGTGAGGTATTCCGGCACGGTAATGTAGCCGTACAACCGGTCGATGTCGACGGGCTCGAGCCCTGCTTTGCCCAGCGCGAGATCGGCGGCTTTGACGACATGGTCTTCAATGCGTTCGCCCTTGGCGAGCACTCGGCGGCGATCGAGGCCGCGGAAGACGGCCGCCTCGATCACGCCCTGGGCATTGCGGTTCTGATTCAGCGAAGCATATGCCGGGTCGTCGTTGCGTCGGACCCCGTTCGGGACCGAATAGCCAGCGCCGAGAATGCCTGCAGTCTGTGTCATGTCGTCCCTCAGTACGTGATGAGCGGCTTGATAATTCCGTCAGCGCGTGAAGCGAGAAGGTCGAAAGCTTTCGCCGCGTCTCCGAAGCCGAAGCGGTGCGTAGTCATCGGTGTGGGGTCGATGCGCTTGTTGACCATGAGCCGGAACAACCGCTGAAGACGCTCGGAGCCGCCAGGGCAGAGCATCGCTCGGATTGTCTTGCCACCCATGCCGAAACCGAAGGACACCAGTGGAATCGGCAGCGGCCCGGTGGCTTGCCAGCCGTGGTAGCCGGCATTGACCACCGTGCCTCCGGCTTTCGTTGCGCGAACGGCCTGTTCGAATGTCTCATGGGTGCCGAGTGCCTCGATGGCGCAATCGACCCCGTGCTGGCCGACGACGTCCCGGATCTTGTTGATCGCATCCTCGTGGCGCGGGTTGATGACTAGATCGCTGCCGAACTGCGCGGACAGGCGGGCATTGAGCGGGCGAGTCGCAGTGGTTATGACTGTGCCGGCGCCGAGCAAGCGGGCTCCTGCCGTGACGGAGAGACCGACCGCGCCTTGAGCGAACACCGCAACGGTACCGCCAAGAGGGATGTTGGCCTGTTCGGCTGCGGCGAGCCCCGTGCTCATGGAGTCGGTCGCGTACAACGCCTGCTCGTCGGTCAGCTCGTCGGGGATCCTGGCGACGTTGAAATCGGCGTCCGGCACGACGAAATATTCGGCCAAACTTCCGTCCTGTTGTGTGGTGAACTTATAGCCACCAACCCCACCGCCGCACTGCTGTGGCGCTCCGCTCTGGCAGAAATCACAGCACCCACACGGCGTGACTGAGGTAACCGCCACCCGTTCGCCTTCGCGTACTCGTGTCACCGCGTCCCCAACGCGGCTCACGATCCCCACACTTTCGTGCCCAAGGACCCGGCCCACTGGCACAGCCATTGCTCCGCTTAGATTGTGTACGTCGCTCGCGCACATCATCGATGCGGTGGTTCGCACTACCACATCGCGCGGACCTGGTTCCGGTACCGGCCGTTCTGCCAACGCGACCTCGTTGTGCGCCACAAGCGTCAGGGCTTGCATGGTTACGCGCCGCGGACGTGGCAACTTAGCAGTTTCTTGGCTACCCGATTGCGTCGTGGTCAAGCCGCTCGTACTCATGACTTTCCTCCTCTTCTACAGCCTTGCATTCGAGAACGTCTGCCAGGTTCCGGAGACTGTCCACCAGGGATTCGCCGCGGTCCCCGGGAGATTCCAAGAACAGTTCCAAGTATTGCCGCCCGCTGCGGCTTTCCATCGACATCCGGTTTATGGTGAGGCCGCACCGGCGCACTGTGGCCGTAACGCGCGGTACTACGTAAGGGGTGTCCCGCGTAACCAAGAAAACTGCTCGAGGCGAGGCGCAGGCCAACTTTTTACTCGCGTTTCTCGCGATGATTTCCTCGCGAACGATGCTCGTATCCCAGCGTGGTGACATGCCCCGGGCGATGGCGATATCATCGTTGCTTACGCCTGGCCCGATCATCGGCCACACCATCTCATCGGCCGGCACCTGGAAATCGATGACCACTGGAGTTTCGGTGATTTCCAGAGCACGCCGAACCACGTCGTCGATTTCATCGGCCTTCGTGCATCGCAGACCGACGCATCCATATGCTTCGGCGAGCCGCACGAAATCCGGCGCCGCCCCAACGGTGTTCAATTCAGACTGCGAGTACCGCTCGTCGTAAAAAAGGTTCTGCCACTGCCGGACCATGCCATAACTACCGTTGTTGATCACAGCGATCTTGATGGGGATTCGTTCGGCCACGCACGTGGCGAGCTCCTGATGCGTCATCTGGAAGCAGCCGTCGCCGTCGATCGCCCAGACCTCGCGCTCGGGCAGAGCCATTTTCGCGCCCATGGCGGCAGGCACCGCCACTCCCATCGTGCCAAGCCCGCCCGAGGTGATCAGCGAGCGCGGACGTTCGAAGCCGATGCACTGCGCAGCCCACATCTGATGCTGGCCAACCCCGGTCACGTAGATCGCCTCCGGCGCGGCCAGTTCGCTCAACCGGCGTAGCACACGAGGGGCGGACAGGCCCTCCGCCGGCTGTTCGCAGGCCGGGCGATAGGTTTTCCGATACCCCTGCAAGATCCTGGTCCAGGCCGTGAAGTCGTAGCGGAGATCCTCTGCAGCGCTTAGCCGGTGGAGGTCGCCGAGGACCTCCTTGCAATCGCCGACCAGGGGCACATCGGCGTGCCGGACACGAGAAACCTCGGTGGCGTCGATGTCGATGTGGATGACCTGTGCCCCGGGGGCGAACGTGGACAGTTGTCCGGTCACTCGGTCGTCGAAGCGAACGCCGACCGCGATGAGCAAGTCAGCCTGTTGCAGAGCGCCGACCGCGGCCACTGATCCGTGCATACCCGGCATGCCCATGTGCAATGGATGGCTGTCCGGGAAGACGCCGAGTCCCATGAGTGTGGTCACCACAGGTATCCCGGCGTGCTCTGCAAAGCGCAACAGCTCCGGAGCGGTTTCTCCGAGAACGGCACCACCGCCTACGTAGAGCACCGGCCGCGATGCCGAACTCAACAGCTTTAAGGCGCTACGCAGCAACTCCTCGTCATACATGGTCGGCGTCTGAGGCGCAGGCCCTAGTAGTCCGGGGAAGGGAGTGGCGGCGAGCAAGGCATCCTTGCACACGTCAACGACCACCGGCCCGGGCCTGCCAGCCGTGGCAATCCGAAATGCGCCCGCGATCGCAGCAGGGATCTGTTCGGCGTCGGTGACTGCGAACCCGTGTTTGGTAATCGGAAGAGTGATCCCCAGGACGTCAATCTCCTGGAAAGCGTCCGTTCCGATTGCCGTGCTGGGCACTTGGCCGGTGATCGCCACAATCGGGATCGAGTCTCGGTACGCGTCGGCCAGGGGAGTGACGAGATTTGTCGCGCCGGGACCGCTGGTAACCAGACAAACCCCAACCCTCCCGGTCGCCTGGGCGTATCCCCTCGCCGCGTGGCCGGCGCATTGCTCGTGCCGTACCAATACGTGCCGCAGCGTCTTCGAATCGACCAGCGCATCATACGCCGGCAGGATCGCGCCCCCGGGCAAGCCAAAGATCACCTCCGTCCCGACTAGTTCCAGGCTTCGGAGCAGGGCTTGAGCGCCGGTTATCCGTTCGGCATACCTTGGTGAGGGGACGATCATCGGGAAAGCCTCCAAAGGAAGACCCATTAATTCCGAGTTGCACCCGGCGCCGACCTACCCCACGAATACCGACGCCAAGGACTATCCCGCCGACGACATGACAGCATGCCGCTCCGCGCAATTATTGTTTAGAGAAAATGGTGCCATTGATCGCCGCTTCACATGCAAGCAACGGGGCCACAAGAAATACGCGCAAGGAAACCGGGCGATCGTAGCAGATACTCCCGCTCCCCACCTCCGGCAGAATTCTCCGTTCTCGACCTGCGGGGAATCGGACTACCCCAGATGTACGCCGCGAGTTCGGCAAATTTTTACGGTTCTATCGTCAGAGACGATACCGCTTGACCGCGGCTGTGCCCTTGCGATCATCAATACATGCCTATTTGGGCAGGTTCAGGGAGTGCTGTGTCCGCTCGGGATCCAGAGAGGGGAGACGAACGTGCGCGTCCGAGCTGTCTTACAGCGAGGGAGGCACGCGCCAGGTAGGCATTGATGACGCTGGATTCACACGAAGTACAAACGGCTGCGGGGCGAGAAGAAAGCCATCGAGTGCTGGCGGGGAATCGCCGAAAGGGCATCGAGGTGGCTCGCTGCACCGTCGAGCGGCTGATGCGTCAGCTGGGCATCAGCGGTGTCGTGCGAGGCGCACCCAAGCGGACCACGATCCCGGCGAAAGACGGTGTGCGGGCCGGTGATCTGGTCAACCGGGACTTCGCCGCCGGCCGGCCGAATGCCCTGTGGGTTGCGGACCTCACGTATGTTCCGACGTGGTCGGGCACGGTGTATGTTGCGTTCGTCCTGGACGTGTTCTCCCGCCGGATCGTGGGGTGGAAAGCCGGCACCAGTCGGGACGCCTCGCTGGTGCTGGACGCGCTGGAGCTGGCGCTGTGGACAACATCGTCGTGCGGCGTTTCACAGGCGGTGCAGGGTCCTCGCGAAAGTCGGCGTGCTGTTCATGATCTTGGCGGCGGACCAGCATTCCGGGCAGCTGTCCCAGAACCAATCGGTCTCACTCGGTCGGATCAGCGTGATCACCTCGCCGCAGAGCGCTACGACCTCGGTCCCGAGTTCACGCTGATGTTGCTCCTTGCGCATGGCGTGTCTGGCGCCGTTCACTGGCAGCCACCGAACGTCACTCACGTTGATCGCCTCCACTGGGCATTGCCATTCTGTCAGCGTCAGTCTGGGACGTGACGTGCGAGCCACCGATGTGGAAGTCGAGTGCGGGTACGCGGCCTTTGCCGGCTCACGCCGTGTCCAGGTCAGATCTCGATGTATTCCACCTAACAGGCTCGTGACCTCGAAGCTACGCAGCGAGCGCGCGTTTCGCGATACTTCAGGGCATACGTGCACTTTCGGGCTGGACAAGTTGACCCAGTTCACAGTTCGACGCTTCCACCCGTGCGGCTTCTGCGGGTGTCGTCTCCGCGCCCGGATGCTTTGGCGGGCGCGCGGCGCACCAAGGAAGCTGCGTGATCGTGTACCGGGTTGCTCGCGGGAATCGCTCGTCCGCGGTGCCCCCACGCCCCCATCGGGGTTGCCCGGAAGTCCCGTCCTTGCAACGAATTCTTGACGGGTAGCTACCCAGGGGTCAGCATTGCTCTTCATTCGCCAAGAGCGGAACAAGCGTGAGGATCGGCCGCGCGTCATATTCGCGTGTGACGAAACGACACCGGAAACGAGTTGGATCGAGTGACTGACCGAACCGTGCGGGATGAAGGCCGACCAGAGCTGCGAGAGCATGTCGATGTCGGCGACATGGGCTACAGCAAGTCCTTGAAAGCCAGGCACATCAACATGATCGCGATCGGGGGCGCGATCGGCACCGGGCTTTTCCTCGGCGCGGGCGGGCGATTGGCGCAGGCCGGTCCTGCATTGGCCATCGCGTATGCCGTCTGTGGTGTGTTCGCCTTCTTCGTGGTGCGGGCTCTGGGGGAGCTGATCCTGTACCGGCCGTCGTCCGGCGCATTCGTTTCCTATGCGCGGGAATTCATGGGCGAAAAGGGCGCTTTCGTCGCTGGGTGGATGTACTTCCTGAACTGGGCCACCACCGGTATCGCCGACATCACCGCGATTTCGCTGTACGCGCACTACTGGAGCCTGTTCACCCCGGTTCCGCAGTGGGTGCTGGCGCTGGCGGCGCTGGTGATCGTGCTTGCGCTGAACCTGGTCTCGGTGAAGCTCTTCGGCGAGATGGAGTTCTGGTTCGCGATCATCAAGGTCGGTGCGCTGGTCGTCTTCATGGTCATCGGAATCGGCCTGCTGGCCGTGGCGCATCCGATCGACGGCACCGTCCCCGGGCCGCAGTTGATCTTCGACAATGGCGGTGTGCTGCCCAACGGCCTGATGCCCTTGATCCTCGTAGTCCAAGGAATCGTCTTCGCCTATGCCGCCATCGAGCTGGTCGGCGTGGCCGCGGGGGAGACGAAGGACCCCGAGAAGATCATGCCCAAGGCGATCAACTCGATCATGTGGCGGATCGGCATCTTCTACGTCGGATCGGTCATCCTGCTTTCGATGTTGCTGCCGTGGGACGCTTACCAGAAGGGCGAAAGCCCCTTCGTCACGGTCCTGTCCCACCTCGGAGTCCCCGCGGTCGGTGACGTGATGAACCTGGTTGTTCTCACCGCCGCGATGTCCAGCCTCAACTCGGGGCTTTACTCGACCGGTCGCATCCTGCGGTCTATGGCGGCCTCCGGTTCCGCCCCGAAGTTCACTGGCCTGATGAACCGCAGCCAGGTTCCTTACGGCGGAATCCTGCTCACCGGCGCGGTCTGCGTGCTCGGTGTGGGGCTGAACTACCTTGTCCCCGCCGCAGCCTTCGAGATCGTGCTGAACTTCGCCGCGATCGCGATCATCACCACCTGGGGCATGATCATGCTGTGCCACCTTCTCTTCGTGCGCAAGGCGAAGACCGGCGCGGTACTTCGACCGACCTACCGCCTGCCCGGCTCGCCGATCACTCAGGTCGTGACGATCGCGTTCCTGTTGTCCGTCGCGGTTCTGATGTGGTTCGACGTGCCGGCGGGGCGGGTGACGTTGCTGTGCGTCCCGGTGCTTGTGGCAGCCCTGGTGATCGGCTGGTTCTTCGTCCGCAAGCGGGTGGAGGCGGCACAGGTTCTGGGGGAAACCGACGAGAATCATTAGCCGGGTTCCGCTAGATTGCTGGTGGCTCCTTACCGCGCATAGGAGCACCGGCACGTGACGCGATCACGGGCAATTCAAGATAGCCCGTGATCGCGTTCTCGTTTTTGGTCATCGGGATTGTGGTGGATGTCGCGCGCTGTGGCCTTTGTTTTCCGCGTAGGGGGAGCTATACTTCGGATGTATTTGTTGGCGGTGCGGAAGCGTGCACTAGCGGTTTGCGAGGCTGAAGCGGTGGAAACGGGTAAGATCGTTAAGTACGACGAGACCAGAGGGTTCGGTTTTATCGCGCCGGATACCGGTGGCGAGGACGTATTCCTGCATGCGTCCATTCTGGATGAGGAGCTCAAGCAGAATCTCCGCGGCGGTATGCGGGTCGGGTTCGAGGCGATGCCCGGCACTCAGGGCACCAAGGCAGTGGCTGTGCACCGGCTCGGCGCGGCTTCGCAGGCGGCGGAGGTCGCGGACGAAACCCGCAGCGGTGACGATGAAGAGCTGTGCGACGTTCTGCCGGTGGCCGAGTTCTCCCAGCAGATCACAGATGTGCTGATCGAGACCGCGCCCGGTCTGACGGGTGGGCAGATCCTCCAAGTGCGCAAGCAGCTCGTAGCATTCGCGCAGCGCAACGGCTGGGTGGAAGCCTGACGGCGCGTTGAGAAGTTCGGCATGCCCGGTCGGGGCGCTTTGCGTCCCGACCGGGCATGCCGCGTTGAGCAAAGCGTCGCGACGGCTTGCCGGGGCACTTTCGGTGCTCCGGCAAGCCGTCACCTGCGATCCGCAGAGGATTCAGTGCACGGGTTCGATGGTATGCGTGCGGTCGGCGGAGCTCGTCTCGTGCTGGAGGGGCACGGCTGTCCGGCTGTGTGGCCGATTCCAAGTTCGGACACAAGCCGGGCGACCAGGGCTTCTTGTTCGGTGAGGTAGAAATGCCCGCCGGTGAAGCCTCGGTAGGAATACGTGCCTACCGTTAACTCATTCCAGGCCGAAGCATCGTCCAAGGTCGTGAGCACGTCGCCGTCGGAATGCACCACGGTGACAGGGCAGCTGATCTGCGGCGACGGGTCGCATCGGTAGCGGTTCAGCATCTCGTAGTCCGCGCGCAGTGTCGGCGCCATCATGTTCTTCAGCACTCTGCTGCGGTAGATCGGCTTGGGGATACCACCGATGCTGCAGGAGTGTTCCCACACTCCGTCGTCTGTGACGGGAAGCGGGTCGCGCCGGTGCAGCCGGTGGGGCGCGGTGATGTTCGATACGACCAGTGCGTGCGGGGGAGCGCTTTCGACGTCGGCAAGCCTGCGGGCGACCTCGAAGGCCACCACCGAGCCCATGCTGTGCCCGAAGAGCACCAGCGGCACCGCCGGCAAGGCTTGGGCTGCGCATCGCCGGGAGTGAGGAGAGGAGAGTTGTTGCTATGGGGACCAGCATCGCGACTCGTGTGGACGTTAAGTGGCTACTACACACCAGGAAGCTCTCTGCCTGGTGAGCGTATCGCCACTGGTCGAGAACGTCCGTTCCAGCATCGCCGGACGGAGTGGTGGCTGGGAGGGCCTGTCAGGCCACTCCAAGAAGGGGGAGGCTCCGGGCGTCGTCGCGTTCAAGGGAATCCGAGGTCTTCGGCGCACCGCCGGCCGACCGGTGCTCGAGTGGAAGCAATGGTCGGGGTCAACTCCGCTCCCGCGAACCGAAAACCCCGCCTACTGGTCTGGCCACGTCCACATCGGACCGTGAGCGGTTCGGGGCGCTATAGCACCCCGAACCGCTCACGGCCTGACCTTCAGGCGGGAGTGCCCCGGCCCGGCGGCACCGGGTCAAGGGCGTTGGTCCGCCGGCCACGGCTGCTCGACGAGCTGCGTCGCGTCCGCATCGTCGAGGTCGATGTCGAAGGTCTCGGACAGGATCTCCGGCAGGTCGGCTCGGTCCACGTCGCGGGTTTCACCGGTTCCGTCCGGATACTGGGTGTTCAAGGTGACGCCGTCGAGCAGGTGGTGGACCTCCGGGCGGAATTTCTGGGCGATGGGTCGCGTGGTGAACGGCGAATGGGAGGACGTCGACACGTAGTAGCTGCCGACCTCGTAGTCGATCCGGTACTGCGGGGTCATCGTGAACGTGCGCCGGTTCAGCCAGCCGTTGCGGGAGAAGTGGTGCAGCGCCCCCACCTGCGCGCCGAGTTCGTCCGCGCCGAGTTCGAGCCGGAACCGCCATCCGCCGATGGTGAGTTCGCCATCGCTCGGGGTCAGCTCGATCGGTTCCATCGGGCCCGAGCCGAAGCCGACGTCGCAGAGCCAGGCTCGATCGTCTTCGGCGGTGGTCACGCGCAGCACCGCGTGCGTGGCGGGCAGCGGCCCGTTGTCCGGGCCGATGAAGATCCGCCCGCCCAGGCCGATGACACCGAAGCCGAGCCTTTCCAGCACGGCCGCGAACAACGCGCTGTTCTCGTAGCAGTATCCGCCCCGGCGCTGCCGAACCATCTTGTCCTGCATCGACTTCACGTCCAGCAGCACCGGCCGGCCGAGGACGATCTCCAGGTTCTCGAACGGGATCGTCGTGGTGTGCAGGTAGACCAGCCTGCGCAGCGTCGCCACCGTCGGCGCGCGGTCACCCTCGAAGCCGATCCGGGCCAGGTAGGCGTCCAAGTCCAGGTCCTCACCGCTCCACCGGTAGGACGGATGTGTCGGTGTGCTCATGCTCTCCTCGCCTTCTCTCCCGACCAGGGGGTGTTCAGGCAGCCGCGACCGGTTCGGCTGCTGTGGTGTCGTTGTCCGCGTTGACCGTTCGACGGCTGGGCAGGAGCACCGCGGCGAGCAGACCGAGGAGGGTGAGCGCGGCCGCGACGACGACCGTGGTGCGCAGACCGTCCGCAGTCGCGATCCGCAATGCGTCACCGTCCAGCCCGGCCGAACCGGCGTTCGCGATACCGACGAGCACCGCCAGCCCCACGCCGGTGCCGACCTGCATGGAGGTGTTGGCCAGCCCACCGGCGCTGCCCTGCTCCTGCTCGGCGACACCGGTTCCAGCGGCGGCGAACACCGTCGGGAACACGGTGCCCATCCCCGCGCCGTAGACCAGGATCCCGGTCAGGATCGTCCAGTAGGAGCCATCGGTGACCATCCCCGCGGCCAGCAGCGCACCGCCCACCGCGCCGAGCAGCAGACCGCTGATCAGGGTGGTGCGGATTCCGATCCGGACGATGAGCCGCTCGGCGGTGAAGTTCGCGACCGCGATGACCGCCGAAAGGCTCAGGAAGACCAGTCCGGTGACGAGTGCGCTGTACCGCCACACGTTCTGCAGGAACAGCGTGAGGAAGTAGACGACGTTCTGCATGGTCGCGCCGAACACGAAGATGACGGCGAGCACCGGGGCCAGTTTGCGTGCCAGCCGCAACGGCATGAGCGGGCCGGCACTGCGTGCCTCGATGACCAGGAACGCGGCCAGCAGCACCACCGCCAGCGCGCCACCGCCCAGGACAGGTGCCGAGGTCCACCCGGTTTCCGGTCCCTGCGCCACGGTGAACACCAGCAGGGTGGTGCCCACGGTTCCGGTGAGCGCGCCGGGCACGTCGAAGCGCCCACGGTCGCGAGGACCGTCCGCGCGCAGCACCCGGAACGCCGCCGCCGTTCCGGCGATCACGAGTGGAACGTTGACCAAGAACACCGCCTGCCACCCGAACGCACTGGTCAGCACCCCGCCGAGCAGCGCCCCGAGGCTGAGTCCGCCGGCACCGGCCCCCGCCCACACCGCGAGCGCTCGGATCCGCTGCTTCCCCTCCGCGAACATGGTGTTGACCAGTGACAACGTCGCGGGGAACAGCACTGCCGCGCCGATCCCCTGGAGCGCCCTCGCCGCGATCAGGGCGGTCGTGGTGGTGGCGAATCCGCCCAGCAGCGACGCGGCGCCGAACAGCACCATCCCGAGCACGAACATCCGCCGCCTGCCGAGCAGGTCGGCGGACCGTCCGCCCAGCAGCAGCAGGCCGCCGAAGAAGATGGCGTACGCGCTGACCACCCACTGCATGGAGTGGGCGGAGAAGCCCACGTCGCGGGCGATATCGGGTAAGGCGACGTAGATGATCGTAAAGTCCAGCGAGGTGATCAGGCTGGAGAAGGCCAGCAGGGCCAGGGCTGTCGCCGGTCGTTTCAACATCGGTGCCTCCTTCCGGGCTCAGAACGGGTACGGCTGGGCGATGCGGGCGGCGTGCAGCGCGCGGGCCCACCAGGTGAGCTGGTTGAGCAGCGCCGTCGCGGCGGCACCTGCACCGTCGATGTCCAGCGGCCGGCCGTTGTCGTCGAACTTGTTCCAGCACGAGTGGAAGCTCACCGCGTCGCGGATGGTGACGGCGTGCAGTTCTCCCAACACCTGGCGCAGCTGTTCGGCACCCCGCAAGCCACCTGAGACGCCGCCGTAGGAGACGATGGCGACCGGCTTCGCCTTCCACTCGTCGACGTAGGAATCGATAGCGGTCTTGAGCGAGGCGGGATAGCCGCGGTTGTACTCGGGCGAGACGAAGACGAACGCATCGGCCTGGGCGAGGCGCGGCGCCAAGGCGTCGACGGCGTCGTTGGGGTGGCCCAGGACGTCGGGCAGCCCGGTCTCCGCGAGGTCGATCAGGTCCAGGTCGAGCCCACCGTGCTTGATCGCGTGGTCGTGGAACCACTCGGCCACCGTCGGGCCGAATCGCTGCGCCCGCGTGCTGCCGATGATGATCGCCACGCGCAAGGAGTCCGTCGTCTGCATGGGATTTGCCTTTCCGGCTGTCGTCGTGTGGTCACGACCTTCGCCGGAGCGGCCTACAGCTCTCCTACAGCCGCCCTACCGCGCTCCTTACACGGCGCTCGGGCGGGACCGTATCGTCACGGATATGAGGTTCGGCGTGCTCGGCCCGATGATGGCGTGGACGGATGAGGGTGAGCCGGTCACGATCCCGGCCGGACAGGTGCTGAGGGTGCTCTCCGTTCTCCTCGTCCACCGTGGACGTTCGGTGTCGACCGACCGGCTCATCGACGTGCTGTGGCCGCGGCGGGCGCCCCGTGATGCGCCTGCCGCGCTGCAGGTCAAGGTTTCGCAGCTGCGTGGTGCTCTCGCCGCCGCCGAGCCGAGCGCCCGCACGCTGGTGGTGTCGCGGGCCGCGGGCTACAGCCTGGACGTCCTGGCCGACGCGGTGGACGCCGGCCGGTTCGAGGAGTTGCTCGGGACCGGCGGAGCGGATGCCCGATCTCGGGCCGACGCCCTGAGCACCGCGCTCGGTCTCTGGCGCGGTGCCGCGTTCGCCGAGGTCGCCGACGAGGAGTTCGCTGCGGTCGAAGCGGCCCGGCTGACGGAACTCCGGCTGTCCGCGGTGGAGGCCAGGGCCGAAGCGCTGCTCGAACTGGGCGAACACGCCGAGCTGGTCGGCGAATTGGCGCCCGTGATCGCCGAGCATCCGCTGCGCGAACGATTGCGGGCAGCGCACCTTCGTGCGTTGTACCGCGCCGGGCGGCAGAGCGAGGCGCTTGCCGGCTTCACCGAGTTGCGGGAGCGGCTGCGCACCGAGCTCGGCGTCGATCCGGGCCCCGAGATCGTCGCCGTGCACCAGGCGATCCTCGAGCAGGACCCGCTGATCGCGCCCCGCCCGGCCACCACTCCAACGAACCTGCCCGGCCAGCTGACCGAGCTGATCGGCCGGGCCGAAGCGACGCGCGACGTGTGCGCGCTGGTCGGCGAGCACCGGTTGGTCACCCTCATCGGGCCCGGCGGCGTCGGCAAGACCCGGCTGGGAGTCGAGGCGGCACGCGCCCTGATCGCTGAGCACCCCGACGGCGTGTGGTTCGTCGAGCTGGCCGGGATCGACAAGAGCTCCTCCTCGCACACCGCCATCGTGGACACGGTGCACGCGGTGCTGGGCCTCCGCGACGACGGCCGGTCCAGCGCCGGTCCGGTCGACCAGCTGATCGCCGCGCTGGACGGCAAACGGGTCCTGCTGGTCCTGGACAACTGCGAGCACCTGGTGGCCGAGGTCGCCGAACTGACCGAGCGGCTGTTGCGATCGGTGCCGGGACTGCGCGTGCTGGCGACGAGCCAGGAACCGCTCGGCGTATCCGGTGAAGCCCTGTACGCGGTCGCCGCACTCGAACTGCCGCACTCGCCCGCGGATAGCGGTGCCGAGGCGTTGCCGAAGTTCAGCGCCGTCCGCTTGTTCACCGCCCGAGCCGCCGCCGCGGCTCCCGGCTTCACCATCGATGCCGGAAACGCCGCAGCCGTGGCCGGCATCTGCCGCCGGCTGGACGGGATTCCGCTGGCGCTGGAGCTGGCCGCCGCCCGAGTGCGGGCGCTCGGGGTCCGCGAACTCGCCGCTCGGATGGACGACCGGTTCGAGCTGCTGGTCGCCGGACACCGGGGCGCGCCCCGTCGCCAGCAGACGTTGCGCGCGGTGATCGACTGGAGCTGGGAGCAGCTGACCGAACCGGAACAGGCCGTGCTGAGAAGGCTTTCGGTGCACGCCGACGGTTTCGGGCTGGCCGCGGCCGAGCACATCTGCGCGAGCGAGGAGCTGCCTCGCGGACGAATCCTCGACCTGCTCGCCCGCCTGGTGGACCGGTCGCTCGTCGCGATGACCGACACCGAGGAAGGACCGCGCTACCGGCTGCTGGAGTCGGTCGCGCTGTACTGCTCGGATCGGCTGGTCCAGACCGGCGAGGCCGACCTGGTCCGAGAGGTGCGCAACGAGTACTACACGACCCTCGCCGAACGAGCGCGCGACCGGCTGCGCAGCGCGGACCAGCGGCGGTGGCTCGCGGTGGTGGACACCGAGTACGCGAATCTGCGCTCCGCCGTGGAGGATTCGGTGCGTCGCGGTGATTCCGGCGGTGCGCTCCGCCTCGTCGACGCGCTGGCCTGGTACTGGTTCCTGCGCGGGCGGCTCGCCGACGGTGTCCGGCTGCTCGACGCGGCGCTGAGCACGCCCGGCGATCCCGCCTCGGCCCTGCGGGCGCGGGCCAACGGCTGGCGGTCGGCGCTGATGCTGCTCAGCGGCAGCGATTCGGACCGGACCGCGCTGGTGGATGCCGGGCTGGCCGGATTCGACCGGGTGAACGATCCGGCGGGCCGTGCGTTCACCGAATGGCTGCTGGCGGAGGCATTGCTCGGCGGTGGTGACCAATCGGTCGGCGACACGCTTGCGCATCGCGCCCTGGCCGGATTCCGCACAGCCGGGGATGAATGGGGCATGGCCGCGGCGTCGAGCAGCACCGCCCACCACGCCTTGCTGCGCGGTGATGTTGCGACGATGGAGCGTGACGCGACCGAAAGCGCCAGGATCTTCGCCGATCTCGGTGATCGGTGGGGGCAGCTTCGGGCCGCCGGCCTCCTCGCCCGGCGGGCCGAGGTCATCGGCGACTACGCCGAAGCGGCGCGCCTGCTTCGCGACGGCCTGCGCCGGGCCGAAGAACTCGGGCTGTGGCCGCAGGTGGCCGACATGCTGTCGGGGCTGGGCAGGCTCGCCCTGCTGGCCGGTGATCTGGACCAGGCGCGGCTGCTGCACGAGCGTGCCCGCGATCTCTCGGCCAGCAAGGGCCACGTGACCGGCCGGTTCTTCGCAGAAGCCGGACTCGGCCTCGGTGCCCGACGTGAGGGTCGGCTCGACGACGCCGAAAGGCACATCCGGGTATTGCTGGACTGGAACAGATCAGTGGGCTACGCGCCGGGCATCGCGCACAGCCTCGCTGAGCTGGGCTTCATCGCCGAACTGCGCGGCGATCCGGAACAGGCGCACGAGCTCCACGAAGAAGGCCTGGCAGTGGCCCGGGACACCGGCGACCCCCGCGCGGTCGCCCTCGCGCTGGAAGGGCTCGCCGGAGCCGCCGTCCTCGCCGGGAACGCCGAGCGGGCCCGGCAGCTGTTGGCGGCCGCCGCGGCGGAGCGGGACAGCGCGGGGGCGCCGCTACCTGAGCAGGAACGGGCCGATGTGGACCGCATTTCGGCGGCGATCCGCGCGGCGCGATGACGCGGCCCATTTCTGGAACCCGACAACCGATTCGGGGGATAGGAGGCTCACCGAGAACTCCGAACCTGAACCGGTCGGGAGCGGCGGCGGGATCGGGCCCCGCCGCCGCTCCAGCTCACCGCGGTGGCGAGGAGCGCTCCAATGCCCCCGGGATGCTGCTGGCAGTGTCCCGGGTCAACGAGTCCGTCCCGCACTTCCTCGTGGAGGGCATCGAGCGGCGGATCGGGCCCCTCGTCGGACGCAAGATCGCGGTGCTCGGGCTCGCATTCAAGCGCGACACCGACGACGAACGCGATTCTCTGGCGCACAAGCTGATCAGGTTGCTGGAGCGCGAGCTCGCCGACGTGGCCGTGCACGACCCATTCGTCGCCACACCCACCCTGGGCTTCGAGGAGGCCGTCAGAGACGCCGACGCGGTTGTGGTGGCCGCGAACCACTCGGCGTTCGACGGCCTGGAGCCACTCAAGTCGATCTTCAAGCTGGCCAAGCCAGACTGCGTGGTCGTCGACCCGTGGAACACCTTCGGAATCGCCCAGGACGACATCGCCGACGGGATCGTGACGGCGCTCGAATCGCCGGCCCGGGCTCAGCGAGGACTTCAACATCTCCGCCGCGGAGGAACTGACCGTGTCCGAGATCGCCCGCATCTGCTGGATCGCGGCGGGCAATGATCCGGAGCGCTTCGCCCTCGAGCACGTGCCGTCGTTCGAGGTGGACGTCCAGCGGCGCTGGCCCTCGGTCGAGAAGGCGCGCCGACTCCTCGGCTGGGAAGCGCAGATCAGCGTGCACAGCGGAGTGGCGCAGACAGCGGCATGGCTTCGCACCCGGAGGCCGGACGAAAAAGCAGTCGCCGAAACCTGTCCCAACCAGTATGGATGAGTTGACTTCAGCGCGTTTGGCCATGATGACGTGCGAACGGCGTCGCGCTCTTCGGTCAGCCGCTTCGCCTGCGCGTCTCGCCTGCGACGTCGCACTGCCGAGACCACGGCCGCCGCCTGTTCTGTGCTGGTGGCGTGGTCCCGGGCGTGTGCTGCCGCATTGACCGGGCGTCTACGGACGGTGTTGCCCGTGGGGCACCGCCCGCAGGAGCGTCACTTGTGTTGTGCCGCCGTTGGGAACGTTGTACGTCCGTTGTTCGCCCTGCCTGGCCCCGGCCAGCGCGGCCCCGAGAGGTGACTCGGGCGAGCAGACCGCAAGCCCGTCGAAGTCGGCTCCGTCGCGCGCACCGAGCAGGAACGTTTCGGTCTCGTCGTCGTCGAAACGGACGGTGAGGACCATGCCGGGTTCGGCAACCCCGTCGTCCGGTGGCGCCTCACCGACCACCGCGTTGTGCAGCAACTCCTGGATCTGGCGGATGCGGGCGCGCCGATGCCCCTCATCCACGAATTGGTCGGACTCGTTGTCGACCGTGCCGTCGCCGTCCCCAGAACCGGCAGAACGGTGGGCGAGCAGTTCTACGAGCTCTTCCCGCAGCCGGTCGTGAGCGTTCTGAGTCAGCCAGCGGCGTTGAGTCGTGGTCATGGAATTCTCCTCATTTCGATTGGTCGGTTTGGTCGCGGATCTTTGGTCGCCAGAACGCGTTCGGCGTCGCGGATGTCGCGTTGACCTCACTGTGCGAGGCCGGTGGCGCTAGCCATATCCCGCGCGTGCATCGCAGCGCGTGTCTGCGCTTCGTTGATCGACCCTCCGCGACGCGGAGGAGGTCGGAACACGTCTCAGTGCGGCAGCGTATGCGGGCCTGCAGTGCCGGAATCGGCGGTTCGCTCAGTGGGGTCGCTGATCTTGGTAATACCAGTCTGCGGATTTCCACGAGCCGCAACGCCGCATCGGCTGGGAGAGGGCGGTCACCGTCGGTGGCGTCCAGGCGGTCGCATGGCCGGCCGGACGCGCGCCGATCGAGGACGTGGTCCGCGGACCACGACGGATGGATGTCTGCGATATCGCCATGACCCGCCCTCCGTGGCTCGACACCGCCGCTCCAGACCAATGATGGCCGAGGCTCCGGCCGCGCCCATTGTCGTGAACGAACAAATACTCAATCGATCTTGTCTGTTTCCTCCAGTTGTCAACGCCGGGATATGCTCTTCGGATACTGGTTACGACACCGCCCCGCGACGCTGGAGGGTGCCCAGCGTCCGCTCGAGCACCAGGAACGCGGTCGAGCCGACGCCCACCATGGCAGCGGGTGGCGACCCGATCGCTGCCAGCGCGCTGAGTGCGGGCGAGTCGCGTGAGAAGGAGAACGCGGAGCACCTCGACCTTGCCGAAGAATCTCATCTGTGCAGGTCAAGTCGCATGCTCGCACTCGTGGAGGATGCCGCCGAGGCGAGCTGTCTTGTCCGGATCTGTGATCGGCGTGGGCAATCGATTCAGCGCGGGTGGGCGTTCGCGATGCCACCTCGTCCGGCGGGCGGGAGGGGGAGGGCAGCCATACGTTCCGATATTCCACGATCCGATGGAGATGGATCGCGATCGGTCAGTTCGGGTTGGTTGTGCGTCCTTCTGACTCGACGGGTGGAATTTCGAGGAAGCCGGAATTCTGGGTGATGCCGCAAGTCGTGGTCGCGGCTCGCGGTGAAGCGCGGATGACAGCGCCGAACTCTCTGACACGCAGATGGGCAACTGGTCCGACGCGCCCGAACCTGAACCGGTCGGGAGCGGCGGCGGGATCGGGCCCCGCCGCCGCTCCAGCTCACCGCGGTGGCACCGCGATCTGGTTCGTGTTGCTGTACTTTTCTTGCCCCAGCACATAGGTCGCGCGGACCGCTCTCTCGTCGCCGAGAGTCATCAGCGCGAACAGGCGCTCCTGGAAGTCAGCGGTGACCTCGGTCCGTCTCTTCAGCACCGGCGTGGCCGCCCAGTCGAGGACGACGAAGTCGGCTTCCTTGCCCGTCTGGAAGTTCCCGATGCGGTCCTCGAAGTACAACGCCTCGGCGCCGCCGAGGGTGGCGAGGTAGAAGCCGCGCATGGCGGACAACTTCTGCTGCTGGAGGGCCAGGACCTTGTACGCTTCGTTCAACGTGGCCAGCATCGAGTAGCTGGTGCCGCCCCCGATGTCGGTGCCGAGTCCGACCCGCACGCCGGCGGCGCGCGCGGCGTCGAGATCGAACAGCCCGCTGCCGAGGAAGAGGTTCGAAGTCGGGCAGAACGCGATGGTCGAACCGCTCTGCGACAACCGAGTGCGGTCCTGGTCGTCGATGTAGATGCTGTGCGCGTAGAGCGACCGGTTCCCCAGCATCCCGTATCGGTCGTAGACGTCGATGTAGGAACGGCCGCCGAAGAGTTCTTTGACGGTCTCGACCTCTTCCTTGTTCTCGGCGGCGTGCGTCTGCAACCACAGGTCCGGCATCTCCTGGTAGACCCGACCGACCATCTGCAGCAGGCTTTCGGTCGAGGAGGGCGCGAATCGCGGCGTGATCGAGTAGGTCAGCCGGCCCTTCTGATGCCATCGGCCGATGAGCTCGCGGGTGTCGGCCTCGGCTTGTTCGACGCTGGGATCCTTCAGATCCGGCGGCGCGTAGGGCTCGCGGTCCATGAGGACTTTGCCGGAGAGCATCCGCATCGACCGATTCTCGGCCTCCTCGAAGAACGCGTCCACCGAAGCTTTGTGCACAGTCGGATGCACGGTCGCGGTCGTGGTGCCCGAAGCGAGCAACGTGTCCAGGAAGAGTCCGGAGATCATGCGGGAGTGATCGATGTCGGCGAAGGCCTTCTCCGCGGGGAAGACGTACTTCTCCAGCCACTGCAGCAACTGCTCGCCGTAGCTGGCGATAACGTCCACCTGGCTGGCGTGCAGGTGCGCGTCCACGAAGCCCGGCACGATCAGCTTGCCCCGGTGGTCGATGGGAGTACCGTCGCCGAGTTCCGGCGGCACCTCGCCTTCCGGGCCGACCCACTCGACGCGGCCGTCGGCGCCGACCACCAGTGCGCCCGGATCGAACAGCTGCCAGGCGGCAGGATCCGGCTGCGTGCCGGGGTCACGCAGGAAGTGCAGCACGGTTCCGTAGTAGATGCGCCGTCCCTGCGTCGCTGCTCTCGGGGTCGCGTACGCCACCGATCTGGTCCCCACGCCGAGTACTGCGGGTACCGCCACCGCGCCCACCCCGGCGAGGAAACCCCGGCGCCGCAGCAGGGGAAAAGGAAAATCGCCACTGGAATCCGGCTCTTGGTTCGGCAAGTCCGTTCCCTTCGCTCGATCGTCGTTTCTTTTCGGCGCTCGCGAGTGCATTACGGCACAGCGAATGCCACGGAGGATCCGCGCTGATCGGCGGAACCTGCGTGATCCGACTGCCGGGAAATCGGACACGAGAAATGGCGCCGGGAGATTCGGCGCCGATCGTCATTTTCGGGGCGGTCGCTGACCGCACCGAAACGACGCTTCAACATTTTGTTGCAGACGTGACCTTAGTTGATGAGTGCAACCTTCGTCAAACGTAGTTTTGCATTATCGATGGTGGTCCGAATGCAGTACTCATGTGCTGTCGATCGAACGCAAACTGTCGATTTTCGCGCTGGCACCAAAGGAGTAGTTGGGGTCGGTTCGTTCCGTTGTGCGGCGGCCGCACGCATCGAGATTCCTGCAGTTCGACCGGGATTGGCTTCATTTGACGGGCCTGCTGCTGCCGGTGTTCGTCACTCGCCGCTGCCCGGAGTCGAGCAAGGTCGTCAGCAGAACGCGGGCCTGGCCTGTCTCGGCGAGGCTGGGGCAGGCCTGTTGGTGCTATTGATCGAGGTGGTTCAGCGGGATTCCTGTTGCCAGCGTTGGATGAGTGCCGGGATCTCGCCGAGGACGAACTGGTAGAAGTCTCGCATCTGGGTCAGTCGTCGCTGTGCGGGGCCGGCTTCGGTGGCGGCGATGCCGTCTTCGGCGGCTTCGAGCATGGTTCGCACGACGGTGTTCTGGTGGGAGAACAGCGTGGCCCAGGCGTCGTCGCGCATGCGGTAGTGCTCTCGGCGGCTGCCCAGGGCGGGGACGCGTTCGATGAGTCCCACGGTGATGAGCATCTTCAGCGCCCCGGAGACCGAGCCGGCGCTGACTTGGAGCTCGTCGGCGAGTTGGCCTGCGGTGAGGGCGTTTTCGTTGGTGAACAGGAAGGCGGCGAGCGCCCGGGCGGGCATGCGCTGCATGCCGCTGTGGGTCAGCGCTAGGGCGAGCCGTTCGGCGGTGTGCCTGCTGTCCGGCTGCGTGGGCACCGGCGCCTCCGTGTTTCTGGAGTCTTCAGAAATTTCTGAACATAGGATACCGTGAGTGCATCGCGCCCGGAGTGGTGTCGATGGTGTGCCGGGAAGCCTGGTCGGCGTGACGGAAGAACCCGTGTGGAAAGGGGTCTGTCATGTCGGCTTGCAGGCGTGTGTTGGTCGTGGGCGCCGGGATCGCGGGTTTGGCGACCGCGCTTCGGCTGCGGCGCGATGGCTGGGATGTCGTGGTGGTCGAGCGTGCTGCGGCGTTGCGTGGCGGCGGGTACTTGCTCAACCTCGGTGGTCTTGGGTACGACGCGGCCGAGCGGTTGGGGGTGGTCGAGCAGTTGCGCGCGGCCCAGCCGGAGCCGTTCGAGTTGGTGCACGTCGACTCCTCAGGTCGGCCGCTGGCGAGGATGGATCCGCAGGCGCAGCATGCGCTCTTGGGCGATCGCGCGCTGGCGTTGTTCCGGGGCGATATCGAGCGTGTCCTGCACGAGGCGTTGGACACGGCGGTGGAGTTCCGGTTCGGCACGACCGTCGAGGACATCGATCAGCGCGACGGCGGGGTGGCGGTGCGGTTGAGCGACGGCACTGCGGTCGAGGCGGATCTGGTGGTGGGGGCGGATGGACTGCACTCGCGGGTGCGTTCGCTGATTTCCGGGCCGGAGCTGGACTTTCGCTACGACTTCGGCGACCTGATCGCGATCAAACTGCTCAATGACACGCCAGCGGCGATCGCGCCCGGCACCGGGGTGAGCATGAGCCTGGTGCGGCGGGGCGTGAGCGTCATCAACCCGCGCGACGCCCGGTCGGCTGCGTTCTTCATCTTCCGCAGCCAGCAGCCCGAGTCCGACTTGGCGGCAGGTGCGACCGCGGCGTTGCGCCGCCGCTACGGCGACCTCGGGTGGATCGTGCCCGAGCTGCTGGACGCTGTGGGCGATGGTGACGGGGTGTTCTTCGACCAGGTGAGCCAGATCCGGATGGGCCGGTGGAGTTCCGGCAGGGTGGTGCTGCTGGGCGATTCTGCATGGTGCGTGAGCCTGTTCGCCGGGTACGGCGCCTCGCTGGCTCTTGGCGGCGCGGAGCTGCTGGGCAACGTCTTGGACGCCAACCCGGTTGATGTGCCCCGGGCGCTCCAGCGTTGGGAGGAGCTCCTGCGGCCCGTGGCCGAACGGCGGCGGCGGCAAGGCCAGCGGCTCAAGAGCCTGTTCATCGCCTCGAACAGCACGTCCTTGCGTGCGCGGTCGTTGATGCTCCGGCTGTCCAGCAGCCACGTTGCCACCGGGTTGATGCGCCGTTTCCTCGCCCTGCCCAAAGCGGTCAAGGAGTTCCGGTGACGATGCTCAGTGCTGCCGTGCGGCGGGTTCTCGGGCTTCCTGCGGCACGAGCCGTAGTGCGGGTACAGCGTGATATCGCGGTGCCGATGCCCGATGGGGTGCGGTTGATGGCCGATCGGTACTACCCGGTCGGTGCCGAACGCGCGCCGTTGGTGCTGATTCGCACGCCGTACGGGCGGCGCCAGGCTTATGCCCTGCTGGCACGCGTTATCGCCGGGCAGGGGTATCAGGTGTTCCAGCAGAGCATGCGCGGCACCGCGGACTCCGGGGGCAGGTTCGACGGCTTCTCCATCGATCCCGGCGATGCGCCCGCGACCATGGACTGGTTGCGGGCGCAGCCGTGGTTTCCCGCCGCGATGGCGACCTGGGGGACGAGCTATCTCGGCCATGTGCAATGGGAACTCGCCGGCGTGGAGATCCCGGAGTGGAAAGCGGCGATCATCCAGGACGCGCCGTCGGAGTTCTACCACTCGTTCATGTACCCCGGCGGGGTCTTCGCGTTCGGCAATGCGCTGGGCTGGGTTCAGGTGGTGCACACGATGTTCCGCACCCGCGGCTCTCTGGTGCGCCAGACGCTGAACTCCTTTACCGGCCCCGGAAAACTCCGGCGGGCCGTCATGGTTCCGGGCATCGCAGACGCGGACCGGGCAGCCGTGGGCCGACACGTCCCGTACTTCCAGGAATGGCTGCGCCATCCTGAGCCGGACGAGTACTGGGCGCGCATGGACCACCGCCGCAACGTCAAGCGCATGCCGCCCACCGTGCTGCTCGCCGGCGGCTGGTACGACTTCTTCCTGCCCGGCATGCTCGCCGACTACGCGGCCCTGCGCGAGACCGGTCGGCAGATCCACCTGCTGGTCGGGCCGTGGTCGCATGGGCGGGGCTTGAACTCCCGGAGCTTCCTGCGGGAGACCTTCGCAGTGCTCGACCACGCCCTGCGCGGTGATCGGGAACTTCCGGAGCTGCCGGTGCGCCTCAATGTCACCGGCGCGAACAGGTGGGCCGAGCTCGGCGACTGGCCGCCGCCCGGCAGCGACACCGAACCCTGGTACCTGCACGCCGACGGCGGGCTCGACCCGTATCCGCCCGTCGCCTCCGCGCCGAGCCGATACCGCTACGATCCCGCCGATCCCACGCCGTCGCTCGGCGGCAGCGTGGTGGCCGTCTTCGCGGGGCCGAAGGACAACCGGCGACTGGAAGCGCGACCGGACGTGCTGGCGTTCACCAGCCCGCCGCTGTCGGGGGATCGCGAGATCATCGGGCCGGTCACCGCGGAGATCCATCTCCGCTCCACCAGGCTGCACACCGACGTCTTCGCCCGGCTGTGCGACGTCGCCCCCAATGGCCGCTCCACCAACCTCAGCGACGGCATCGTGCGCCTGGACACCGAGCCGACCGCCGTGGACGGAGTTCGGGTGGCGACGGTCGAGCTGTGGCCGGTCGCGCACCGGTTCCGCCAGGGGCACCGGATTCGCCTGCAGGTCTCCAGCGGTGCCCACCCCCGCTACGCCCGCAACCTCGGCACCGGGGAACCGCTCGGGACCACCATGCACGCCGCCGATCAGGAGATCTTCCACGATCCCGAGCACCCGTCCGTGCTCTTCCTGCAGCACTCGAGCAACCAGTAGGTAGTTTCGCCAGCAGTAGTGAAAGACCTTGGCACGTAGGAGAAATCCGGTTGCGCAGACCGCCGTGGAGCCGTGCCGCCGAGCAGAAGTTCCCCGGCCTGTGCGCGCAAGACCGTGGTGTCCGTTCCAGCGCGCCGATGGGCCCCTGATGATGTTGTCCGGGGAGGGCAGTCGACCGCTAGCCCGCTGCGGTGGGGAGTGAGATCGCGATCGTGAGGCCGCCGCCTGGGGTGTCTTCGGCGCGGATTTCGCCGTGCATGGCTTCGGTGAATCCTTTGGCGACGTGCAGGCCGAGTCCGATGCCGGTGTGGCTGTGGTCGTCGAGCCTCTGGAAGGGGGCGAACAGCGTGTCCGCGGCGTATTTCGGCAGGCCCGGCCCGTGGTCGATGATGCGCAGTTCGGCTTTTCCGGCGTATTCGCTGGCTTGGACGAGTACGTCGGCTTCGTGGCCGGGTGTTCGGCCGTGCGCGACGGCGTTGTGCAGGACGTTGGCCACGATCCGTTCGAGCAGTCCTGGATCGGCGAGCACCGGGGTGAGCTGTTCGTCGATGTCGACGGTGATGTCGTGCTGGTGGTCCACTTCGGCCAGGGCCTGCGCGACGATCTCGTCGTAGGTGACCGGTTGGAGGTGAGGCGTCACGGCGTCGGTGGCCAGCCGGGAGGAGTCCAGCAGGTTGTTGACCAGCTTGATGAGTCGGGTGATGGACTCGTCCAGGCCGGTCAGCAGCTCGTGCGTGTCGGATTCGGCGAGTTCGACGTCGGGGGAGAGCAGCGTGCCGACCGTGGCTTTCATCGAGGACAGCGGTGTTCGCAGGTCGTGGCCGACTGCGGAGAGGATGGCGGTGCGCAGTCGGGCGGCGTCCGCCTCGCGTTGGGTTGTGGCTGCTTCTTGCGCGGCGCGTTGTTGTTGCAGTGCCACGAGTGCTTGGCCAGCGGCTGCTTCCAGCACGATGCGGTCGGCGGTCTGGAAGGTGGTCGCGCCGTCTGCTCGGCTTCGCAGCGCGAGGTGGACGTCGGGGTTGATCTCGATGTCGACGTCGGATTCGGCGGGCTGGCCGCAGGGGTCGGGGCCGGTCGAGGCGGCCAGCTGCCAGCGGCCGTCGGTTCGCTCGAGCAGCGCGGCCGAGGACTGCCCGAAGTTCTCCACGACCTTCTCCAGCAGTCGCCGGAGGGGGTCGGGGTGGGTGAGCACGGTGCGTGAGTAGGACGCCAGCAAGGCGGCCTCGGTGCGTGCCCGGGTGGCTTGTTCGGCCAGCCGGGCGGCGCGGTCGACCACGACGGCCACGATGAGGCCGACCAGGATCATGATCACGACGGTGACGACGTTCTGGGGGTCGGCGACGGCCAGGGTGTAGCGGGGTTCGGTCAGGAAGAAGTTGAGCAGTCCACCGCCGAGCAGTGCGGTGATGACGGCGGGGGCGATTCCGCCGACCACAGCGGCGATCACGGTGGCCAGGAAGTAGCCGAGTACGGCGTTGGCCAGCGAGAGGTGCTCCGGCACGCTGACCGCGGCAGCCGTGACCAGTGCGGGTGCCAGCGCGGCCAGCACCCATCCCCAGACCTGGCGCGAGGGTGGAATCGGATTGCGGGACAGGCGCGGGAACCGCAGTCCCCGGGGTGCTTCGGGGTGGGTGACCATGTGCACGTCGATGGGCCCGGATTTCTGGACGGTGGACGAGCCGATGCCTTCGTCGAACGTTCGTGCCCAGCGGGGGCGCCGGGAGGTGCCCAGGACGAGCTGGGTGGCGTCGACGCTGCGCGCGAAGTCCAGGAGCGTTTCGGGGACGTCGTCGCCGACGATGGTGTGGAAGGTCGCGCCGACGTCCTCGGCGAGTTGCCGCACCCGTGCCAGGCTGCCGGGCGAGGCGCCGGCGAGTCCGTCGCTGCGCAGGACGTGGGCCACGAGCAGGTCCGCCCCGGCGCGCGCTGCGATCCGTCGGGCGCGGCGGATGAGGGTCTCGCTTTCCGGGCCGCCGGTGACGGCGACGACCACGCGTTCGCGAGCTTCCCAGGTGTCGGTGATGTGCTTTTCGGCGCGGTAGTGCTGCAGGGCGTCATCGACCCGGTCGGCGACCCAGAGCAGGGCCAGTTCGCGCAGGGCGGTGAGGTTGCCGGTGCGGAAGTAGTTGCTCAGGGCTGCGTCGATCTTGTGGGCGGGGTAGATGTTGCCGTGGGCCATCCGCCGCCGCAGGGCTTCGGGGGTGATGTCGACGAGTTCGATCTGTTCGGCCCGGCGGACCACCTCGTCCGGGACCGTTTCGCGTTGGCGGACCTCGGTGATGCGTTCGACGGCGTCGTTGAGGCTTTCCAGGTGCTGGACGTTGACCGTGGACAGCACCGTGATCCCGGCTTCCAGGAGTTCCTCGACGTCCTGCCAGCGCTTGGTGTTGCGGGAGCCGGGCACGTTCGTGTGGGCGAGTTCGTCGACCACGGCGACCTCGGGGTTGCGGGCCAGGACGGCGTCGATGTCCATCTCGCCGAACTCGACGCCGCGGTGGACCAGCGTCCGGCGTGGCACGACCTCCAGCCCTTCCAGCTGTTCGGCGATCTTGGCTCGGCCGTGGGTTTCGACGAATCCGACCACGACGTCGGTGCCCCTCGACAGCCGCCGGTGGGCCTCGCCGAGCATGGCGTAGGTCTTGCCCACGCCGGGAGCCGCGCCGAGGTAGATGCGCAGCTCCCCACGGCGCTTGGGTGTGCTTCCGGTCACACGCCCAGTGTCCTACGCCGTTCGGCTCAACGGCGTGCTGCGTTGGCCACGCCGAGGTTGAGCCGGAGCACGTTGACGGTGGGTTCGCCGAGGAACCCGGCATCGCGCCCTCCGGTGTGCTGGTCGAGGATCGCGCGGACCTGGTGCTCGGACAGGCCGTTGTTGCGGGCGACCCTGGGCACTTGGAGTGCGGCGTAGGCGGGGCTGATGTGCGGGTCGACGCCGCTGGCCGAGGCGGTGACCGCGTCGGCGGGCACCATCTCGGGCACGACGCGTTCCCGGGCAGCGATCGCCGCGCGTCGCTGTTCGACGGCGGCCAGCAGGTCCGGGTTGTCTCCGCCGTCATTGGAGCCACCGGAGGTGGCCGGGTTGCCGGGGCCGAGGGAGGTGTCGGACGAGGCTGAGGGGCGGGTGTGGAAGTAGGGGTCGCGGGCCGGGTCGGCGGCCACGAGGTCCACTCCGATCAGGTCCGATCCGACAGGTGTGCCGTGCTGGGTGACGACGGACCCTTCGGCGTGCTCACGCAGTCCCGGGAGCCGGGTGATGCCCCAGACGACCAGCGGGTACAGGATCCCGGTGATCACGGTCATCACGAGCAGCAGCCGCAGACCGGCCAGCGTCTGGCGCAGGAGCATGGTGGTCACCCGATTCCCGGGATGAGGCGGATCAGCAGGTCGATGAGCCAGATGCCGAGGAACGGCGTGATGATGCCGCCGAGCCCGTAGATGAGCAGGTTGCGCCGCAGCAGCGCCGCGGCGGTGGTGGGGCGGTAGCGCACGCCGCGCAGCGCGAGCGGGATGAGCGCGACGATGATCAGGGCGTTGAAGATGACCGCGGACAGGATCGCGGAGGCCGGGGTGGCCAGTCGCATGATGTTCAGCGCGTCGAGCTGCGGGTGGATCGCCACGAACATCGCGGGCAGGATCGCGAAGTACTTGGCGAGGTCGTTGGCGATGCTGAAGGTGGTCAGCGCGCCGCGGGTGATCAGCAGCTGCTTGCCGATCTCGACGATGTCGATGAGCTTCGTCGGGTCGGAGTCGAGGTCGACCATGTTGCCGGCTTCCTTGGCGGCCGTGGTGCCGGTGTTCATCGCCACGCCGACGTCCGCCTGGGCGAGCGCGGGGGCGTCGTTGGTGCCGTCGCCGGTCATCGCGATGAGCCTGCCGCCCTCCTGCTCGGAGCGGATCAGTGCCATCTTGTCCTCGGGCGTGGCCTCCGAGAGGTAGTCGTCCACCCCGGCTTCCTCGGCGATGGCTTTGGCGGTCAGCGGGTTGTCGCCGGTGATCATGACCGTGCGGATGCCCATCGCACGCAGCGCCGCGAACCGTTCGGCCATGAGGGGCTTGACGACGTCGGAGAGCCGGATGACCCCGTGCACCTTCGCCTGGCCGTCGACCAGTTCGGCGCACACCAGCGGCGTGCCGCCGTCCTGGCCGACGCCGTCGACGATGTCGGTGATCGAGTCGGGGACGCTGCCGCCGTGCTGGCCGACCCACGCGCGCACGGAACCGGCGGCGCCCTTGCGGATCTGACGGCCGTTGAGATCGATGCCGCTCATCCGCGTGTGCGCGGAGAACGGCACGAACTCGCCGGCCTGCTCCGGCTGCGTGGCCTGCGCGCTGAGCCCGTAGCGTTCGGCGCAGAGGGTCACGATGCTGCGGCCTTCCGGGGTCTCGTCGGCGAGGCTGGACAGCCGCGCGGCCTCCGCGAGCGCCCGAAGGTCCGAAGAGCCCAGCGGGATGAGTTCGGTGGCCTGCCGGTTGCCGTAGGTGATGGTCCCCGTCTTGTCCAGCAGCAGCGTGTCCACGTCGCCGGCGGCCTCCACGGCGCGGCCGGACTTGGCCAGCACGTTGCGCTGCACCAGCCGGTCCATGCCCGCGATGCCGATCGCCGACAGCAGCGCGCCGATCGTCGTCGGGATCAAGCACACCAGCAGCGCGGTCAGCACCACGACGGATTGCAACGCCCCGGAGTAGCCGGCCATCGGCTGCAACGCCAGCACGGCCAGCAGGAAGATGATCGTCAGCGTGGACAGCAGGATCGTCAAAGCGATCTCGTTCGGCGTTTTCTGCCGCGCCGCGCCTTCGACCAGCGCGATCATCCGGTCCACGAACGTCTCACCGGGCTTGCTGGTGACGCGCACGACGATGCGGTCCGACAGCACGGTCGTCCCGCCCGTCACCGCCGAGCGGTCGCCGCCGGACTCCCGGATCACCGGTGCGGATTCACCGGTGATCGCCGACTCGTCGACGGTCGCGATTCCTTCGACGATGTCCCCGTCACCCGGGATCAGCTCGCCCGCCTCGATGACGATGAGGTCACCGACCTTCAGCGAGGTGCCCGGGACCTGTTCCTCCCCGCTGTCGGGCAGCAGGCGCCGTGCCGTGGCCTCCTTCTTCATCTTGCGGAGGTGGTCGGCCTGCGCCTTGCCGCGGCCCTCGGCCACGGCTTCGGCGAGGTTGGCGAACAGCACGGTGAACCACAACCACACCGCCACCGCGATGCTGAACCCGCCGTTGGCGCTCGCCCCCGTGGCCAGGTCCGCGATGGCCAGCACGGTGACCAGCACCGAGCCCACCCACACCACGAACATGACCGGGTTGCGCAGCTGATGGCGCGGGTTGAGCTTCCGCAGCGCATCCGGCAGCGACGTCCACAGCTGGCGCGGGGAGAACGCCCCGGCCGTCACGGTGCGCCCGGTGCGCCGGGCGTGGAGTTGTCGCGCGTCCAGTGGATCGCGTCGTGGATGTTCCCCGGATTCCGTGGTGGTCATGCCAACGCCTCCGCGATCGGACCGAGCGCCAGCGCCGGCAGGAACGTCAGCGCCGCCACCAGGATCACGGTGCCAGTCAGCAGACCGGCGAACAACGGGCCATCGGTGGGCAGCGTTCCCGCCGACGCGGCCACCCGTTTCTGGTTCGCCACCGATCCGGCGAGGGTGAGAACCGCGATGATCGGCACGAAGCGCCCCAGCAGCATCGCGACGCCGAGGGTGGACTGGAAGAACCCACTGGTCACGGTCAGCCCGGCGAAAGCACTGCCGTTGTTGTTGCCGGCCGAGGCATAGGCGTAGAGGACCTCCGAAAGCCCATGCGCACCACTGTTGTTCATGGCATCCGCAGTCGCGGGTAGGGCCAGTGCGATCCCGCTGCCCAGCAGCACCACTGCCGGCATGGCCAGGATCGCGATCGCCGCCGCGGTGACCTCCCGCCGTCCCAGCCTCTTGCCCAGGTACTCCGGCGTCCGGCCGACCATCAGCCCGGCCAGGAACACCGCGATCACCGCGAGCACCAGAATCCCGTACAGCCCGGCCCCGGCCCCGCCGGGCGCGACCTCCCCGAGCAGCATGTTCAGGATCAGCGCGCCGCCACCGAGACCGGTGTAGCTGTCGTGCATCGAATTCACCGCCCCGGTGGAGGTCCCGGTCGTGCTGACCGCCCACAGCACCGATGCCGGAATCCCGAAGCGGGTCTCCTTGCCCTCCATCGCCGCCCCGGCCGCCACCGTCGCCGGACCATTGGGATGCGTCTCGGCCCACCACACGACGCCGAGCACGATCACCCAGAGCGCGCCCATCACGGCCAGGATCGTGTGCCCCTGGCGGCGATCCCCGACCATGATCCCGAACGTGCGGGTCAGGCTGACCGGAATCACCAGCATCAGGAAGTTCTCCAGCAGGTTCGACGAACCGTTCGGGTTCGAGAACGGATGCGCGGAGTTCGCATTCAGCACCCCGCCGCCATTGGTGCCCAGCTCCTTGATCGCCTCCTGACCGGCGATCGGTGCGGTCGCGAGGGTATGGGTCTGCCCGTCCAGGCCGGTGACCTCGATGCCCCCGGCGAGGCTCATCGTGACGCCCAGAGCCACCAGCGCGATCGCCGCGACGAACGAGATCGGCAGCAGTACCCGGACCACGCCGCGGGTGATGTCGACCCACACGTTGCCGACCCGATCGACCTCGGCCCGGGCGAAACCGCGCACCAGCGCGATCGCCACCGCCATCCCGACCGCGGCGGAGACGAAGTTCTGCACCGTCAGGCCGACCATTTGCACGGTGTGCCCCATGACCTCCTCGGGCACGTAGGACTGCCAGTTCGTGTTCGTCACGAAACTGACCGCGGTGTTGAACGCGATCCCCGGATCGACCGCGCCACGCCCGAAGCTCAGCGGTAGCCACGGCTGCAGGCGCTGCAGCAGGTACAGCAGCACGATCGACACGAACGGGAACCCCAGCACGCCGACGGCGTAGGCGCTCCAGCGCTGCTCGGAATCGGGGTCGACCCGCACCAACCGGTACAGCGCCCGCTCGATCCGCCAGTGCTCGTGACTGGAATACACATGCGCCAGATATCGCCCGAATGGTGCGTACACCGCGGCCAGCGCCACGAGCAGAAGCCCCACCTGCGCCAGGCCCGCCGGCATCAGAACCGGTCCGGGCGGATCAGCGCGACGAACAGGTACCCGATCAGCAGCAGTGCGAGTACGCCACCAGCGACATCGGCAGGCATCTCGGACGCGCTCACAGCCGCTCACATCCCCGCAGCACCAATACCAGCGCGGCGAACGAGACGATCAACAGCACCACCCACAGCAGATCGGCCATCGCTAGATACCCCATCCGACCAGGCACAACCACAACGCTGCCATTAGAGCCAGTGAGTCCGGGTCCCGCACGACGAGAACTGGTCGGTGAACGGTCGTGGTGTCAACAACGCGTCTGGATGCGGGCAGAGGATGCCCGGATCACGTAAATCCAGGACTCAAGCGTCGGCACTGCGGGTGTACTTGACCTCTGGTGCTCGTGCTGGCTGAGGAGTGAGGTGCACGGTGTCGGACCTGGTATGGACGGCTGGTTTGATCGCGTGCTTTGTCGCCGCAGCGCTGACCTTGCGCGTACTGGAGAAGCGGCCGTGATCGCACCGCAGCCCTGATCTGTCGCATGTGGACTGATCGACGCCGATCTCGGGGTGGCTGGGAAATGAAGGCACTCCGACATGCGGATGCAGGCGGCCCGCCGCCCGTGAGGGCAGCGGGCCACGCGTTGAAGGGCGTTAGATGCGCTCGACGTATGGCGCCCGCCATGCCGGAGAGGGGTCCGATCCTAGCTCCGTCCAGTATTCGCGGCCGCTGGTGACCAGGCCGTTGTGGACAGTCCAGAAGGACGCCACCCGGTGGATGTCTCCGAACTCGCTGTGCGGTGCTCGTCGCTGCCGAAATCGGCAAGGCGGTCCAGCAGCAGGCCCTGGTGTCTTGCAGGCGATCAGCACGTCAGGCATGTACGGCGTTAGCTGGACTGGGGCCGAACCATCGCGGTTGGGGCGCTGTCGCGATGACTTAGCGCGGCGGCCACGAACGACGCGACCAGCGGTCGGCGGTCCTGCTCGTTCCAGGCGAGCACGAGGCGGCTGGGTGGTGCGTCGGTGACGGGGATGCGGATCAGGCCGGTCGGGGCCGGTTCGACCAGGGAGCGGGGCAGCACTCCGATCATCCGGTTCACCGTGATCATGTGGAGCAGCTGGACGACGTCGGCGACTTCGGGGCCGGTGCCGTCGCCTCCGGGGATGCCTTTCCAGCGCGGCAGTGTCTCACCGTCCAGATCGGACATTCGCGCGGTAGTGCGCCCGGCCAGCCGGTGGCCTGGCGGGACGATGACCACGCGGTCCTCGGTGTGCAGCGTCTCGTGGGCCAGGCCGTTGAGATCGTCGAACGGCGCGTAGAGCAGGCCGACGTCGGCCCGGCCGTCAAGCAAGAAGTCGGCGCGGTCGCTCGCGCCGCTGAACAGGATGTCCACCTGGCGGGCGTCGGGCTGGTGGCCGTACTCGGCCAGGATCGGTGACAGCGGGCCGGCGTCGCCGCCGGGCTTGATCACGAGCCGCAGGTGGGCTTCGGCGTCGCCGGCGCGCCGGGCGTTGCGGACGGCGGCGCTGACCGCGTTGAGCGCGTGCCGCCCGTGCTCCTGCAATGCCTGCCCGGCCGGGGTGAGTTCGACGTGGCGGCTGGAGCGGATGAACAGCGGGACGCCGAGCCGGGTCTCGATCCGCCGGATCGCCTTCGACAGCGCCGGCTGGGCGATCGAGAGCCGGGCGGCGGCCCGGCCGAAGTGCAGCTCGTCGGCGACCGCGATGAAGTACTCGAGCTCGCGGTTCTCCAGTTCGATCATGCCTCCAGGTTATCGCTGAATAGCGAATCGATCTTGGACGTAGGCCACGCACGCTGTCAAGAATTGAGGCATGATCAACCACACGATGATCGTTTCCTTCGATCAGCCCTTGCCGGACAGCGAGCTCGACCAATACCTGGCGGACATCGAACGGGTCATGCTCGACACCGGTCTCACCCGGTCGGTCGCGACCCGGCGCCACCTTCCGATCCCCGGCGAGGAGGCCATTCCGGCGCTGATCGCGACCGCGATCGTGCAGGTCGCCGTGGCCGACACCGACACGCTGGCGAAGGCGTTCGCCGCGCCCGGTATGCACGAGGTCATCGAGCGCTGGCAGTCGCGGCACCCGTACAAGGTCGCCTGGGCGAACCACGGGCCGCTGGCATGAGCGACGCGGCCTCCATGCGCGACAACACCCGGAAGGCGGGGCTGGTCACCGGCGCGGGCAGCGGGATCGGCCGCGCGGCGGCGATCGAGTTCGCCCGGCAAGGCGCCGCGGTCGCCGTGCTCGACATCGACGAGACGACGGCGGCCGAGACGGCGGAGATGATCGAGAAGGACGGCGGCGAAGCGCTGGCCGTCGTCGTCGACATCGCCGACGAACACTCCGTGCGGTCGGCCGTCGAGCGCACGGTCGAGGCCTTTGGCGGCCTCCATTTCGCCGTGAACAACGCCGGAATGGCCTCGCACCACCGGCAGCTCGACCAGATGACCCTGGACGAGTTCGAGCGCGTGGTCCACGTCAACCTGGCCGGGACCTTCCTGTGCATGAAGTACGAGTTGCCCCTGCTCAAAGGCGGCGGCGCGATCGTCAACGTCGCTTCCAACGGCGGCCTGTGCGCGATCCCGCACGCCCCCGCCTACGTGGCCGCCAAGCACGGCATCGTCGGGCTCACCAAAGCCGCCGCGGTCGACTACGCGACCGACGGCATCCGGGTCAACGCCGTCTGCCCCGGCCCGACCCGCACGCCCGGGCTCGAAGAGGTGGCAGCCGGCACCGACATGCTCGCGATGCAGGAGGCAATCACGCCGCTCGGCCGATTGGCCACCCCGGAGGAGGCCGCGGCGGCAGCGGTCTGGCTCTGCACGGACGCCGCGTCCTACGTCACCGGGATTGCGATGTCGGTCGACGGCGGGCGGCGGGCATGAAGGACCGTCGCGGCCGAAGAGCACATGTCCACGACCTGTCGCATGTGGTCGTGGCATGTCAGGTGCTGGGCCTTCTTTCCTTCCGGGTTTCGCCGAAGGCCCGTCGGTAGGCGCCGGGTGTGGTGCCGAGGTGTGCCCGGAAGTGGCGGCGCAGGTTGACCGCTGAGGCGAGTCCGACCCGGGTGGCGATGGCTTCCACGGGAAGGTCGGTCTGTTCCAGCAGTACCCGTGTCGCGTCGAGGCGTTGGTCGAGCAGCCACTGTCCCGGGCTGGTGCCGAGCTGTTCGGCGAACCGCCGGGCGAGAGTTCGGATCGACAGCGCGGCGCGTTCGGCGAGCCTGGCGACGGTCAGGGTGCCGAGCTGGGAGGTGGCCCACTCCAGTAGTGGCGCCAATGACTCGTCCGTCCTGGCTGGGGCGGGCTGTGCGGCGTACTGGAGTTGGCTGCCCTCCCGATGCGGCGGTAGCACGTGCTGGGCGGCGGCTGGTCGCTAGCGGAGCAGGTCCGGCCGGACTCTGGCCACCTCCTGGGTCAGCTGCCGGACCGCGGCGACGCCCGGCAGCCTCAGTTCCACTTCCGGGTCGGCAGTGGGAAGGCGGTTCAACAGCGCGCTGTGGCGGGTGACGAAGCGACGGTCCACGGGGGTGAGCACCAGGGCCGAGACCATCGCCTTCGAGCTCGGGTCGCCCTTGACCGGCGGGCGCGGTTCCTGGCCGCGCACGGCCCGCAACTCCTCCCACGCGATCAGGTCGGACTTGCGACCGGCTCGCCACCACAGCCCGCGTTCATCGACGGCGAAGCGGTGCGTGCGGGGGATCGAGGCGACCGACATCAGCAGGCCGCCCAGCGCGAGCGCGCCGAAGAGGAACGACGCGGCGGCCGGAGGGAGATCAGCAGCCTTCGAGTTCGCCGACGCGTTCCCGATGTCGGGGAAGACGGCGACCAGCCCGAAGAAGACGAACATGGCCAGCCCGCCGACGAACATCGACCGGCCGGACCGGTACTCGACCACGGGCGTCCCAGGATCGGGCGACCACGTTTGTTCGGACACGACGGGCAGCGTAGCCGAGGACGCGTCCAGCGGTGCGCGCTTTCGCGCGACTGCGCCGCCAGGCTCGATGTGCTCGATCACGACCCCGGCCCGGGGCCGCAGCAATCCGCTCCACCAGCCACGATCCCACCGATCGTGATCACCGCAGCGGAGCGGGTCTCCGTCGCCCGAGACGACGTTGATCACCCACCAGGAGCCAGAGCCGACACCCCCGGCCCCCCGCGTTCCCGTCAGGTGTATGGGGCAGTCCGGTCGAGGAGTTGATTTCCATAGGGCGATGTTCAGGTGATCAGTTTTGACGCTGGCGGTGGGAGGAAAGTGGGAGGATTGTGCTGTCCTGGACTGTGTTGTACTGCGCTCGACGTCAGCAAACTGCACCAATTTGTCCTGCGGTTTCAGGGTTTTCGCTGGTCCGTGTCCCTTGTGGACATGACTGGGGGTCAAGGAGTCGCAGCGGCGATCTTCGTCGTGATGATTCTTGTTGCTTCTCTCGTCACGAACCGTCTTGCGCGCCCCTGGTTCGCAAACCTCGGATCGCTCACCTACCCCTTGTACCTCGTGCACGCGTACATCGGATTCATCGTCATGGGCCGGCTGGCGGGAACGGTGAATCCCCATCTCCTGGTCGGCGGTACGATCGCGCTGATGTGTCTGGTCGCGCACCTGTTGCAGGCCAAGGTCGAGCGGCCGTTCGCCCGGGTCCTCAAACGCGGCCTCGATCGCCTCATCCCGGTGAAACAGGGGAAGCCCCGCAACTGATCACGCTCGACGCCGGTGCAGCTCGCCATCCGTCCTCGCCGCTGGAACAGCAATGGTCCAGCAACCCCGCGAACTGCGGCTTGCCATGTTCCACAGGTATAGGTCCGGCGGGAACAGGTATTGGTGTGGTTCGTGGCACGTGATGACGATGGACGCATGGACGAACCGCCATTGCAGGTGTCCGATCCGAGCGTCGACGCCGCGTACAACGTGCGCAACACGGTTTCGCCCGATGTGTTCGATCACGTGATCGCCGAGTACCGGAGGCGTTCGCAGGTCGCGGTCGAGGGGCTGCGCGGCTTCACCGGCGTGGCTTATGACCCGCTCAGCGAGCAGAGGCTGGACATCTGGGGCGTCGGGCCGCGCCCGCGCCCGGTGTTCGTGGTCGTCCACGGGGGCTACTGGCGGATGCTGTCGCGCGAGGACACCGCTTTCATGGCGGGTGTTCTCGCCGACGCCGGAGTTGCCACGGTCAGCATCGACTACGGGCTCGCGCCGGGCACCCCGATCGAGGAGATCGTGCGCCAGGTGCGCACGGCGATCGCGCACGTCCACCACTACGGACACCGGTACGGCCTGGATCCGGAGCGGATCACGGTGGGCGGTAGTTCCGCTGGCGGTCACCTGGCCGCCTGCACGATGGTCGCCGGCTGGCAGCGGCAGCTCGGCCTGCCCGATGACGTGGTCAAGGCCGCGCTGCCGATCAGCGGGCTGTTCGAGCTGCGCCCGCTGGTGACCTCGTTCGCCAACCAATGGCTCGGCCTCGACCTGGACCGGGCGGCCGCGATGAGTCCGATGTGCCACGCGCGCCAGCCCGGTCCTCCGGCGCTGATCGCCGTCGCCGAGCACGACGGCAGCGGGTTCCTGGAGCAGAGCGCGCGATTCCACCAGCGATGGGCCGAGCACTCACCGAGCGAGCTTTTCGTGGTACCCGGGCGGAACCACTACGACGTCTTCCTCGACCTGGCGGATCCGGACTCGGCCCTTACCGCGAAGCTGCTCGCCCTGATCGAGCAGACCAGCGGCGAGCAACTGCGTTCGCTGCTCCCGCAGGACGCCTGATGGACCTGCCCCGCTTGCTCGACGGCCGGCTCAAGATCCGGCACCTGATCCTGGTGGACGCCCTGACCAAGCAGGGCAGCGTGGTGGGCGCCGCGGCGGCACTGCACGTGACCCAGCCGGTGGCGACGCGGAGCCTCCACGAGGTCGAGGAGATCCTCGGCGTCACGCTCTACGAGCGCGGCCCGCGGGGCGTGACCCCCACGGTGTTCGGCGAGGCGTTCACCGAGCACGCGCGTGCCGTGCTCGCCCAGCTCGCCCAGGCCGGCCGCCACGTCGACGAGCTCGCCGGCGCGACGCGCGGCACGACCGTCGTCGGCACCCACCTGGCCGGGTCGAACATGTTGCTGCCCGCGGCCATCGCGCAGCTGAAGGCGAAACGACCGCTGCTCACCGTGGTCGTGAGCGAAGGCACCCCGGAGAGCCTGCTGGTCGAGCTCGAAGCGGGGCGCATCGACATGATCGTCGGTCGGCTGACCGCGCCGAGCAACCAATCGGTGACCCGGATCGCCCTCTACCACGAGTCGGTCTGCCTGGTCGTGCGGGCGGAGCATCCGCTCGCGGCAGGCGACGCGTGCGGTTTGGCGGAACTGGTGGGCTACCCATGGATCCTGCCGGGCGTCGAGACGGTCCTGCGACGCGAACTGGAGCAGTTCTTCTCCCAGCACTGCCTTCCGATGCCGGCGAACTGCGTGGAGTGCACATCGTTCCTCACGGTGCGCCACCTGCTGATCGAGACCGATGCGATCGCGGTGCTGCCGAGATTGATCCCCCACGACGACCTGCGGCTGACCACCCTGCCGTTCTCGTTGGACCCCGTTGGCCACAGCGTGGGGATGACGGTCGCCAAAGGACGCAGACTGAGCCCGTCCGCGCACGCGCTGGCGGACGAGCTGCGCACGGTGTCGACGCACATGCCCGAGAAGTAGGCGGTTTCCGGCGCGCCCCAAGCGATTCTCCATCAGCTCGGAAAGCTGGAGGAGCACCCGGAGCCGCGACGGGCTCCTGCCGATGACCCGGAGGTCGGCAGGAGCCCGGACCCGCGTCGGCTGCGGCGCCCTACGCCACGGGAATCCGCATCAGGTCTCGGGCGACGAGGATCTCGCCGTCGAAGTGGCGGCTCGCCTGCCGGAGCCACTCGTCCTCGTCGAGGTCGTACGGGATGAGGTGCCAGAGCACCAGGGTGCGCACGCCCGCACGCTTCGCGATCCTCCCGGCGCTCTCGGCATCGGTGTGCGCGCGGGCGAAGTGCCGCTGCAGCTCCATGACTCCAGCGTTCGTGCCCGCGAGCAGCCGATCGAGGTGGTTCGGCGAGTAAACCTCATGCACCAGGACGTCGGCGCCGCTGGCGAGCTCGGCGACCTGCTCGGAGGCGGCAGTGTCGCCCGACACGACCACCGAGGAGTCGTCGGCGTCGACCCGGTAGGCGAACGCCGGCATCGGCGGGTGCAGCGCTGTGCCTGCGGTGATGGTCATCTCCCGGGTGGCTGCGACGACCCCGGGTTCTGCGACTTCGCGGACGCGCAGCAGGCCGGCCAACTCAGGCCTGCCGAGCAGTTCACGGTGCTCGATGTCGGGCCTGCCGACTTCCAGGATCAGCTTGACCATGTGCTCCAGCGGGGGCGGTCCGTACACGTCGACGGGACTGGCCAAACCTGCGGTCCACGCCAGGTGGAGCAGGGCCCCGAGGTCCGCGTTGTGGTCGACGTGGTGGTGCGTCACGAGCACTGATCGAAGGTTGCGCAGGCGCAGACCTGCCGACACCAACTGCCTCGCTACGCCGTTGCCGCAGTCGATCACGTGGATGTCGTCGCCGCGCACGATCGCTGTCGCGGGAGCGGATCGTTCGCGGTTCGGCTGCGGTCCGCCGGAGCTGCCCAGGATGACGAGTTCCATCGTCCCTCTTCCCAAATCGGTAGGTCGAAGATTCAGCGCACCCCGGTCGGTGCGCTCGTTTCGTGGACGGGCGCGGCATCCCGGCGCGGAATCGCGCTCGACGCGGCAAGGCTCAGCACGGAGATCGCCACCAGGTAGGCCGTCACCGACCACGACGATCGCGTTGCCGCGAACAGCGCGGAGGCCACCAGCGGCGTGATGCCGCCACCGAGCAGCGAGCCGATCTGATAGCTGATCGAGGCACCGGAATACCTGACTGCCACCGGGAAGAAGCTCGCGGTCAACGTACCGATGGGCGCGTTCGTCACAGACAGGACCAGCCCCATCGACACCATGAACAGCAGGATGACCGGCTCGTTGCCGGTGTCGACGACGGGGAAGAAGGCCACGCACCAGACGAGGCGAATGACCGATCCGTGCACGAACACCGTCCGCAGGCCGAACCTGTCACCGAGGTGGGCCCAGAACGGCACGGACACCAACCAGGCCACAGAACCAAGGATCACGCACCCGAGCACGAACGACCGGCTCAGGTTCTGCGCGGTCGTGCCGTACGACAGCACGTAGACCATGAAGACGTACGCAGCAGCGCTGTTGCCGACGATGACCAGCGTGGCGTGGACGAGCTGCTTCCAGTATTGGGAGAGGACGACCGCGGCCGGTGCCCGATCGACGCGCTCGCGCCGCGCCGTCCGCACGAAGTCCGGGCTCTCCTGCACATGCACGCGGAGGTAGAGGCCGACGGCCACGAGCACGATGCTGATGAGGAAGACGATGCGCCATCCCCATTGGACGAATTCCTCCTTCCCGACGAGCGCGAGGCAGCCGAGGAACGCGCCATTGGCGAGGATGAGCCCGGCCGGGGTGCCCAGCTGCGGGAACGAACCGTAGAAGCCCTTCCTGCCCGCTGGGGCGTGTTCCAGCGTGAGCACGATGGCGCCGCCCCATTCGCCGCCGAGTCCGATCCCCTGCACCAGTCGCAGGAGCACCAGGAGGACCGGGGCCCAGATTCCGACGTCGGCGTGGGTGGGCAACGCGCCGATCATCGTGGTGGCCAGGCCCATGATCAGCAGCGACACGATCAACGTGTTGCGCCTGCCAACGCGGTCTCCGAAATGGCCGAAGATCACGCCACCCAGCGGGCGGGCCAGGAATCCCGCCGTGAGAGTGCCGAACGCGGCGATGGTGCCCACCGCGGGATCCAGCTCGGGGAAGAACTGGCGGTCGAACACGAGCGCGGCCGCGGTGCCGTAGAGGAAGAAGTCGTACCACTCGATAGTGCTGCCGATCGCCGATGCCCAGGCGACCTTCCGCACTGATCCGCTCCGCGCTGCCGGGCGGTCGGGATCTGCTGCTGCCGAACACATCTCCAGGAACCTCCGTGGTGGCGAGCCGGGACTACCAGGGAAACGTCACCGGGTCGCGTCGAGGATGTGCTGAGGATCCGGCGAAGGCGAATGCCCATCTCGTCCACGGCTATGCGACTGGTGGCATAGCTGCAGGTCAGCATGGTGTTGTCGGCGCGTCGCCGAGCTATGCGAACCGGGTATACCTCGCGCGGAAAAGCGCATTTGATCGGCATGGCCGAGGAGTTCAGATTGGAAGCCATGACGGCACAGAACGGGCTCTGGACGCGCAACTTCGTCGACGGGCAGTTCGTCGAACCCGACACCGATCGCGGTTTCGAGCAGATCGATCCGGCGACGGGGCGGCTCGTCGCGCACGTGCACGAGGCCGATGCCGCGCTCGTCGACCGCGCCGTCCAGGCCGCTCGCCAATCGCTGGCCAACGGCTGGGCGGACACCCCGGTGCGCGAGCGGGCAGCGCTGCTGCGCCGCGCCGCAGACCGAATCGAGGAGCGCTTCGAGGAGTTCGTCGCCGCGGAGGTCGCCGACACCGGCAAGCCGATCACCCAGGCGCGCGAACTGGACGTCGCGCGGGCGCTGGAGAACTTCCGGACCTTCGCCGACGTGGTGGCCGCTGCGGGACAGGAATCCTTCCGCACCGATCTGGCGGACGGCAGGCAGGCGCTCAACTACGCGGTGCGCAGACCGCTCGGTGTGGTCGCCGTGATCGTGCCGTGGAACCTGCCCCTGTTGCTGCTGACCTGGAAAGTGGCGCCGGCACTGGCCTGCGGCAACGCGGTGGTGGTGAAACCGAGCGAGGAAACCCCGGCCACGGCAACGCTGCTGGCGGAAGTCCTCGTGGAAGTGGGCCTGCCAGCAGGCGTTTACAACGTGGTGCACGGCTTCGGCGGGGGTTCGGCCGGCGAACATCTGGTCACGCATCCCGGCATCGACGGCGTGACGTTCACCGGGTCCTCGGCCACCGGCTCGCAGGTGATGAAGTTGGTGGCGCCCCGGGTGCGCCCGGTGTCCTTCGAGCTCGGCGGGAAGAACGCCGCGATCGTGTTCGACGACGTCGACCTCGACGAGGCGTTGACCGGGTTGACCAAGTCGGTGTTCACCAACACCGGTCAGGTCTGCCTGTGCACCGAGCGGGTTTACGTCCAGCGCGGCGTCTTCGAGGACATCGCAGCCGGACTCGCCGAGCGCGCACGCGGACTGCGGCTGGGCTCGCCGGAGGCCCCTTCGACGACCACCGGTCCGTTGATCTCGCGGGCGCACCGCAAGAAGGTGCTCGACTACTTCGCACTGGCCGAACAGGACGGTGCCACCGTGCTCACCGGTGGGGGCGTGCCCGAGCTCGGTGCCGAGCTCAGCGGGGGATCGTGGATCGAGCCGACGCTGTGGACGGGGCTGACGAACGGCCACCGACCGGTGCGGGAGGAGATCTTCGGACCGGTGGCCGCGCTGATCCCCTTCAGCACCGAGGACGAGGCGATCGCGTTGGCCAACGACACCGACTACGGGCTCGCGGCTTCGGTGTGGACGAACGACCTGCGGCGCGGGCACCGGGTCGCGCAGCGCATGAACGTGGGCATGTCCTGGGTGAACACCTGGTTCCTGCGCGACCTGCGGGCGCCCTTCGGCGGTGTCGGGCTCTCCGGCATCGGCCGCGAAGGCGGCGAATCCTCGCTCCACTTCTACACCGAACCGACGAATGTGTGCGTGCAGCTATGACAGTTCTCGATGCAGCGACCGAAAGCCGGATCGACTCCGCCGCAACTCGGCTGATCGCCGCGGCCGCAACCCGGGCCCCGTGTCCACCGGTCCGCGATCTGCTCGGCGACACCGGTGTCGCCGCGGCCTACCGAGTGCAGCGCCGGGTGGTCGACACGAGGGTCGAGGCCGGTGCCCGGGTGGTGGGGGCCAAGATCGGGCTCACCGCGGCGGCCGTGCAGCAGCAGTTCGGCGTGTTTCAGCCGGATTTCGGCGTGCTGCTGGACGACATGGTGTTCGCCCACGCACAGCCGTTGCCGAGGAGCCGCTTCCTGCAACCCCGGGCGGAGGGCGAGATCGCTTTCGTCCTGGGCAGCGGAATCGACGTTCCCGGCGCGACCGTTGCGGACGTGCTGCGGGCCACCGAGTTCGTGCTCCCCGCGATCGAGATCGTGGACTCGCGGATCGCGGATTGGGATCTGACCATCACCGACACCGTGGCCGACAACGCGTCGAGCGGCGCTGTCGTGCTCGGAACCACGCCGTTTCCCTTGGCGGGCAGGGATCTTTCGCAGGTGGGTATGACGCTCGCGCGAGACGGGGAGCCGGTCTCGTTCGGTGCGGGACACGCCTGCCTCGGGTCACCGGTCGTGGCCGTGGCGTGGCTGGCTCGCGAACTGGTCCGGCGGGGACAGCCGCTGCGAGCGGGCGACGTGGTCATGTCCGGTGCGCTCGGCCCGATGGTGCCGATCGACGGGCCGGCACGGTTCCGGCTGGAGCTGGACGGGCTGGGCGAGGTCGAGGCCCTGATCGAAGAGGAACGAGCATGAGCACTGGCAGCATCCCGGTGGCCGTCATCGGATCCGGAAACATCGGAACCGATCTGATGTTCAAGGTCATGCGAGTCTCGGAGACCCTGCGGATGGGCGCGATGGCGGGGATCGATCCGAAGTCGGACGGGCTCGCCCGGGCCGGCCGCCTGAAGATCGCGACCACGCATCGCGGCATCGACGGACTGGTCGAGCTGCCCGAGTTCACCGACATCAAGGTGATCTTCGACGCTACCTCGGCGAAGGCGCACCCGCGCAACGCGGAGATCGCCCGGGAGAACGGGAAGCTGGTGGTCGACCTGACCCCGGCCGCCCTCGGGCCGTTCGTGGTGCCCCCGGTGAACCTCGACGAACACCTGGACGCGCCGGACGTCAACATGGTCACCTGCGGCGGCCAGGCCACCATCCCGATCGTCGCGGCGATCTCCCGGGTCGCCCCGGTCGCCTACGGCGAGATCGTCGCGTCGATCTCGTCGAAGTCCGCCGGCCCCGGCACCCGCGCCAACATCGACGAGTTCACCGAGACGACCAGCGAAGCCATCCGGTTGGTCGGCGGTGCGGAGGTCGGCAAGGCCATCATCGTGCTCAACCCGGCTGATCCGCCGATCGTCATGCGCGACACGGTGTTCTGCCTCGTCGAGGGAGCTGACGCGGAGTTCGGCCAGACCAAGATCGCCGCCTCGGTGCAGCAGATGGCCGAGTCCGTCCGGGAGTACGTGCCCGGGTACCGGCTCAAGCAGGAGGTGCAGTTCGACGCGGTCGACGACACCTTCGTGCCCGCGCTCGGGCGAAGGGTCACCGGCGTGCAGGTCTCGGTCTTCCTCGAGGTGCTCGGCGCCGGCCACTACCTGCCCGACTACGCCGGGAACCTCGACATCATGACCTCCGCCGCGCTTCGCACCGCGGAGCGGATCGCTGAACTCCGGGGATGGGTGCGCGCATGAAGATCTACGTCCAGGACGTGACCCTGCGCGACGGGATGCACGCCATGGGGCACAGATACACGGTCGACCAGGTCCGGCAGGTAGTCCGCGCGCTGGACGCCGCCGGTGTCGCGGCCATCGAGGTCGCGCACGGCGACGGCCTCGGCGGGTCGAGCGCGAACTACGGTTTCGGCGCCCACCTTGACGAGGAGTGGATCGAGGCGGCGGCCGAGGTCGTCGAGAACGCGACGCTGACCACGCTGCTGCTGCCCGGAATCGGCACGATCGAGCACCTGCGCAGGGCGCACGCGCTTGGTGTCCGGAGTGTTCGGGTGGCGACGCACTGCACCGAGGCCGATGTCAGCGCCCAGCACATCGCTTGGGCGCGGGAGCACGGCATGGACGTGTCGGGCTTCTTGATGATGAGCCACCTGAACTCGCCCACCGGGCTCGCCGAACAGGCATCGCTGATGGAGTCCTACGGCGCGCATTGCGTGTACGTCACCGACTCCGGGGGACGGCTGACCACGGCCGGCGTCGCCGAGCGGATCGACGCCTACCGGCAGATCCTCGGCGAAGGCACGGAAATCGGCATCCACGCGCACGAGAACCTCTCCCTCTCGGTGGCCAACAGCGTGACAGCGGTCGAACGCGGCGCGTACCGGGTCGATGTCGCGCTGGCCGGGCAGGGCGCCGGTGCCGGGAACTGCCCGGCGGAAGCGTTCGTGGCGGTCGCCGACCTGCTGGGCTGGGAGCACGGGTGCGACCTGTTCGCGCTGCAGGACGCGGCCGACGACGTCATCCGGCCGTTGCGGGACCGACCAGTGCAGGTCGACCGCGAAACACTCACGTTGGGGTATGCCGGGGTGTATTCGAGCTTCCTGCTGCACGCCGAGCGGGCGGCGCGGCGCTACGGGCTCGACGCCAGGGAGATCCTGCTCGAGGCAGGGCGCCGGCACATGGTCGGCGGCCAGGAGGACATGATCGTCGACATCGCGCTCGACCTCGCCGCTCGGCGCGACGCGGCAGCGGGGAGGGACCGATGATCCCTACCGAGAAGATCGAGGCGCTGGCCGACCGGCTGCACACGGCGGAGGCGAACCGCCAGGACACACCAAGCCTCGCCGACGACCACGAGTTCGGTGTAGCTGAGGCCTATGCGATCCAGGACGCGCTGGTCGCCCGCCGCGAGGCCCGCGGAGAATCAGTGGTCGGGGTGAAGCTCGGCTTCACCAGCAAGGCGAAGATGGCGCAGATGGGCGTCTCCGAGGTGATCGTGGGCAGGCTCACCGATGCCATGCGGATCGACGACGGGGCCGATGTCGACCTCTCCCGCTTCATCCACCCGAAGGTGGAACCCGAGGTCGCCTACCGGCTGAGCCGCGATGTCCACCCGGACGATCCGACCGCGGACATCGCGGCCTGCGTGGACGCACTCGCCCCCGCGCTGGAGATCATCGATTCCCGCTACCGGGATTTCCGGTTCACCTACGCCGATGTCATCGCCGACAACACCTCGGCATCGGCTTACGCGGTGGGGCCGTGGCGTCCGGTCGAAGACGTGTCGAACCGAGCGGTGCAGCTGCGGGCGGGCGAAACCGAGCTGGTGGGTTCCACCGCTGCCGTCCTCGGCAATCCTGTCCGGGCTCTGCACGCCTTGCTGGGCACGTGCCGCCGTTACCGGATCCCGCTGCGGGCCGGACAGGTCGTGCTCGCCGGGGCGGCGACCGCGGCAGCGCCGCTGACGGCGGGGGTTGTGGCATGCCGGATCGCCGGCATCGGATCGGTATCGGTGAAGGGGAGAGCATGAACGCTGCACGCGTCGTCAAAGGGCGTGCCACGCCGCGGGGGCGTTTTCCGCACGTGAAGGTCGTCGGCGACCTGATCTTCGTCTCCGGCACGAGTTCCCGGAGACCGGACAACACCTTCGCCGGCGTCGAGGTGGACGAGTTCGGCACGACGAACCTGAACATCCGCGAGCAGACGCGAGCGGTGATCGAGAACATCCGCGAGATCCTGCACGACGTCGGGGCCGACCTGTCCGACATCGCGCAGATGACCACGTTCCTGGTCTCGATGAACGACTTCGGCGGATACAACGAGGTCTACGGCGAGTACTTCGACGAGCAGGGGCCCACCCGCACGACGGTGGCGGTGCACCAGTTGCCGCACCCGCACCTGCTGATCGAGATCCAGGCCATCGCACATCGGAAGCAATGAGGTTTTTCCAATCTCGTTTTGCGTGGCGGTGCGGGTGGCGGAACCTCAGAGGCTTCCTGGTCTGTGGGTGCCCCTCCTGATGTATGTCCAATACACGGCGGAGGGGCCGTCCTCGCCGGGAGAACCCCGGAGGGGTGGGCACGGTGAACCCGCGGCGGTGCCAGTTGCGAGGGTGGGCTATGCGCCTGCGGCGCATGCGACATCCCGTCGACGTGCGGCTTTGCGACCCGCGACCGGCGGGCCGACCAGGATGAAAAACGCTCAATGAGGAGGAACCGGCATGGCGAACCTGCCGAAGACGATCAACTTCCAGGAGTGGATCGAAGAGCACGAACACCTGCTCAAGCCGCCGGTGAACAACCGCACGATGGCGCTCGGAAAGGACTTCATCGTTCAGATCGTCGGCGGCCCGAACCAGCGGACGGACTACCACTTCGACCCGTACGAGGAATGGTTCTACCAGGTCAAGGGCGACATGCACGTCAACGTCATGACCGAGGACGGGAAGGAGACGGTGCACATCCGGGAGGGCGAGACCTGGCTGCTTCCTGGAAACGTCCCGCACTCGCCGCAGCGGCCCGACCCGGACTCGATCGGACTGGTCATCGAACGGGTCCGGGAGGAAGGAACGCTCGAACGCTTCCAGTGGTACTGCCTCGAATGCGACTCGTTGCTGCACGAGATCGAGTTGCAGGTCCGGGACATCGTCGACGACCTGCCACCGGTTTTCGCCGAGTTCTACGCCGACGAGGAAGCGCGCACCTGCCGGGAGTGCGGCGCGCTGCACCCGGGCAAGGGCTGATCGTGGCCGGCATCATCGATGTGCACAGCCACTACGTGCCGAACGGGTGGCCGGATCTGACGGCCGAGGCCGGGCCGGATGCGCCCTGGCTGAAGGTCGAGTCCGAGTCCGACGCCATGATCATGATGGGTACCAGGGAGTTCCGCCGGATCCAGGCCGACTGCTGGGACGCCGGGACGAGACTGCTCGACATGGACGCCGACGGCGTGCAGGCGCAAGTGGTCTCCCCGACCCCGGCGTTCTTCAACTACGGCCGAACCGGCGACCAGGCGGCGAAGATCGCCCGCATCTTCAACGACCTGGCCCTCGATATCGTCGCGCCCGCCGCAGACCGGCTGATCCCGTTCTGCCAGGTCCCGCTGCAGGACACCGACGCGGCCTGCCGGGAACTGGAGCGCTGCGTGGCCAACGGGCACCAGGGTGTGGAGATCGGCAACCACGTCGGCGATCTCGACCTGGACAGCGCAGGGGTTGTCACCTTCCTGCAGCACTGCGCATCCCTGGACGTGCCGGTGTTCGTGCACCCGTGGGACATGGCCAGCTCGCCGCGGCTGGACCGCTGGATGGCCCAGTGGCTTACGGCGATGCCGGCCGAGACGCACCTGTCCATCCTCGCGTTGATCCTCGGGGGCGTCTTCGACCGGATCGACGACCGGCTGAAGATCTGCTTCGCGCACGGCGGCGGTTCGTTCGCGTTCTGGCTCGGCCGGATGGAGAACGCCTGGTACGGCCGCCACGACGTGATCGGGACGTCGGAGTTCCCGCCGTCGCACTACCTGGGCCGCTTCTACGTCGATTCGGTGGTGTTCGACGAACGCGCGCTCCGGCTGCTGGTCGACACGATCGGAGCTGATCGCGTGGTGGTGGGCAGCGACTACCCGTACCCGCTGGGTGAGCGGCCGGTCGGCGACGTCGTGCGCAAGAGCGGATTCCTCGACGACAGGGGGCGGGAGCTGATCATCAGGGAGAACGCAGAGCGATTCCTCGGAATCGCCTAGTCGGCGCGTGCCGCCCGGGACAGTCGCATGGACACCTCGTGCAGCGTGTTCTTCAGCAGCTCTGCTGACGGGCTCAGGGTTCGGCTCCTGGAGAACGTCACTCCGACGCTGTGTCCGATCGGGTCCAGCGAGATCGAAATGCGACCGACCCGGGCGTCCTCTGCTGCGATGAGGCTGGGCAGGACCGCGATGGTGTCCGTTTCCAGCAGCAGTTGCCGAACGATGAGGAAAGAAGTCGTCTCGACCCGGTTGACCGGGAGCGGAACACCATGCTGGGCGAAGAACTCCTCGAGCTCCTGGCGCAGCGCGGTTTCCACGCCCGGCAGGATCCACGGGAACTCAGTGAGCTGGGCGAGGTCGACGTCAACCCGGTCCGCGAGAGGATGGGATTTGCGGGCGACGAGTTCGACGGACTCGTCGTACAGCTTGCGGCGCGAGAACTGCTCATCGGACGGCGCGGTGAGCCGGCCGACGACGAGGTCGATCCGGCCGGCTTCCAGCTCCAGCAGCAGTGCCTCCGGCGTGCCCTCCCGCACGATGACCGTCAGGTGCGGGTGCTCCGCCTTGACGTCGGTAATCGCCAGCGGCAGGAGGACGTTCGACCCCGCGAGATGGGTGCCGACCACGACCGTGCCACGATCGGCATCGGCGAGTTCCGCGACGTGACGACCCGCCTGGGTGAGCTGGGCGAGCACGGCCCGGGCATGTTCGGCGAACGCCTCGCCGAACACGGTGGCGGTCACGCCACGGGGACCGCGCTCGAACAGCGGGACGCCGAGTATCTCTTCGAGCTCGTGCAGGCACCGCGTCGCGACTGGCTGCGTCACGTGCAGCGCGGCCGCGGCGCCGACAACACTGCCCTGCCGGACGAGCGCGTCGACCAGCACGAGATGCCGCAGCTTCAACTGGCCGTCCAGCAGACGAGGCGTCTTCATCCGGCGGATTCTATCGACAGCATCCCGTCCCAGGAAGATCTCCTGCTCAGTGTCCTATGTGACCATTGAGGACGTTGTCGACTCCTGGGACGGCAGATGTCCGCGCACACCCGCGATTTCGGTCTACCTCCACCAGAAGGTGCCGAACCCCGTCCATTGTGGTGTTCGCTGGTCGCAGCGAAAGTGGTGACACACCCCAGGCTTCGGGCCGGGTCGCCGCATCGCCCGCTCGGCAGCGGCGAGTGAACCGCATGCTTACCGCACGGCAGCACTGCTTCTGGCGGTCGCGGAAGATTCGCGCCTTATGTCAACACCGTTGACGCGGGGGTTGGGGTCAGGTGTGATGTCGGGCACCGCGCAACACGCCCGTCGCCATCCTCACACCTGCCAGGAGTCGCGTGATGTCCACGTCCTCGCCCAGGCCCCCTGGCGGCCCGACCGCTCCGGAATCGGCCGCCCCGAAATCGATCGCCCTGCCCAAGATCCTCGGCGTCGCCGATGGCGTCGCCATCGCCCTGTCGAACGTCAGCCCGGTCGTGTCGATCGGCGTCGGCCTTGGCACCATCGGAGCGGTCATCGGCGTCGCAGGGCTGCCGGCCGTGTTCCTGCTCGCGTTCCTGCCGATCGCCGGTATCGCGTTCGCCTTCGCCAAACTCAACGAGTACGACCGCAACTGCGGTACCGCGTACGTGTGGGTCGGCAAGGTGCTCGGTCCCTGGTGGGGCTACCTCATCGGCTGGATGATGCTGGCCTCCAGCATCATCTTCCTCGCCTACTCGGCTCCGCTCGCCGGGGATTACGGCCTGCAGACCCTGGTCGCCTTCGGAGTCGACGGCGTCGCGTCCCTGCACCCCGGCCTGTACCAGTTCGTGGCGACCGTCGCGGGTGTGGCGTTGCTAGCCGGCCTGACGTGGCTTGCGGCGTGCGGCATCGACATCTGCGCGAAGTACCAGAAGGTGCTCGTCGTCATCGAGGCCGGCACTGTTGCCTTCTTCTGCGGTTGGGCGCTGCTGGACGGGGATGTGGCAGAGTTCAGCTGGTCCTGGTTCTCCCCGACCGTCTTTCCTGCACCATCGGTGCTTGCGACGGGCTTGGTGCTGTCGGTCTACATGTACTGGGGCTGGGAAGCCGCGTTCGCCGTCACCGAGGAGACCGCCGACCGGCGCACCTCGTCCAGAGGCGGCTTCACCACGCTGCTGATCGTGCTCGCGCTGTTCCTGTTCGCCTCCGTCTCGTTCCAGAAGGCGATCACGCCGGAAGAGCTCGTGGAGCACGGGGCCTCCGCGCTGCCCTACCTCGGCGGCAAGCTCGCGGGGCCGGTGGGCGCGGCCGTGGCGACCGGGGTGCTGTTCCTGTGCATCATTTCCTGCATCCAGTCCGTCCTCATCGGGGTGGCACGCGGGGCGCTGGCGATGGGACGGGATGGTGTGCTGGGAACCGTCTGGACGAAGCTGCACCCCAGGCGGGCGACGCCGGCTCGCGGAACCGCCGTCATCGCGCTGATCTCGGGCGTGCTCGCCTTCGTCTCGCTGGGACTCGGGACGGTCAACACGATCATCGTCGGATCGGTGACCGCGGTGGGCATCCTCGTCTCGTTCTCCTACGCGCTCACCGGAATCGCGTCTGCCGTGCTCTTCCTCCCACGCGCCCTCGGCAACCTGCGCGTGCTCGTCACCGCGGTCATCGTTCCGCTGTTGTCGGGCCTCGTGCTCGCCGGGCTCGGCGGCTACCTCGCGTACTTGAACTGGACCAGCACCGACGGCTTCGCCTTCGACGCCGCCAACGGGCGGTTCCTGACCCTGCTGCCCGTCGCGATTCTCGTGCTGGGAATCCCGCTGGGCATGTGGAAGAAGCACGTGCGCAAGTCGCCGTACTTCATCCCCGGCGCGGAACGCGTCGATCCACCGCAGCACTGACAACTCCAACGTGGAAGGAACCTCATCAAGATGACAACGGCGACCGACCGCCACGCAGACCTCGTCCTGACCGGAGCCCGGGTCCGGCTCGGTTCCGGCCGTTGGGCCGGTGCCGTGGCGGTCCGAGACGGGATCATCGCCGCGGTCGGCGAGGAATCCGACGTGCTCGACCTGGCCGGCCGCCGCACCCGGGTCGTCTCAGCCAGGGGCGGGTTGGTCGTCCCGGGCTTCCAGGACAGCCATGTACACGCTCCGTCCGCTGGACGTGACCGCCGGCGGCTGTGGTTGCACGACCTGGTTGGGCGCCACGCCTACCTGGACGCGATCGCGGAGTACGCCCAGGCGCATCCCGCGGAGCCGTGGATCCTCGGCGGCGGCTGGTCGATGGAGTGCTTCCCAGGTGGTACACCGCGCAAGGAGGACTTGGACGCGATCGTGCCGGACCGGCCTGTCTTCCTCGTCAACCGCGACGGACATGGGGCGTGGGTCAATTCCCGCGCCTTGCAGGTCGCGGGGATCGACAGGGACACTGCCGACCCGGCCGACGGCCGGATCGAGCGGGATCCCGCCACCGGCGAGCCCAGCGGCACGTTGCACGAGGGAGCCGCCTACCGCGTGAACGACGAACTCGTACCGCCTCCCGCCCGGGCCGAGTGGGAGGCGGCGATCCTGGACGCACAGGCGTATCTGCACTCGCTGGGGATCACGGGTTGGCAGGACGCCTGGGTCAGTCCCGAGACCCAGGAGGCGTACCAGGTGCTGGCCGCTGACGGGCGGTTGACCGCCCGCGTGGTCGGGGCGCTGTGGTGGGACCGGCACCAGGGCCTGGAACAGATCCCGGAGCTGCTGGCACGCCGTGAGCTCGGGTCGAAGGCCGACGCTGCCCCGAGCGGCGGACCAGGTTCGGGTTTCCACCCGCGGACCGTCAAGATCATGATTGACGGGGTGCTGGAGAACCGCACCGGTGCCCTGCTGGAGCCCTACTGCGACGGCTGCGGCGGCCAGGGCGGCAACCGCGGGATCAGCTTCATCGAACCCGAGTTGCTCGCCGCAGCCATCACCGAACTGGACGCGGCGGGCTTCCAGGTCCACATGCACGCCATCGGGGACCACGCCGTGCGCAACGCGCTGGACTCCGTCGAAGCGGCTCGCACGGCCAACGGCCCGTCCGACCGCAGGCACCACATCGCCCACATCCAAGTGGTGCAGCCGCAGGACGTCAGGCGTTTCGCGGAGCTGGACGTCGTCGCCAACTGCCAGACGTACTGGGCGCAGCACGAGCCGCAGATGGACGAGCTCACGCTGCCGGTGCTGGGGTCGGAGCGCGCGGCGATGCAGTACCCGTTCGCGGACCTGCTGGCCTCGGGGGCGCGGTTGGCGATGGGCAGTGACTGGCCGGTGACGACCGCGGACCCGTTGGCACAGATGGAGGTCGCGGTCACCCGGATCGACCCGGAGAACCGCGGCAACGCCCCGTTCCTGCCCAGCCAGCGGCTCACCCTCGACGATGCCCTCGACGCCTTCACGGCCGGGTCCGCCTTCGTCAACCACGATGCCCACGGTGGCGCGGTCGAGGTCGGTCGCCGCGCTGACCTCACCCTGCTCGACAGCGATATCTGCGCTCCAGGCTTCGTCACCGCGGACAAGGCACCCCTGGCAGACGCCCGGGTGCTGCTGACCGTGGCGGGAGGCGCGGTGGTCCACGACATCCTGAGCTGACGGCGGGTCCGCCACGCGGCTCGGCTACCCGTAGCCGGGCCGCGTTCCTCGTCTGCTGGTTTCGAAGACCGATTCAGCGAGCCGTCCATCGGAAAGGCCCGCGGCTCGCTCCACGACCTTGCGATGACCACTGTGGACTTTCGCGCGCAGCTCGCCGACGACGCCGAGGCCGCACAGCGGGTGACGCCGTGCGGCCTCGGTTCGCGGATTCTCAGCTGTCGAAGCCGAGGCCGAGCCGGTCGAGGGCCTGGAGCCAGAGGTTGCGGCGACCGGCGTTGCGGTCGGCGCGCGCCATGGACCACTTGGTCAGCGAGACCCCGGCCGAGCGGATCGGTTCCGGCGGCCAGGGCATCGGCTTGCGGCGGACCATCTCCAACGCGGTGCGCTCGGTCTGCTCGCCGGCGAGGAGGTCCAGCATCACCTGAGCACCGAAGCGGCTTGCGCCGACACCGAGGCCGGTGTAGCCGGCTGCATATGCGACCTTGCCGTGGTAGGCGGTGTCGAAGAAGACCGAGAAGCGGGCGCAGGTGTCGATCGCACCGCCCCAGGCGTGGGTGAAGCGAAGTCCTTCCAGCTGCGGGAAGGTCTGGAAGAAGTGCTCGGCCAGGGTGCGGAAGACCTGCGGGCGCTGGTCGTGCTCGGCGCGTACCCGGCCGCGGTAGTGGTAGACGGCGTCGTAGCCGCCCCACAGGATCCGGTTGTCCGCCGAGATCCGCACGTAGTGGAACTGGTTGCCGCTGTCGGAAAAGCCCTGCCGGTTGCGCCAGCCGAGCGAGGCGAGCCGGTCGTCGGTCAGGGGCTCGGTCATCAGGGCGTAGTCGTACACCGGCATGGTGTAGGGGCGGTGGCGGCGGAGCGGGGAGGGGAAGGCGTTGGTGGCAAGCGCGACCCGGCGTGCGCGCACGCTGCCGTAGGAAGTGCGGACGACGACCTGGCCACCGTCCTCGGCGATGGTGGTGGCGGGGGTGTGCTCGAAGAGCCGCACGCCGGTGTCCAGACACGCCTGTTTGAGGCCCCAGGCGAGGCGGGCCGGGTTGACCATCGCGACTCCGTCCCGGTCCCAGACCGCGCCGAGGAAGGTCGGCGAGTTGATCTCGGCGCGCACGGCCTCGGCGTCCATGGCGATCAGTTCGCTGCCGTAACGTGCGGCGATCCCGGGGAGCTCGTGCAGTTCGTCGACTTGGTGAGGCTCGGTCGCGACGGCGAGTTCGCCGGTGCGTTCCCAGTCGCAGTCGATGTCGTAGCGCCGGACGGTGTCCTCGATGGACTGCAGGTTCTCCCGCCCGAGTCGTTCCAGCCGGGCGAGCTCGCCGGGCCAGCGTCGCAGGCCGTTGCCCAGGCCGTGGGTGAGGCTGGCCGCGCAGAAGCCGCCGTTGCGCCCGGAGGCGGCCCAGCCGGACTCCCGGCCCTCGATCAGGACGACGTCCAGCGAGGGGTCGCGTTCCTTGGCGAGCAACGCGGTCCACAGGCCGCTGTACCCGCCACCCACCACCAGCAGGTCGCAGCAGGTGTCGGAGACCAGCGCAGAGGTGGCCTGCGGTCGTCCGGGGTCGTCCAGCCAGAAGGGGGCGGGCTTGGCGTCCTGGAGGGATCGCACCGGATCCATGGGGGTAGCACTCCTTCTGTGCTCGGTGGATCTCCATGACACAGCCGGGCACAGATAACGTCAATGGTGTTGTCGTAAGGGGCGGGTGCGGGTTTGTTGCCGACAGGAACGCGATGACAGCCGGGAGTGCTGGTGGGTTCGCTGAGTCAACGGCGTTGACGTAATTTTGCGGGGACGCCGATACTGGAGTACCGCACGAGCGAGCACCGGAGGTCCTGATGGCGAGCACGCAGCGAGTTGCACATGAACGGCAACGACGGCGCCGCACGCGCAGCGGCGTGCTGCTCTCCACCGACACGATCATCGACTGCGCTCTGCGGCTCAGCCACGAGCACGGCCCCGATGCCCTCAGCGTCCGCCGCCTGGGTGCCGCGCTCGGCTGCGACCCCAGCGCGATCTACCGCTACTTCCACGACACGGACGACCTTCTGCTCGCCATCGCGGACCGCCTGGTCGGCCGAGCTGTGGAAGGCCTCCAGGTCGGCGACGACTGGATGGCCGGGCTGCGTGAGATGGCGCACCGGATTCGCGACAACTACCAGGCCCAACCCCGGGTGGCCGTGCTCGTCGCATCCCGCGTCACCCGCCGCGAGAACGAGTTCCGCGCGGTGGAAACCGGTGTCTCCCTGCTCCTGCGGGCGGGATTCGATGCCCGCACCGCGGTCCGGCACTACCACGCCTTCATCGACACGGTCCTCGGTCACGCGGCTCTGGACGTGGCCGCCCTGGCCCTGCCGAAGGACAAGTACGAAGCGGACGCGCAAGCCTGGACGGATGCCTACCAAGCCCTGCCCGCGGAGACCTATCCCGCGATCGCCGCGGTACGGCACGAACTGCCCAGGATGGCGGGCAGTTCGTTCGACAACGCAGTCGATCTGATGATCTCGGCCATAGCCGCGCAAGCCCCGGCCACCGAGGTCCGACCGAGGCGGACCGCACGCGCGGCAGACCGTGCCGGCAGGAAGTCCAAATAGGATTCTCAAGGCTGTCGGGCCCGACTTCCCCGAGAGGAACCCGTACGCCTCGTGGCAGCTCTACGACGTGAAGGCCGGAGGCCGCCGTCTGGGTGATGTGCGCGTTCTGGGGCAACAACGCTTTCGATCCGGACGTTTGTGCGGGAGGGGCCCGGGACGGGCCGGGCACCAATCGGACGCGAGGGGAATTGCTGATGAGATTCATTCGACGGGTAGGGCGAGGCGGGGTCGCCGTCGCTGCCGCGGTGATGCTGGCGACCACCGGCGCCGTGGCCGCACCGCAGCAGGCCTCGGCCGCTGAGGCCTGCCGGCCCAATGGTCTGTGTCTGTACTACAACACCGGATTCAACGACATGAGGTTCGTGACCGAGCGAACCGGAGTCGGCTGTTGGACCCTCCTCGTCTACGAGCTCCGCGATCACGTCAACTCCTACCGCAACAACCTGCCCGTCTACGCGGATTTCTTCGACGCCAACGGAAATCTCGCTTGGCGAATCCGTCCTGGCGGCAGCAGCTCCGACAGCAGGCCGTTCGGGGGCGAGTACGCGGTCTGCACCTAGCGAGAAGCAGCCTCAGCCGGCAATCGCCGGGGTTGGCCGGCTCGGCTGCAAACGCCTGCAACGAGCTCTGATCGGCATCCCTCCTTGTCGGGACGAGATGAGACACCTGGTGTGAGTGCCGGGTACCTGCGCGAGGGCGGGATCACAGCCGTGCGCTCGATGCGGCAGAGCTGCCAGGAGTGCCCTGGGCCCGGATGAACCGCTCGCGGACGACTACCCGCGCTCCGCGCCCGCTGCGCGGAGTGCGGCGGTCGATCGTTCGGTGACCTCGTCCCAGCGTTCCTCCCGCAGCAGGATTGGATCGACCATCCAGGACCCGCTCACGGCTGGAACCTGGGGCAGTGCGAGGTAGTCCGCCAGGTTCGACGCGGTTACGCCGCCCGAGGGCATGAACGTGAAGTCCCCGAACGGCGCCGCGAGCGCGCGGATCGCCGCCGGGCCCCCGAGGAGCCCGGCCGGGAAGAACTTCACCTCGGTGAGCCCGAGCGCGGTCACCGCCATCAGGTCGGAAGCCGTCGCCACCCCGGGCAGCGCAGGCACGCCGCGCGTGGCGGCACGAGCGAGCACGTCGTGCGAGACGCCCGGGCTCACCACGAACCGCGCGCCCGCGTCGACGACCCGGTCGACCTGATCGGGTAGCAGCACCGAGCCCGCGCCGACGGTCAGCTCGGGCAGTTCCGAAAGCGCGCGGATGCCCTCGATTCCCGCTTCGGTGCGCAGGGTGATCTCGACGACGTCGATCCCTCCGGCGAGCAGTGCCGCGCCGAGTGGCAGCGCCTGCGCCAGATCGTCCAGCACCACAACGGGAATGACCGGGCAGCGCCTCAACAACTCGGTCACCGGACGATCTCCCCGGCGAAAGCCTGCGACTCCAGTTCCGTGCGCGTGGGCAGTCCTTCCCAGTCGCCGGGCACGCCGCATACCGCCGAGCCGGCCGCGTTGCCGATCCGTAGGCATTCCGGGGCCGGACTGCCCGCGACCAGGCCGCTCAGGTATCCGGCGACGAATGCGTCACCCGCGCCGACGGGGTCGATGACGGTGACCGGCACCGCTGCCGCTCGGTGGATCCGGTCGCCGTCGAGAGCGAGCGATCCGAGGGCGCCGAGCTTGACCACCACCGTGCGCGGGCCGGTCTTGGCGAGCGCGTGCGCCAGGTCCTCGCCCGACTCGAACGAGGGCTCGCCGGGGTCGCGGCCCAGCAGCAGCGCGGCCTCCTCCGGCCCCGCGAACAAGACGTCTGCGGCCGCGGCGAGCCGGGCCAGGACCGGTGAAGCCTCCTGCGGCGACCACAGGGTCGCGCGGTGGTTGACGTCGAACGAGATCAGCGTGCCGGCGGCTCGCGCGAGCTCGATGACGTGGTCGAGGGCGCCGAGCGGCCCGGGTCCGAGCGCCGCGGTGATGCCCGTCAGGTGCACGACGTCGGCCGCGCCGATCAGCGGCTCATCGATGTCCGATGTGGACAGCCGTGAGGCCGCGCTGTCGCGCCGGTAGTAGCGGACGCGCCACGGCTTGCCGCCCCGCATCTCCTTGAGCATGAGCCCGGTCGGCGCATCGGGGTCGCGGTGCGCGAGCACCCGCACGCCCTCGGCGCGGATCTCGCGCGTCACCAGCGAGCCCAGCGCGTCGTCCCCGACGCGGCTGATCCAGGTGCAGGGCACGTCGAGCCGGGCCAGCCCGATGGCGACATTGGACTCCGCGCCCCCGATACCGACCGGCAGCGCCGAACCGGCCACGACACGTCCCTGCGCCGGGGTGTTCAGCAGCGCCATCGTCTCGCCCAGGGTCACGACCGGCGTCATTCGTTCCCTTCCTCGCCCAGCCGCAGGAGAACCTTGCTGCTGTTGCTCGTCCGGTCCGCCGCGACGGCGAGCGCCGCCGCGGCATCGTCGAGGTCGAAGGTGTGGGTGATGAGCGGGTCGACGTCCAGCCCGTCGGCCAGGGCGCCGAGCGCGTCGGTGATCTCGTCGACGAACCGGTACGAGCCGATCCAGGTGATCTCCCTGGTCACCAGGTCGCCGAGGGCGGCGGGCGCCGGCTCGCCGGGCAGGTTGCCGACCTGCACGAGCGTGCCCCCGCGCGCGGTCGCGCGTAGCACCGGCCCGAGCGCGCCCGGCGCGCCCGACGCCTCGAAGACCAGCTCGACGTCCTCGGGCAGCGAATCGCCCGCGGCGAGGTTCCGCACCTCGTCGGCGCCGAGGCGTTCTGCGATGCGCAGCGCGGGAGCGGCGAGATCGGCAGCGATCACCGTGCCAGCCCCGCGGTGCTTCGCCGCAGCCACGACGAGCGTGCCGATCGGCCCGGCCCCGTTGACCAGCACCGTCCGCCCCGCCAGGTCCCCGGCGCGGTTCACCGCGTGCAGCGCGACCGCGAGCGGTTCCGCCAGCGCGCCCCGCCGAGTGCTCACCCCGTCCGGCAGCGGCCGCAGCTGATCGGCGCGCACGGCCCGGAACTCGCTGAAACCGCCGTCGGTGTGCGGGTGGAACGCCGCCGAGCCGAAGTACCGGACCCGGGGATGGAGGTTCGTGCGCCCGGCGAGCCGCTCGGGCAGCGTTTCGGGACCGACCAGCTCGGCCGGGTGGACGGTGACCGGCTGGCCGACCTCGACCCCGGCCACCCCGCGGCCGACGCTCGCGACCCGCCCGGCTACCTCGTGCCCCAGCACCAGCGGATGCTTCAGCACCGCCGTACCGGAGCCGCCGTGCCGCCAGTAGGACACGTCCGAACCGCAGATGCCCCCCCACTCCATGGCGATGACGACCTCGCCGTCGCCGGGCACCGGATCCGGCAGCCGATCGACCCTGACGTCGCCGGGGCCATGCACGACCACGGCCCTCATACCGCGTCCTCCAGCCGGACCAGGTCACGACCGCGGGTCTCCGGCGAGAAGTACGCCGCCGCGAAGGTGATCAACGAATAGGCGATGAGCATCGCCGCGATGGGCCACCAGTGCCCGGTCACGGCGGTGAGCGTGGCGGCCAGCACCGGGCCGATCGCGGTAGCCAGGACGCCGCCGATCTCCTTGGCCACGGCGAGCTGGGTGAAGCGGTTCCGAGAGCCGAACATCTCCGCCATCGTGACGCTCTCCAGCGAGAACAGCCCGAGCACGCCGATGTTCAGCCCCACGACCATCGCCACGGATAGCGCCACGGTGTGCCCGGCGGCGATCGTCGCCATCATCGGCACCGCGAGCACGATGGTCAGCGCCGTCATCGCGAGGTACACGGGGCGACGGCCGAACCGGTCGCCCAGCGCGCCCACCAGCGGAACCGTGACGAACCCCAGCAGCGAGCCGTAGACGATCGCGGACGTCGGCACGGACTTGCTCACCAGCAGGTTCGTGGCGATGTAGCCGACGAGGAAGGTCTGCACCAGACCGGAGTTCCCGGCCTGGCCGAACCGCAGCCCCAGCGTCAGCAGGAACGCCTTGCCCTTGCTCTGGCGCAGCCCCGCCTCCAGCGAGTGCTCACCGGACTTCTCGATCTCGCTGCGCGACAGGGCGACACCGCCGACGACGTCGGGCCGCTCCTCGAAGACCGGGCTCTCCTTGAGGTTCGAGCGCATCCACACGCCGAGCAGCAGCAGCACGAAGCTCAGCAGGAACGGCAGCCGCCAGCCCCAGCTGAGCAGCTGCTCGTCCGACAGCACCGCCAGCAGCACCGCCCACAGCCCGGACGCGGCGAGCGTGCCGGAGTTGGTGCCCAGCGCCGCCAGCGACGCGATGAGGCCGCGGCGTTTCGCCGGCGCGTACTCGGCCAGCATGACCGTAGCGCCGGCGATCTCCGCGCCCGCACCGAAACCCTGGACGAGCCGCAGCACGACGAGCAGGATCGGCGCGGCGATGCCGATCATCTGGTACGGCGGGAGCACGCCGATCAGCGTCGTCGAGCCGCCCATCAGCATGATCGTGAGGAACAGGACCCTCTTGCGGCCGATCCGGTCCCCCATTCGTCCGAAGTAGACGGCGCCGACGAGGCGCGCGACGTACCCGACGCCGTAGGTGGCCATCGCGGCGATCAGCCCGATGGCCGGGCTCACGTCGGGGAAGAAGATCTTGTTGAAGACGATGGCGGCGGCCAGCGAGTACAGCTGGAAGTCCATGAACTCCATGGCCGTGCCGAGCCAGCCGGACACGGCGGCGCGGCTGAGGTCCCGCGTCGTCCGCCGTACGGAGCCGTCCGGCTCCGTCTGCGTGCTCTCAGTCATCCGTGCGCTCCTTTGCTTCACGTACTGGGGGTGCGGGCGGTCTCACAACTCGACTCGGCCCGCGCGCAGAGCCGGTAGGTGGCCGGCGACCGCGGACACGAGGCCCGCGTCCTCGGCCAAGTCGGTGGCGCCGATGGCGGTCAGCAGCCGCGCGACCACGGCCGGTTCGGCGGCGCCTCGCCAGCACCGCGCGAGCGCCTCCGCGGCCGGATCGTCCGTACCGAACACCTGGCCTCCGCCGTCGCCGGGGCGGGTGGCGTTGACCCAGGCGGCCAGCGCGAGTTCCAGCACGGGCGTGGCCGTCGCGCCGGCCCGGAGCTCGCGCAGGGCGGGAAGCCAACGCTCGGGGATCTTCAGCGATCCGTCCGAACCGATCTGCCGCAGCCGGTGGCCGATGGCCGGATTGCCGAACCGCTCGACCAGGGCGTCGACGTACCTGGCGACGTCGAGCCCCGCCTCCGGCAGGGTCGCCGAGACCTCCGCGGCGAAGCGGCGGACCGCCCGCTCGCCCCAGTCCGAACCCAGGGCGTCGGCGACGGTGTCGCACCCGGCGGCGAGCCCGAGGTACGCCAGGGTCGAGTGGGATCCGTTGAGCAGGCGCAGTTTCATCAGCTGGTGCGGGCCGGCGTCGGGAACGACGAGCGCGCCGTCCAGCTCCCACGGCGGGCGTTCGGCGGCGAAGCGGTCCTCCAGCACCCACTGGCGGAACGGCTCACCCGCCACCGGCGTCTCGTCGTGCAAGCCGAGCGCCTTCGATGCGGCCGCCCGGTCCTCGGGCGTCGTCGCGGGGACGATGCGGTCGACCACCGTCGAGGGGAACGCGACCGCGGTCTGCAACCAGTCGAGCAGTGCCTCCCGGTCCGGCCACGCCGATGCTTCGACGAAGCCGTGCACCACGGCCGCCAGCGCGGCGCCGTTGCCGGCCGCGTTGTCGCACGAGACGACGTTGACCGGGGCGCCGGAGGTCCGGAAGCGCACGGCGAGCGAGGCGGTGAGCCTACCGACGACGGTGCGCATCGGCGCCGGATCGCCGACCGCGGTCGCGGTCAGATCGGCGGTTACGCCGGGATCGGCGGTGTTCAGCAGCCCGGTACCGGGATCGCGCGAGTACCCCTTCTCGGTCACCGTCAACGTCACCGTGGTCACCTCGGGCGAGGCGATGAGCCGGTCGATGCGCTCGGCGTCCGCCCGCATCATCAGCGCGTCGAGCACCGAGCCGACCACCCGGATCCGGCCCTCGCCCGGCACCCGTTCGGTCATCGAGAACAGGCAGTCCTGGGCGCGGGCGGCCTCGACCGGGGCAGCCGAACGTGGCCCGACGGCGACGATCCCCCACGGCTGCCCGGATCGCGCCGAGGCTGCCTCGGTGTACACCGCCTGGTGCGCCCGGTGGAAGGCGCCGAGTCCGAAGTGGACGATTCGCGGCCGCAGCTCGCCGGGATCGACCAGCGGCCGCATCTCCGGACTGAGCTCGCCTGCCGTGGACCGGCTCAGCATCGCGCTCACCAGTCGTGCACCGAGCCGTCGAGGCGGCGTGCCACCGGCAGGTAGCGCGGCTCGTACGGGAAGTGCTCGGCGGCCTTCTCGTCGTACTCGACGCCCAGGCCGGGCTCTTCCGACGGGTGGAGCATGCCGTTCTCGAAGCGCACCCCGCTGCGGAAGACCTCCATCGTCTCGGATGCGTGCGGCATGTACTCCTGGATGCCGAAGTTCGGCACGGTGAGGTCGAGGTGCACCGCCGCGGCCAGGCTGACGGGGGACAGGTCGGTGGCGCCGTGCGAGCCGGTGCGGACCTGGTACAGCGCGGCCAGGTCGAAGATCCGCCGCAGGTGCGTGATCCCGCCCGCGTGCACCACGCTGGTGCGCACGTAGTCGATGAGCTGTTCGGTGATGAGGTGCTGGACGTCCCAGATCGACGACAGCACTTCGCCGACCGCGATCGGCGTGGTGGTGTGCTGGCGGATCAACCGGAAGGACTCCTGGTTCTCCGCGGGCGTGGGGTCTTCCATCCAGAACAGCCGGCAGTCCTCGACGCGCTTGCCGAACCGCGCGGCCTCGATCGGGGTGAGTCGGTGGTGCACGTCGTGCAGGAGGTGGAAGCCGAAGCCGAAGCGTTCGCGGATCGCCTCCAGGTACGTCGGGGCGTGGTCCAGGTACGCCTCGGTGGACCAGGGCTGCTCCTCCGGCAGCGAGGTGGCCGCGGGTTCGTAGACCACGCCCTTGCGCACCCCGTAGGTGCCGCCGATGCCCGGGACCGCGGCCTGCGCGCGGATCGCCTGGTAGCCGAGCTCGCGGAAGCGGGCGACGTCGTCGAGCAGCGACGGCACGTCGGTGCCGCTGGCGTGCGAGTACACCAGCACCCCGTCGCGCGAGCGGCCGCCGAGCAGCTGGTAGACGGGCAGGCCCGCGACCTTGCCCTTGATGTCCCAGAGCGCGGTGTCCACGGCCGCGATAGCGGTCATCGTCACCGGGCCGCGCCGCCAGTAAGCGCCGCGGTAGAGGTACTGCCAGATGTCCTCGATGCGGGCGGGGTCGCGGCCGATGAGCAGCGGGGCGACGTGGTCGCGCAAGTAGCTGGCCACCGCGAGCTCACGGCCGTTGAGCGTGGCGTCCCCGAGTCCGATCACCCCGTCCGACGTGGTCAGACGTAGCGTGACGAAGCTCCGGCCGGGCGAGGCGACGAACACCTCGGCCCGCTCGATCTTGCTCACAGGATCCGCTCCTTCGAGGACTCGCGACTGGTGTAGCAGCACTGGTATACAAGCATCTGTCGCGGAGAGGGTCAAGCACTGGTGTACTAGTTCGGCAAGCTTGTCTACTAGTGTTGGATCCGTGACAGAGGGGACCAGAGGGCGCACCAGCAGGCGGGCCGTCTACGAGACGCTGCGCCGCAAGATGCTGACGTTGGAGCTGAGGCCGGGGGCCGCGCTGTCGGAGAACGAGCTTGCCGCGAGCCTCGGCGTGAGCCGCACGCCCGTGCGCGAGAGCCTCATCCTCCTCTCCGAGGAGGGGCTGGTGCAGGTGTTTCCGCAGGTCGGTTCCTTCGTTTCCCGGGTCGACCTGCGGCGCGTGGCCGACGCCCAGTTCCTGCGCGAGGCCGTCGAACTCGCCGCACTCGACGACCTTCCAGCGGAACTCGACGGCGAGGTGGTCGCCGAGCTGGAGGCCTCTCTGGCGCGCCAGCAGGAGCCGCAGATCGATCTCGAGGACTTCTTCGCCCTCGACGAGGAGTTCCACCGCGGACTCCTGCGGCTGTCCGGCCACGAAAGCGCGTGGCCGACCGTGGTGTCCGCGAAGGGCCACCTCGACCGCGCGCGCCGCCTCGGGCTCTACGAGGCGAACTCGCCGCGCGTGTTCGTCGACCAGCACGTCCGGATCCTCGAGGCCGTGCTCGACCACGACCCGCCGCGCGCCCGCGAGACCATGCGCGCGCACCTGCGCGAGGTCTTCGCCGACATCGAGCGGATCCGCGAGCGCAGCCCGGACCTGTTCGTCACCAACTCCACCGCGACTCCCGTGCGGCGCAACGTCGTGGTCTGGGAGTGAACCCGGCGTTCGTGCCAGGTGGCGGTTGAGCGCCACGACGAGATCGGCGGGGGATTCCGCTACACGGCAGCACATCCCGGCGGGCGGCCCGCCACGCGTCCAAACTGGACGATCATCGCCGCGGTCGGGATGACTCACCACCGGCGCGGCTGCTGGTCCGCCTTGCGCGCGAGCATTCGAACAGCGTGGACGCGGTTTTCGGCCCGGGCAGCGCTGTCGACCGCCTTCCTGCGGCACGCCGGAGCCCGCCCCTCGGTCTATCGCAATTCTCGACCGCAGCACCGCAATCTCGAGCATGGGAGCGGTGACGACCCGTCGCTAGGATTTCGTCCATGATCGACATCTCTTCCGCCGAGGGCGCGCCACCCGAAGCCGAGCCCTTCCCGATGCGCGTCGCCGATCAGGACCTGGCCGATCTGCGTGCTCGTCTGGAGCGGGTCCGGCTTCCCGAACCCGAGACGGTGCCGGATGCGGCGCAGGGAATCGGACTGCGGCAGCTGACGGCGTTGCTCGACGTGTGGCGAGAGCACGACTGGCGTGCGCAGGAAGCCCGGTGGAACGCGATCCCGCACTACCGGATATGTCTCGACGGGCTGGGTATCGCGTTCTGGCACGTTCGGTCACCGGAGCCGACGGCTCTGCCCCTGCTGCTGACCCACGGCTGGCCGGGCTCGGTGTTCGAGTTCGAGGACGTGCTCGGGCCGCTCAGCGATCCGGTCGCGCACGGCGGTTCCGCCCGCGACGCCTTCCACGTGGTCGTTCCGGCATTGCCAGGTTTCGGTTTCAGCGACCGTCCCCGTGAACAGGGCTGGCACCCCGGCCGTACCGCCCGGGCGTGGGCCGAGCTGATGACCGTGCTGGGCTACCAGCGTTTCGGGGCGCACGGCGGGGATTGGGGTGCTCAGGTGAGTACCGAACTGGCGCGTCTGGCGCCAGATCGCGTCGCGGGCCTGCACCTGACGATGCCGTTGGCCTCGCCCCTGTCCGAAGACCGGATCGCACCGGACCCGGCCGAACAGCGCCTGCTGGACCGACGTGACGCGCACCTGCGCGACGGCTACGGCTTCGGGATGCTGATGGGAACGCGCCCGCAGACACTCGGCTACTCCCTGCTCGACTCCCCGGCCGGCCTGGCCGCGTGGCTCGGCGAGAAGTTCGCCGCCTACTCCGACACCCGCCCCGAGGTCGGGGGCGGTGTGAGCCTGGCGCGGCAGGTCGACACGATCGCGCTGTACTGGCTGACCGGCACCGGCGCCTCCTCCGCTCGGTGGTACTGGGAGGCGATGAGATGGGTGCCGCGCAGCGCGGAGGAGGAGAACGCGCGACCCGTGACCACTCCCACCGCCTGCTCGCTGTTCCCGGCCGATCCCTGGCCGACCGCCCGCAGCTGGGCGGAGCGTCGCTACCACGATCTCCGTTCCTGGCACGAGCTGGACCGTGGTGGCCACTTCCCGGGCCTGGAACAGCCGGGTCTGCTGGTGTCCGAGATCCGGGACGCGTTCCGGGATCTGCGCGACCACTCGTCCTGAACCACCACGCCGACCACGCGACGAGGCAGCGGAGCCGGTCGTGTTGGGGCTCCATGAGCTTCAGCGCCTCGCGGGTGCAGTAGAAGACTCGACGCGTGGGGTTCTCGCCGCCTTCGAGGCGGAGTGTCCCCGCGTCGAGGTCCGGTTCCAGGAGTTCCCGTGGGAGGACGCGTCGATCGGCCTCGACACCGACGAGTCGGATGTCGCGGTGCTGCACTGGCCGAACGGCCTTCCTGGCTTGGAGCAAGTCGTCGTCGACTCCATCGATCCCTGCGTGGCCCTGCCCAAGGGGCATCCGTTGGAGACGAGGCGGACCTTGGACGCCACCGAGCTTGCCGACCTGCCAACGGTCGCCTACCGCGCATCGGACGCTGCTTTCCTCGCGAGGTGGAACGTGGGACAGCCGGTCGTCCGGGCGCGGACGGCCTACGAGTGGATCGCCGCGGTTGCGACCGGACGCGGAGTCGGCATCACCAACTCGGATGCCCGTCGGTACGCGCACCTGCCGGGGCTGAGCTACTGCTCGGTCGTCGGCATCGAGCCGATGCACCTGGCTTTCGCGGCCAGGACGGAGAACTCCAGCCGGCACGTGCGGGCGTTGCTCGAGCACGCGCGCTTGGCGGCTGAGGCGAATCCCCACATCGCCCAGAGCTGAACCTCGCCGATTGCGCGCTTGACCGGCCGGTGACCGAGACGTCGCCACGGAGTCGGCTGAGAGCGAGCGCGACTGCCCCAGCTGTTGCGGGCCGCGGCGCTTATGACGATTGTCGATATGGGGAGCCGTTTTTGGCGACCGCCGACGATTATTCTTGGCTCGCGGCGTCCGGCTGTGAGCGATACGCGTGATTGTTGCCGCTGATATCGACTTTTGGGTTACTGGTCGGATTTTCGGGCCTGTCGATACGGCTACCGGGATGAACGCCCGAAAACATCGGATGGATGAGAAGGGCGCCGTCGGCCGGGGCCCAGGTCGGGAACGCGCTCTCCGCTTCGCCGGGCCGGACGGTTCGGGAAGCGATCGGCCTTCCGTCCACGAAGTCGTTGCGGAGATCTGCCGGTGCGGGGGAGATGCGGTCGCCCGCACCGGCAGCGCGTCGGACCGCGCCACCGCCTGAGCAGACGTTGTCGCGGAGAAGGAGTCACGTTGTTGTTCACCCAGGGTTTGCACCGGTCGCTCCAGCAGAAGCCGGACGCGATCGCGATCATCGACGGCGGCCGGGAGTTCAGTGAGCCTGTGCCGGAGCTACGTGCTTCCCCAGGCGTTCGAGGCGGCCTTCCAGATGATCCAGTACCACGGCGGTATCGGGTTCACCTGGGAGCACGACGCGCACCTGTACTACAAGCGCGCGGAGGCCAACGAAACCCTGTTGGGCACGGCAGAGGACGGCCCGGTGCGGATCGCTGCGCATCTGCTCGACCCGGTCGAGGCAGCGGAGGAATGAAGGGTGTCCTCGCCGGCTTCAGGCTCGTGGAGCCGGCAGAGAACCCGAGTGGTTTCCTCGGCACCCCGGTCGACATCAACGATCCCGCGGTGCCCCTACTGATGGTGGGTGGCGTCGTCGACGGCGCCCGTCTTCCTCCCGATGTACGAGTAGATGCCGGCACCGATCATGCCGCCGTCGACGGGGAGATCCGCCGCGTTGACGAACGCCGCCTCCGGGCTGAGCAGGAAGACGGCCGCCGAGGCGATCTCCTGGGGCGATGCTCCGCGGCCCAGCGGAGTCATCGTGCGGTTGCCCGCGTAGAAGAGCTCGGCCTGGGTCGCGTTGGACGCGTTGTCGGCCGTGAGCGTCATCTGCGTATCGACCAGTCCCGGGCAGATGGTGTTCATCCGGATCCCGCGTGGAGCCAGTTCGATGGCCGCGGCCTTGGTCAGTCCGCGCAGCGCCCACTTGCTCGCCGTGTAGGCAGCCGAGAAGTAGCCGGTGAGGCCGGCTGTAGACGACACGTTCACGATCGCAGCGCTGTCGGCCATGATCGGTGCCAGCGAACGGATTCCCAGGAATGAACCCGTCAGATTGATCCTGATCAGGTTCTCCCACTCCTCCAACGTGGTCGCGGTGACGGTTTTGCGGAGGGTGATGCCCGCGTTGTTGATCAGGCCTGCGAGCGGACGGCCGGGTTCGCGAACTGCCGCCGACACTCGTTCCCAGGTGACCGGGTTCGTGATGTCGCCGTCCAAGGTGATCAGGTCATCCGCTGCAGCGACCGAACTCCGCAGCTCAGCCCACTCCGGCCCGTCCTGTGGCAACCGGTCGACCGCGATGACGGCAGCGCCCAGCGAGACCAGGTGACCGACCTCGGCCGCGCCCTGACCGCGAGCGCCACCAGTCACGACGCAGGTCCGCCCCTGCCAGTATTCGTCGTGCGGGCTCATGACTTCGTGATTCCTCCGTCCACCTGCATGACCTGCCCCGTCACGTACGACGCGTCTTCTGACGCCAGGTAGGCGATGGCCTTCGCGATCTCTTCGGTTTCCCCGAGCCGGGCCAGCGGAATGCGGGCGATGTAAGCGGCGAACTGTTCGGGGTCGTCGTGGATCCACCTGCTCATCGGGGCGTCGATGTAGCCGGGCGCGACGCAGTTGACGCGGATGCCCAGGGGCCCCCATTCGAGTGCCAGGCACGCAGTCAGGTGGAACGCTGCAGCCGCTGGGCGAAGTCTTCGTGCCAAGCTGACCGCCCGCTCCGCAGCACGTCCGCAGTTCAGCAGGCTCCGCTCGGCGTCCTGGTTCGGCTCGGTCCGGCACCTCTGGCTTCGTGGCGGCGCCCGGGCCCGGCCCGTCTGGAGCTGCCATGCCTCCCTCATGTGGAACGGTTCGTATCGGTTGTCTTCTGTCTCCATGGTGGGAAAAAACCTTGATGCGATACGTTGCGTATCGCGAAGGTGCGTGCATAAGATCCTGCTCGTGATTCGAGCTGAGAAGTCGTCCTCGAGGCGAGCCAACAACCCTGAGCTCACCGAGCGGATTCTCGACGCGACGGAAGATGTCCTCAGGGTCGGTGGCTACGCCGGTCTTCGGGTGGAGCACGTCGCGGCGACGGTCGGGTGCGGCAAAACCGCGATCTACCGCCGTTGGTCAACGAAGGCTGAGCTCGCTGCGGCGGTGCTCTTGCGGGACGCCGAGGTCGGCGTTATGCCGGACACGGGCTCACTCGTCGAGGATCTTACGATCCACATGAGTCAGAGCATGTCCTACCGGCGCTTCGAGCGCCCTGTGCGCGGCCCCCGCAACTTGTTTTCGCTGCTCGTCGAGCCAGAGGTCCGAGAGATCGTGGACGCAGGGCTCCTTTTCGAGCGGCGGGAACGCGGTCGCACACTAGTTGGGCGAGCGATCGGTCGAGGTGAGATTCCACCGGAGTCGGATGCTGACGCCATCCTCGATCTCATCGCCGGTTTCGCTTTCTACCGTTCGACGTTTCGCGACCAACCGCTCAGTGAAGCCGTGTTCCGTCAGGTCGCGACGGCGTTGACCCAGGCTCCTCCGCTTCGAAACCACTTCCTGTCCACTCAGGTGGGCCTCTCCTCGGAGGCTGGGCACGCACCGCAGTAATCCAGACGGAGAACTCCAAGAACATGTCTCAGCATCCAACGGCGGATACTGACCGCGGCCGGACCGCCGCTCCCGCGTTACCTGCTCGGGTCGCCGCGATCGTCGGGTTCCTGCTGTTCGTCGAATTCAGCAGCGGCTTCCTTCAGGGCTACTACAGTCCGCTCTTCGGCGAAATGGTCGCGCACTGGGCGATCAGCGATTCAGCGATCACCTGGTTCGTGACCGTCCAGACATTGGCAGCAGGTGTGAGCGTGCCCGTGCTCGCGAAGCTCGGAGACATCTACGGCCACCGGCGCATCCTCCGCATCAGCGTCATCGTCGTCGCGATTGGTGCCGCACTCGTCGCTCTTTCGCCGAACTTCGCGTTGGCGCTCGTCGGACGGGTGCTGTGCGGACCACTCGCGGTGTGGCTGCCACTTGAAATTGGGATCGTCCACAGTCGCCTTCCTGGCCAGACCGCTCGCCGCGCGATCGGTATGCTCGTCGCCTGCATCACGTTCGGTGCGGTCGTAGGTTCGCTTGCTGCGGGTCAGCTGGCGCGCATCCCGAACCTCACGATCGTTCTGCTGATCCCCGTCGCTCTGCTCGCCCTCTGCATGGTCGCGGTCTTCGTGGCAGTACCGGAATCCACCGATCGAGCCAACCCGAAGCTCGACCTGGTCGGCTTCGCGGGGCTCGCCCTTGTCATGCTCCTGCTCTTGTGGGGACTGCACCGCGCATCGGCCGCCGGCTTCGCCGACCCCGGCACGTTCCTGCCTTTCCTCGGGGCGGCGGTCTTGTTTCTCATCTGGGTGTGGTGGGAGCGCAGGGTGGAGGTACCGGCGATTGATCTCCGACTCGTAGCGAGTCCGACGCTCTGGCCGGCCTACGTCGTGTCTTTCATCCTCGGCATGGTGGCACTCGGCACTCAGACCGTCCTCGTGACGTTCCTCGCCGCGGATCCTGGCACTGCAGGGTATGGATTCAATCTCCGACCCGGAATCATCTCGGTGATCACCGTGGTCGGTGTCTTTCTCGCAAGCGTCGCAGCGATTGTGTTCGCACGCTTCGCCAAGTGGATGGGGCTCCTCGGCGTCCTCGCGCTCGGGCTCGCTCTCGGATTCGCCGGCCAGCTCGGACTCATGCTCTTCAACCATGATCTTCGGGTGATCGTGGCATGCAAGATGCTTGGCGGTTTCGGGCAGGGTCTCCTCCTCGGCGCGTTGCCGGCACTCATCGCGGAGGCCGTGCCGAAGGACTCGACGGGCATTGCTACCGGGGTCTACAACTCGCTGAAAACCCTTGGCGCGGCTGTCGCTGGTTCAGTCTTCGCGATGCTGCTCGCAGCCTTTACCGTCCCCAGTCTGAACGCCGCATCGCTCGGCGGCTATGAGACTGTCTGGGGAGTGTGCGCGTCCGCGTTCGCGGTAGGCCTCGTTGCCGTCCTCGTGCTCAAGAAGAATCGACCGCGCACCACTGCAATCACGCGGCCGGCTAACGGATCGGAAGGATAATCCGTTGCAGAACAACGCTAATCCTGCGCACGTCGCGCGTCTTCCGCGCACGCCGGCACGCCGCGGCGCGTATCGGCTCATCCGTGCTCGACTCTGGACCGGGCTCGATGACCACCTGATCCAAGATGGTGAGCTCGTCGTCGACGGTGAGCGGATCGAGTACGTCGGACCTCGCCGTGCCGAAGATTGGTCCGACGGCCCGACTTTCGACCTGGATGGCGCGACTGTGCTCCCCGGTTTCATCGATACGCATGTCCACATGCGATCCTCGATCGAGGAACCGCCTGCCGCCTTGATGGCGAAGCATCAGAGCCACCTGGCGCTCCAGGCCGCGGACACCATGCGACGTACGTTGCTCGCCGGGATCACCACTGCTAGGGACCTTGGTGGGCTCGACGCCGGATACCGCAATGCGATCGCTGAAGGACTGACCCAGGGCCCCCGGCTCCACCTGGCGATCAGTGTTCTCTCGCCGACCGGCGGTCACGTTGATATGCACCTGCCCAACGGCATGCGAACTGGTCGTCCTGACGCAACGATTTCCAGGGTCGTCGACAGCGATGAGGAGCTTCGGCGCACTGTCCGCGAACTCATCCGTTCCGAAGCGGACGTCATCAAGGTGTGCACCACCGGCGGCGTCTCCAGCCCCTCGGACACTCCTCACGATCTTGGCGTGCCGGAAACCCAGGTGCGCCTCGCTGTCGAGGAGGCTGCGAGACGTCAAGGGCAACCCGTTGCGGCCCATGCCCAAGGTGCCCAGGGCATCCTCGAAGCCATCCGTGGCGGCGTCACCTCGATCGAGCACGGATACGAGATCGACGACGAAGGTATCCAGCTCATGATCGAGCGCGGAATTACTCTGGTACCTACGCTCAGCTCCGCTCTTCGCGTCCCCGACCCCGCGCGCGTCCCCGACTACCTCTACGCGAAGAAGACCCGGTGGTCTGAAATCGCGCGCGCACATGTGGGGCGGGCCATCCACGCGGGCGTGAAGATCGCCCTCGGCACCGACGCAGGAGTATGTCCCCACGGTGCAAATCTCACAGAACTCGCCCACCTGGTAGACCTCGGTATGGATCCCGCCGAAGCGCTCAAGGCCGGGACCATCAACGCCGCGGAGCTCCTCCGCCTCGACCGCGATCTTGGCACGCTCGAGCCTGGAAAGCTCGCCGATCTCGTCATGACCGACCGTGATCCCCTCGCGGAGACCCGAACCCTGGCCGATCCGGCAGAGATCATCGCGGTGGTTCAAGGCGGGCACGTCGTGAAAGACGCCGAGGGTCGCTTGACCGCTCGATAGAAAGCTGCGCACCGCGCAATAGTTCAACGGGCGGCCCCCGTGCCCCACGAAGCCGCCCGTTGACCCGCCCGCGCCCGACGATCTCGGGCGCGGGCGGCACCAACTCGCTCGCCGCCTGAAGTTACCGTGTGGGGTAAATCTGTGTCCGAGCGACTTGAACCCCGCGCGCGTGAAATTTCCCGTGTTCGGGGAAATCACACCGGGCCAACAGGCGGCGCCGGTCGGTTCGAAGCCAGTGAAACCACGCCGCACTGCGCTGAACGGCAGCGTGCTGCATCGGTTTGTCCTGCGGTTTCTCGGTTTTCGCCGCTCAACGTCTCTTGTGGACAGGTCTGAGGTTCGTGTGCGTTCGTGTCGCCCTGTCGGGTTCGGACCGGCACTTGGACGTCTCATGTCCGGACAGCGGTCTTGCGGCGGCCTGCCGTGCCGATGACGAGCAAGGTGAGGACGGCCAGGACCGCGCCGATCCACAGGACGCTCACGGTGGACATGGCGTCCACGGCGAAGCCGCCGGCGAGCGCGCCGAGGGCGATGGAGAGGTTGAACATCGACACGTACAGCGAGGAGGCGGCCTCGGTGGCGTCGGGGGCCGCTTTGAGGATCCAGGTCTGGAAGGTGACGGGAACCGCGCCGTAGCCCAGGCCCCACAGGACGAGGACGGCGGCGGCCGAGAACGTGCCGGTGTCGGCGAGGGCCAGGATCGCCATGGCGGCCGTGAGGATCACCGGGACTCCGATGACGGTCTGGCGCAGCCGCTTGTCGATCAGGGCACCGGCGATGAAGTTGCCGCAGATGCCGGCGACGCCGAAGACCATGAGGAGTGCGCTGATCATGCTGTCGGCGATGCCGTCGCCGAGCAGGATCGGCCTGACGAAGGTGTAGGCGGTGAAGTGGCCGGTGATCACCAGGAAGGTCATGGTGATGCCGACACGCACGGCGGCGTGCGTGCGGAACACGCGCGGCAGGTCGCCGAAGGTGAGGGTCCGCTCCGGAGCCACCCGGGGCATCAGGAAGATCATGCCGGCCAGCGAGGCGAGACCGAGGATGCCCACGGCCGCGAACGCCGTGCGCCAGCTGGTGGCGTCGCCGATCAGGGTGCCGAGGGGCACGCCGAGCACGGAGGCGGTCTCGACACCGCCGAAGATGACGGCGGTGGCGCGCGCGACGTGGCGCTCGGGTACCAGGCGCAGCGCGATGCCGCCGGCCAGGGACCAGAAACCGCCGACGCTGATCCCGATCAGGAATCGGGCGATCAGGACGACGGCAAAGCTGGTCGCGAAGGCGGAGGCCAGATTGGCCGCGCCCACCAGGCCGATGAGCACGGCCAGGACCAGGCGCCGGTCGATCTTCCCGGTGGCCACCGTGACGACCGGGGCGGTGAGGGCGGCGACCAGGCCGGGCACGGTCACCATCAATCCGGCGGTGCCCGCGGAGACGTCCAGGGCGGAGCCGACCGGGGTGAGCAGCCCCACGGGCAGCAGCTCGGAGGTCATCAGTGCGAAGATGCCCAGGGTCACGGCGAGGACGGCGAGCCAGCCCTTGACCGGTGAGCGTTGCGCATCGGCGGGCTGGGATCTTGGAGTGTCGACGGCGGTCACGGCGACGGCCTTCTTTCGGATGGGTGTTCGGCCAGGGACGGGCGGGCGGTGGCCGCTCCGGGTGGCGGCCACTGCCCGTCGGACGGCTGCGGAGAAGGGCCCGGTTACTCGGTGCCGGGGGTCTTGCGCGTGGTCACGTTCATCCGGTTCCAGGCGTTGACCGTGAAGATCAGGGCGATGAGCTGGGCCAGCTCCTTCTCCTCGAAGTGCTTCTCGGCCTCCGCGTACACGGCGTCGGACACACCCTGGGGCAGGAGCGTGACGGCCTCGGTCAGGGCGAGCGCGGCGCGCTCCTTGGCGGTGTAGAGGCTGGACTCCTCCCACGCGCTGAGCTGGTAGATGCGCTCCTCGCTCTCGCCCGCCTTGCGAGCGTCACCGGTGTGGTAGTCGATGCAGTACGCGCACTTGTTGAGCTGCGATGCGCGGATCTGGACCAGTTCGAGGAGGGTCGGGTCCAGGCCGTCGCGCGCGGCGGTGTCGAGGGCCAGCACGGCCTTGAAGACCTTGGGTGAGACGGCGGCGAAGTTCATGCGCTCGGGCACCTGGAAGGTTGTCATGCCGAGAACACTAGGTGCCGAATTGAACCCGGGTGGGGTTCATTTCTGCGAAAGGTTCATGGGTCAATTCTCCGCGGCGGGGCGGGCCGCCCGCCGCTACGACGCAGGTGGGGGCGATGCTTGTTGCAGTGCCGCTGGCACTCGGCGAGAGCGCGGCGCGCATGGGCCTCACCGAGGACGAGGACGTGGTCGAGGACTTCTCGGCGGAGGCTGCCGATCACTCTCTCGCGGCGCTCGCACCTGCGTCTTGATGATCTCGATTTCCTCCGCTTGAAACACCGCGTCGAAGGCGTCGGTGTACTTGCTGTCGCGGTCTCGGATGAGGAAACGCAGTGAGTCCATATGTGCGCCGAGGTCTGCGGCGACGTTGCGTGCTTGCCGAGTAGCCCAGGTGGCGGTCGGGTATCCGAGCCGGGCCAGTTCACCGTGAATCCGGCGGTGTGTCCCCATCGGCTGTTTTCGCCCGAAGGCTGAAAGCCCGTACGGGTCAACGTCTGGTGCGCTCGCGTCAGCGGTGCACGGCCGGCAACTCCTTCTGGCGTGCAGGCGTGTCGCCGGTGCCGAGATCTTTTGGCGGCTCTTCCGCTCTCCGCGGTGGCGAAGGGCTTGACGCGTGACATGTGCCAGCTCATAGTAGACGCACTTTGAAATCGATTTCATCGGATGAGTTGCACAACGGAAACCGAGTGGGAGGTGCCCATGGGCACAGCGAACCCGGCCACGCGTGACCGGGCGATGCCTTGGAAAGCGGCCGTGGCCAGTGCGATCGGGTCGATCCTGGAGTACTACGACTTCTTCGTCTACGGGCCGATGGCCGCGCTGGTCTTCGCTGAGCTCTTCTTCCCGGCTGCGTCATCGGAGGCCGGCCTGCTGCTTTCCCTGGGCACCTTCGCGGTCGGATTCGTCGCACGTCCGCTCGGTGGGATCGTGATCGGGCATTTCGGCGACCGCGTCGGGCGCCGGGCCATGCTCGTGGTGACGTTCCTGCTGACCGGCGTGGTCACCTTCGCCATCGGGTTGCTGCCGACGTACGCCGAGATCGGCATCTGGGCGCCAATCCTGTTGGTATCCTTGCGTTTCCTGCAGGGCGTGGGACTCGGGGGCGAGTGGGGCGGTGCCGCGCTGCTCACCGTGGAACACGCACCTGCCGGCCGCAGGGGCTTCTTCGGCAGCCTGGTGCAGGCCGGCGCTCCGGTCGGGGTGATCTTCTCGAACGGCGTGGTGGCCGTCCTCGCGGGGACCCTGAGCAGGGAGCAGCTCCTCGCCTGGGGATGGCGGATCCCGTTTCTGATCAGCATCGTGCTGGTGCTGGTGGGTCTGGTGTTGCGCTGGCGGATCACCGAGAGCCCCGAGTTCGTGCGGACGCGGCAAAGCTCGGAGCGGGTGCGGCTGCCCGCCCTCGACGCGCTGCGCCGCTACCCCAAGCAGATCGCCGGTGCCGTCGGCGTGCACCTCGGGGATACGACGCTGGGGTTCGTGCAAGGGATCTTCCTCCTCGGGTTCGCGACCAAGGTGCTCGGCATGGACGCGACCGCAGTACTGCTGGCCAACATCGCGGGCAGTGCGGTGAACCTCGCGGTCACGCCGGTCATCGGCCATCTCGCCGACCGATTCGGACGGCGTTCGGTGCTCGCCGCGGGCGCGGTCGCACTGGCGGTGTGGGCGTTCCCGATGTTCTGGTTGATCAACACCCGGAGCGTGGTGGCGCTGTTCGCCGCGTTCGCGGTCGGTTCGGTGATCGTGGCGACGATCTTCGCCCCGCAGACGTCGTTCTTCGCCGAGCTCTTCGAACCTCGGGTGCGCTACACCGGGATCTCGATCGGCTTCCAGGTCGCGACCGTCCTCGGCGGCGGCCTGAGCCCGATCATCGCGCAGGGACTGCAAACCGGGGGCCGGGGGACCTGGCCGGTCTCGCTGATGCTGGTGGTCGTGGCGATGATCAGCCTGGTATCGGTGATGGCACTGCGTCCGCCGGCGGAGTCCGGGCGGAGCCGGACGGCTGCGCCTGAGAGGGCTTCGGAGAACGAGGTGGACGCGTGAGCGACTGCTGCGGGCCGCGGAGGAGCGAGGCGGATGCGCAGAGTTCCCGGAGCACGCTTGCGCCCCGCGACCCCAATGCGACCCTTCGCGGGATGTGCGCAGTTCCTGCTGGGGAGTTCTTGATGGGAGGCGCTGACGCGGATGCTGTTCCCGGGGATGGCGAAGGGCCTGTCCGGAGGGTGGCGTTGCCGTCCTTTCGCATCGATCCGTGCGTGGTCACCAACCGTCAGTTCGCAGTGTTCGTCAAGGATGCCGATTACGTCACCGACGCGGAGAGGCACGGCTGGTCGTTCGTCTTCTACGCACAACTCCACCCGGACGCGCGGCACGCTGTTCGCGAGGAGGTCCCCGACGCGCCGTGGTGGCTAGCCGTCGCCGGCGCGACGTGGCGCTGCCCGGACGGACCCGGCTCGGTGGTCGCCGAGCGCCCGAACTTTCCCGTGGTGCACGTGTCGTGGCACGACGCCCAGGCATACGCCGCATGGGCGGGCAAACGCCTGCCCACGGAGGCCGAATGGGAGAAGGCGGCACGCGGCGGCCTCGAACAGGCCCGGTATCCCTGGGGTGACACCCTCGCGCCGCGCGATCGCCACCGCTGCAACATCTGGCAGGGCCGGTTTCCGCACGAGAACACCGGAGCGGACGGGTATCGGGGCCTCGCCCCGGTCAACGCCTACCGGCCCAACGGCTACGGCCTGCACAACGTGGCCGGCAACGTCTGGGAGTGGTGCGCGGACTGGTGGAGCACGACCTGGCACGTTCCGGACCGCGCGAACACCCGCGAGGCGCCGGTCGGCCCGACCGGCGGTGCGGCGAAGGTGATCCGGGGCGGCTCGTACCTGTGCCACGCCTCGTACTGCAACCGCTACCGAGTCGCGGCGAGGACGTCGAACACCCCTGACAGCAGCACCTGCCACACGGGTTTCCGCTGCGCGGCGGACCTGCCGCAGTCCTGACCGCGCTCCTTGACGGAGCGGATCGGGCGAGGCATAGTTTGAAATCGATTTCATGCATTCGAGGGAGAGGACGCCGTGGGCGAGCCGTCATTCAGCGGTCAGATTGGCCGCACCGTTGCCGATTCCGCGCCTTGGTGGCCGGAGCGGGTGCACGGCGGCGCGCGGCGCCCGAACGTGGTGACCGTGATCCTCGACGACACCGGCTGGTCGGACTTCGGGTGCTTCGGTTCCGAGATCGCGACCCCGGTCATCGACCGGCTCGCCGTCAACGGGTTGCGCTACAACAACTTCCACGTCACCCCGTTGTGCTCACCGACCCGCGCGTCCCTGCTGACGGGCCGCAACCACCACTCCATCGGCATGCGGTTCCTGGCCGACACCGACACCGGCTTCCCCAACTCGCGGGGCCGGGTCGACCCGGAGATCCCGCTGCTGCCCACACGACTTCGTTCAGCGGGCTACGGAAGCTACCTGGTGGGCAAATGGCATCTGGCGCCACTGCACGAGATCACTCCTGCGGGCCCGTTCGACAACTGGCCGCTGGCGCGCGGCTTCGACCGGTTCTACGGGTTTCTCGACGGATGTACGGACCAGTACGCGCCCGAGCTGTACGAGGACAACCACGCGGTGGCCCCGCCGCGGACCGAGGGGTACCACCTGTCCGAAGACCTCGCGGACCGGGCGATCGGCTTCGTCGGCGACCACCTCGCGTTCCGCCTGGGCGATCCGTTCTACCTGCAACTCGCCTTCGGCGCGACGCACGCACCGTTCCAGGCCCCGCGGGAGTACATCGATCCGTACGTCGAGGTGTTCGCCAAGGGCTGGGACCGGACCCGCCAGGACCGGCTCGCCCGCCAGATCGCCTCCGGCCTCGTACCGGAGGGCACCGAGCTCGCTCCCCGCAACCCCGGAGTTCCTGCCTGGGACGCGTTGTCCGCTGAGCGGCGAACCCTCTACACGCACCTGCAGGCGGCGTACGCGGGCTTCCTGGAACACACCGACGCCCAGCTCGGGCGCGTCGTCGCGGCACTCGAACGATGGGGCGTGCTCGACGACACCGTGATCGCGGTGATGTCCGACAACGGGGCGAGCCGGGAAGGCGGGCCCGACGGTGCCGTGGACATCAACGGCCCCTACAGCGGGATCCCGCAAACGATCGACCAACAGCTGGCGCGGCTCGACCGGTTGGGCGGGCCGGACGGTCCCGCCCACTACCCCGAGGGCTGGGCGATGGCCGGCAACACGCCCTTCCGCAGGTACAAGCAGTTCGTCGATCTCGGCGGGATTCGGTCCCCGCTCGTGGTGCACTGGCCGGACGGCATCAGCCGAGCCGGTGAGGTGCGCGACCAGTTCGTCGACGTCATAGACCTGGCGCCCACGGTGCTCGATCTGGCCGGTACCGGCGCGGAACCGGGCATGGACGGTCGAAGCATCGAGCCGACGTTCCAGGACGGCCCGGCGCCGCGGGATACGCAGTACTTCGAGATGTTCGGCCACCGCGCGATCTGGCACAGCGGCTGGAAAGCCGTCACCGAGCACGCCACCGGCGCCGACTACGAGCGGGACGAATGGCGGCTGTACGACACGACATCCGACTTCTCCGAGCACCGTGACCTGGCCGCCCACCATCCCGAACGGCTGCGGCGCCTGAAAGACCTGTGGGAGCAGGAGGCCGCCGCGAACTCGGTCTTCCCGCTCGATGACCGGCCGCTCAAGGAGCTGCTGGGTCTGCGCGGCCCGCAGGGACTACCCGGCCGTCGGCGCATCGTGCTGCGGCCCGGGCAAGGGCACGTTCCCCTGGCGAGCGCCGTGACGGGCAGTGACCGTTCCATGCGGGTCACCGCGCGCCTGAACCGCGTCACGGGTACCGAACAAGGGGTGCTGCTGGCCAGCGGCAGCTCTTATGGGGGGTACGTCCTCTACCTCCAGCACGGACGAGCCGTTTTCGAGCACCTCCTGCTCGACCAGCGGTCCACCTGCTCGTCGGCCCCGGTGCCCGACGGTCCGTGCGAGGTCGGATTCCAACTCGAACGCCGGGACGACCGCTCGGCGCACGTCGACCTCCTCATCGGGGACGAGATCGTGGCCAAGACCGAGATCCCGATCACCTCGGCGCACCTCTCGTGCTTCGGCCTCGACGTCGGGCGCGATCCGGTCAGCCAGGTTTCCCGCTCGTACGAGGGGGAATTCGCCTTCCCCGGCCACGCCCTGGTCGACGTGACCATCGACTTCCTCGAAGAGCTCCCGCTCGACGAACTGGCGGAGGCGATCCACGGCACCGAATGAGACGACCACCCGGGACCGCGGGCGTTCCGGCCACGGCGATTGCCGGCCCCGCGGCCGGTGGGAGCTAACATCGGTAGCGGTGGACCAGTAGCGGAACGGTGGACATGCCCAAGATCAGCGACGTCGCGCGACTCGCCGGAGTGTCGCCCGCCACCGTGTCCCGCGTGCTCAACCATCCCGACATGGTCACGCCGGACAAGCGCGATCAGGTGCTGGCCGCGATGCGCGAGCTCGAATACCGGCCGAACGCAGTCGCGCGAAACCTCCGGCGCGGGCACTTCGACACCCTCGCGCTGCTGGTCGGTGACGTGTCGCAGCCGTTCCACGCCAGACTGGCCAAGGCGGTGGAGTCCGCAGCGGAAGAGCACGGTTACAACGTGGTGCTCTGCGACCTCGACCATCGTCAGGACCGGCTCATCCGCTTCCTCGAAACGCTGCCGAGCCGCGCCGTCGACGGCGCGATCATCGCCACCGCGGACACCCTCGACGTGGATCCGGTCAGGGAAGCGATCGCGGCCGCCCTCGATCAGGGATTCGTCGTCGTGTCGGCAGCACTCCCGCTCCCGGGGCTGGACGTGCCCGCGGTCGTCACCGATCACCAGCTCGCCGCCGACCAGGCCACCCAGCATCTGCTGGCGCAGGATCGATGGCCGTTGGTCTTCCTCGGCGGTAGTCGCACTTCCGCGATCTCAAGGCTGCTTCGCAGCGGTTTCCAAGCAGCCTGCCGGCGCGCGGGACGGCAACCGGACCGACGATGGATCATCTCCGGAAACTTCCGGCACGACAAAGCTCACCTCGCACTCGGCGAACTCCTCGACCGCGGTCCGGAAATCCAGGGAGTGGTCGCGGCGAACACGCCGATCGCGCTCGGAGCCATGCGGGCGCTGTCCGAGCACGGGCTCGGCATCCCCCGGGACGTCGGCATCGTCAGCTGTGAAGACGTCCCCCTGGCCGACTACCTCCGCCCGGCCCTCACATCGATCAGCATCGATCTCGACGACCTCGGGCGGCGCACGGTCGACACCCTCACCACCGCGGTCGCCGGGCGGACCGTTCCCCACCTCACGCATCTCCCGCACCGGCTCGTCATCCGGGACTCCTCGGTGAATCCGGCGGAAACCGCCGAGCGTTCCTGACGATTCGTCTCCGCCGGCTCCCGGTCCGACGCCGTTCCGGTCGGTGTCGGCAACGTTGACGTTGACCTCGCGTTTGCCGTACCGGCCACGGGGGAATGAGAAAGGTGGGCGGATGCTCCATCATCCGGCCGTTGCTTCGTATGCGAAGGCGGATGTCATGACGCAGGGAAAACAGACGCCGAGGGAACATTCCTCCGAACCGGCGGAGGGACCGCAGCAGCAATCGGACAGCAGGGAACCGGCTCCTGGTGAACAGGGGACGAAGGCTTCGGCCGCGGAGGCCGAACTGCGGCGCCACGCCGATACCGCAGCAGAAGGTGAATGACCCTGGCGCGGGTCCGGCGAAGCAACGGGCGATGCGCAGCGGTGAGGTGGCAATGTCGTTCGTGCCGTATCCAGCGTCGGCTCGTTTGCTGTTCGGGAGTCGTTGTCCAAAAGCAGGTTCTGGTCGCGCGTCACCCTTCGCCTAACGTGAGCGCGTGGAACGACGTCAGCTCGAGTACTTCCTCGCCGTGGTGGACCACGGTGGGTTCACCGCAGCCGCCACCGCACTGCACGTGGCGCAGCCTTCGCTGTCGCATTCGATCAAGGTCCTCGAACGGGAACTGGGTGCGGAACTCTTCCACCGGCTACCGCGCAGCGTGCGGCTCACCGCTGCCGGTGCCGCGTTGATCGACTCCGCCCGCCGAGCGCTGCGCGAGATGGAGACCGGGCGGGCCGCGGTGCGCGAGGTCGCCGGGCTGATGGCGGGCAGGCTGGACCTGGTCACGTTGCCCACGCTCGCATTGGAGCCGCTGGCCCACGTGATCGGCCGGTTCCGCGCTCGCCATCCGCAGGTCAGGGTGCGGTTGAACCAGCCGGAGTCCGAGGACGACGTGCGCGCGGCCGTGCGCACCGGGGAGGCCGAACTCGGCCTCGCCGATGTGATGTCGCGTCCGGCCGACGACCTGGAGAGCGTCCCGATCGGCGAGCAGGAACTCGTCATCGCCTTGCCGCCGGGCAGCACTCCGCCGGACGGGCGGATGACCATCGACGAACTGCTGACCAGGGACGTGGTGACCGGGTTCGAGGGCACCCTGGTGCGCGATCTGCTGCGCGCCGAAGCCGAACGCCGGGGCACCGAGCCCAACGTCGTGGTGGAGGTCGGCCACCGCGAATCCGCGCTGCATCTGGTGATCGCCGGCGCCGGATGCGCCGTGCTGCCGCGCCCCCTCGCGCGCCTGGCCGAGCTCGAAGGGGCAGTGCTGTGTTCGATGGAACCGGTGCTGAACCGCCGGATCGGCCTCTTCCGCCGCCCGGGAAAGCTGTCCCCTGCCGCGCAAGCGTTCCAGGAAATGCTGCTGCACCGGACATAGACGGAATCTATCGGTAAGCGCGAAACTTGGTATTTGTGCCGATCGGTGGAGTGGTTTCCAATCGTCCGCATGACCGACACCACAATCCTCCGCCGCGGCAGCGCCGCCGATCCGCGCCCGAGGGTCGTCACCCTCGGCACCGCAGGAGGGCCCCGCTGGTGGTCGGGTGCGGATGCGGGCAAGCGCTCCGGCATCGCCACGGCCGTCCTCGCCGGCGACCACGCCTACCTCGTCGACGCCGGTCACGGCGTCGGGCGGCAGCTGAACCTCGCCGGTATCCCGATCAACTCGCTGCGCGCGGTGTTCCTCACGCACCTGCACTCCGACCACACCGTCGACCTGGCGAGCCTGGCGATCTTCGGCATGTTCACGTTGGCCGAGGGCCGGCCCCCGATCCGGATCATCGGACCGGGCGACCGCGGAGCGCTGCCGCCCGTCGCGCCCCGCGCGATGGTGGCCCCGTCACCGGTGTTCCCCGGGCAGCCGACCCCGGGCACGGCGGCGATGTTCCACCACCTGATGGCCGCCCACGCCACCGACCTCAACGACCGCGTGCTCGATGCGCTGCGGCCCAGCCCGCTCGACTACTTCCGCGCCGAGGACATCCGCATCCCCGAGGACACCGGCTACCACCCGAACGACAACCCGACGCCGGAAGGCATGCAGCCGTTCGAGATCTACGCCGACGAACTGGTCACGGTCACGGCCACCCTCGTGCGCCACCCACCGATCGCACCAGCGTTCGCGTTCCGCTTCGACACTGCGCACGGCTCCGTCACCGTCTCCGGGGACACCGCGCCGTGCGACAACCTGGTCCGCCTCGCCCGCGACACCGACCTGCTGTTGCACGAGGCGATCGACTTCGACTGGGTCCACCGCACCTACGCGGAGGGCGGGCCGACCGCGCAGGCCTCGATCGATCACCACACCAAGTCGCACACCAGCCCGGCGCAGGCGGTGGACATCGCCAATGCCGCGGGCGCCAAGGCGCTGGCCCTGCACCACCTGGTGCCCGGCACCACGCCGCGATCGGTGTGGGATGCCGCAGCCGCGCGGTGCCACGGCACCTTCGTCGTCCCCGACGACCTCGACGTGCTCCCCTTCGGCACGCCGCACGCCGGAGTCCGCGTCCCGGAGGAGGAGGTGTCCGCATCGTGAAGACGCGGACCGCCGCTCCAGCGGGCGAAGAATCCACATCGGACAGTCTCAATACCAGGGAAATGCGGCGCATCCTGGCGTCGAGCTTCATCGGCAGCGCCATCGAGTTCTACGACTTCATCCTGTACGCGACCGCCGCCAGCCTCGTGTTCGGCAAGTTGTTCTTCGCCGGGATGCCGCCCGCGGTGGGCCTGTTCGCCTCGTTCAGCACGCTGGCCGTCGGATACGTCGCCCGCCCGCTCGGCGGCGCGGTCTTCGGCCACTTCGGCGATCGCCTCGGCCGCAAGGGCGTGCTGATCGTGTCGATGGTGCTGATGGGGGCGGCCACCACCGCGATCGGCGTGCTGCCGACCAGCGCCCAGATCGGCGTCGCGGCACCGACCCTGCTGGTCGTGCTCCGGCTGGTGCAGGGCCTGGCCGTCGGTGGCGAATGGGGCGGCGCGATGCTGGTGGCGCTGGAACACGCCCCGTCGAAGCGACGCGGGTTCGCGGCGAGCTTCGCCAACATGGGCGGGCCTGCTGGTGCCGTGCTCGCGACCCTGGTGGTGTCCGCGTTCTCGACGTTGCCGGACGCGCAGTTCCTCAGCTGGGGCTGGCGGGTGCCGTTCTTGCTCAGCACCGTGCTGATCGCCATCGGCCTGCTGATCCGGCTGAAGGTGTCCGAGACGCCGTTGTTCCTGGAGCTGGAGACCAAGGCCGAGCGCCGGAAGATCCCGCTGCTGGAGGTCGTTGCGCAGTACCCGCGCAACCTGGTGCTCGGCATCGTCGCCGGGATGAGCTCCTACACCGTGCAGGGTCTGATGACGGTGTGGGCGGTGGCGTACGCGATCGAACTCGGTGTGGACCGGACCGGAGTGCTCAACGTCAAGGCGGTCGGGGCGACGCTGACGATCGTCGGGATCTGGTTCGCCGCCCGCCTGTCCGACCGGTTCGGCCGCAAGCCCGTGATGCTCGCCGGCATGCTCGCCGGGGCGGTGCTGGCGTACCCGATCATCTTGCTGCTGCAGTCGGGCACGCTGTGGGGCTTCGCGATCGGCCTCTTCCTGGCCAACGGCATCATCCAGGGCGTGATCTTCGGACCGTTCGGCGCGTTCGTCGCCGAGCTCTTCCCGACCCGGATGCGCTACACCGGCGCGTCCCTGGCCTACCAAACGGCCTCCACGCTCGGCGCCGGGTTCACCCCGGTGATCGCCTCCGGGTTGGTGCTCGCGGCCGGTGGCGACCTGTGGCTGATCGGACTGGTGTGGGCCTTGTCGTTCCTGGTCTCCGCGGCCTGCGTGCTGGCCACCCGGGAGGGCCGCGACGTCGACCTCACCGGTGAGACCAAGTAGTAGCCGGGGCCACCGCGTGCAATGGCGGTATCACCACAGTTCGCGTGGTGGAGTCGACCACGCGGGTTCTGGTCCGAAAATGCTCGGCTCCGGCCCCGGACACCTGGTTGCCCCCGGACACGCCGGGAGAGCCCTACTTCTCCGTGCCGTGCGGCTGATCGTGGTCGCGCTGGAATCGCCAGAACGCGTCGAGGGTGGCGGTGCGGTGCCGGCGCGCGGCGAGTTCGATCTCGATGGGGTCGGCGCCGTTCTCGATCAGTGCGACGAGGTGATCGTGCTCGGCGACGGATTCGACGGCGCGGCCCGGTACGAAGCTGAAGGTCGAGTCGCGCAGCATGCGCAGCCGGCTCCAGCCGCGGCGCACGAGGTCGGTGATGTGCTCGTTGGGGCAGCGGGCGAACAGGACGGCGTGGAACTCCTCGTTGAGCTCGGTGAAACGGCGCGGGTCGAAGTGCTCGAGGCTCTCCCGCATCCGCTGGTTCACCGCCCGTGCCCTGGCGAGGTCGTCGGCGGTCAGCAGCGGGGCGGAGAAACCGGTGGCGGCACCTTCGACGACCGCCAGCGTCTGCATCGTGGTCACGTATTCGCCCTCATCCACCAGGGCGACCTGGGCGCCGATGTTCTTCTCGAAGGTGACCAGTCCTTCGGCCTCCAGCCGACGAATGGCTTCGCGGACCGGGACCACGCTGATGCCGAGCTCGCCGGCGATCTGGCTCAACACCAACCGGTAGCCCGGCGTGAAGCGGTGCGAGACGATCCGATCGTGGAGCCACTCGTATGCCCGTTGGGATTTGCTGGTGGCGACACTGTCCGCCTCTCCGCGATTTTCAGTGGTGGTTGCGTCCGGGATTGGACTCGCGTTTCGCGGTTTCTTGTGGCTGGGTTGCATCACGGTCCCCTTAGGTGCGGTTGAGCAGGACTCCGGTCGACACAAGGGGTGTCATGCGTCCTCGTTTCGCTGGTGTCCACCTTATTTTGCCCGAGGCGCCGCGTGCGTCCCGATCCCTTCCGTCGAGGGTGTGCACTCGGCGTTGATATCAGATACGTCATCATATACGATCCACGGCATGACGCACGACGATGGCCGTTCTCCCGCCGAAGGACTCGCTTGGCACCCACTGGTCGGGCGGCCGGGCAAGGTGATCGCACTGCACCTGAACTACCCGTCGCGAATCGCCCAACGCGGCCGGGCGCCGGCCAAACCGTCGTACTTCCTCAAGCCGGTGACCTCGCTGGCGGTCACCGGCCAGGCCGTCGAACGCCCCCTGGGGGCCGAACTGCTGGCCTTCGAGGGCGAGATCGCGTTGGTGATCGGCAAGGCCGCCCGCCGGGTCGCGCGCGAGGACGGATGGTCGTACGTGTCCGCCGTGACCGCGGCGAACGACCTCGGCGTCTACGACCTGCGGGCCGCGGACAAGGGCTCGAACTTACGTTCGAAGGGCGGTGACGGCTACACGCCGCTGGGTCCCGTAGCCCTGCCCGCCGCTGAGGTCGACCCGGCCGCGCTGCGGGTCCGGACCTGGGTGAACGGCGAGCTCGTCCAAGACGATTCCGCGGGCACCGTCACCTTCCCGTTCGGCGAGTTGATCGCAGACCTGTCGCAGCTGATCACCCTGGAACCCGGCGACGTGGTGCTCACCGGCACTCCCGCCGGATCCTCGGTGGTGGTCCCGGGCGATGTCGTCGAGGTCGAGGTGGACGTCCCGGACACCGAGCACCGCACAGGTCGGCTGCGGACCACCGTGGTCGAGGGGGCGGTCCCGCTGCCGGCCTTCAGCGCGCAGCCGGCGCCCGACGATCACCAGCGGGCCGAGGCGTGGGGGAGTCGCGAGGCCGCCGGGCTCGCCGCGGAGCCGGCGGCGTTCGAGCTCACCGGCGAGCTGATGGCGAAGCTGCAGAAGGTTTCGGTGGCGACGCTGTCGTCGCAGCTGCGCAAGCACGGCTACAACCAGCTGTCGATCGACGGCGTGCGCACCAACCATCCCGGCCGGAAGATGATCGGCCGAGCACGCACGCTGCGCTTCGTGCCGGCCCGCGAGGACCTCTTCCGCAGCCACGGCGGCGGGTACAACGCGCAGAAGCGGGCCTTCGACGCGCTCGGTCCCGGTGACGTGCTGGTGGTCGAGGCCCGCGGCGAGCACGGCAGTGGGACGGTCGGCGACATCCTCGCGCTGCGGGCCCAGGTCCGGGGCGCGGCCGGCATCGTCACCGACGGCGGCGTGCGGGACTGGAACGCGGTCGCCGAACTCGACATCCCCACGTTCTCCGGAGGTCCGCACCCTGCCGTCCTCGGGCGGCGGCACGTGCCGTGGGACGGCGACATCACCGTCGCTTGCGGCGGCGCGACCGTGCAGCCCGGCGACCTGATCGTGGGCGACGACGACGGTGTCCTGGTCATCCCGCCTCCGCTGCTGGCCGAGGTGCTCGACGCCGCGATCGAGCAGGAGGCCGAGGAGGCGTGGATCGCGGCCCGGGTCGCCGAGGGCGCGGCCGTCGACGGCCTCTACCCGCTGACCGGCGACTGGCGGAAGCGGTACGAGGCCGAGCGGAACACCGACCAACCGAACACCGACGCATAGCCCGCAGGAGGATCGACATGAGCAACGCTCCGGGTGCCTGGCGCACCCGCCCCGAGGAACTGACCGGATCGATCGCGCCGGTGGTCACCCCGTTCACCGCCGATGGCGAAGTGGACCACCAATCGCTGGCGAACCTCGTCGACTGGCAGCTCAAGCAGGGCTCCGATGGGATCTCCATCGGCGGCTCGACCGGCGAGCCGAGCGCCCAGACGATCGAGGAACGGGGGGAGGCGATCCGCACGGTGCTCAAGACCGTCGACGGCCGGGCCCCGGTCGTCCCCGGCACCGGCTCGGCCAAGCTCAACGAGACCGTCGAGCTCACCGGCGCAGCGTACGACGCCGGTGTCGACGCCGCGCTGATCATCACGCCGTACTACGCACGGCCCACGCAGGAAGCGCTGTACGTCTGGTACAAGACGGTCGCCGCCGAGTACCCCGACCTGCCGATCATCGCCTACAACGTGCCGAGCCGGACCGCGGTGGAGATCGCGCCGGAGACGGTCGCCCGGCTGCACCGCGACGTGCCGAACTTCGTCGGGATCAAGGAGACGACCAAGGACTTCGAGCACTTCTCCCGGGTGATCAAGGCGGCCGGCCGCGATCTGCTGGTCTGGTCCGGCATCGAGCTGCTGTGCCTGCCGCTGCTCGCCCTCGGGGGCACCGGCTTCGTCAGCGCCACCGCCAACATCGCGCCGTCGGCCACGAAGAAGATGTACGACGCCTTCCACGCCGGACGGCTCGAGGAGGCGCTGGACATCCACTACGGCCTGCACCCGCTGGTGGACCTGATCTTCGTCGAGACCAATCCGGCGCCGGTCAAGTGGGTGCTCCAGCAGCGCGGCCTGATCAGCTCCGGTCACGTCCGCCCGCCGTTGATCACGCCGACCGAGCCGGGCGAGGACAAGATCCGCGCGCTGCTCTCCGAAGGTGCGAACTACCTGTCGGCGGTCGACGAGAGCGACACCATCACGGCGCGCGCCGCGCGCACCCCCGCCCCCACCGGAGGAGAATGATCATGACTGATGCCCTCGCCACGACCGTCCAGCACGTGCCGGAGAACCTGCCGAAGCGGATCCAGCACTTCATCGACGGCGAGTTCGTCGACAGCCTGGACGGTGACACGTTCGACGTCCTGGACCCGGTGTCCAACCAGAACTACCTCAAGGCCGCGGCCGGCAAGCAGGCCGACATCGACCGCGCCGTCGCGGCGGCGCGCAAGGCCTTCGACGAGGGCCCGTGGTCGCGGATGCCGCCGCGGGAGCGGAACCGGATCCTCAACCGGATCGCCGACATCGTCGAGTCCCGCGACGAGCGGCTGGCCGAGTTGGAGACCTTCGACTCCGGGCTGCCGATCACCCAGGCGCTCGGGCAGGCGCGGCGGGCCGCGGAGAACTTCCGGTTCTTCGCCGACCTGATCGTGGCGCAGGCCGACGACACGTACAAGGTTCCCGGCAAGCAGGTCAACTACGTCAACCGCAAGCCCAAGGGCGTGGCCGGGCTGATCACGCCGTGGAACACGCCGTTCATGCTGGAGAGCTGGAAGCTGGCGCCGGCGCTGGCCGCGGGCTGCACCGTGGTGTTGAAGCCGGCCGAGTTCACGCCGCTCTCGGCGAGCCTGTGGCCGGAGATCTTCCGCGAGGCCGGCGTGCCGGACGGCGTGTTCAACCTGGTCAACGGCATCGGCGAGGACGCCGGTGACGCGCTGGTCAAGCACGAGGACGTCCAGCTGATCTCGTTCACCGGGGAATCGGCGACCGGCGAGCTGATCTTCGCGAACGCCGCGCCGACGCTGAAGGCGCTGTCGATGGAGCTCGGCGGCAAGAGCCCGGCCGTGGTGTTCGCCGACGCCGATCTCGACGCCGCGATCGACTCGACGGTGTTCGGTGTCTTCTCGCTGAACGGCGAACGCTGCACCGCCGGCAGCCGGATCCTGGTGGAGCGCCCCATCTACGACGAGTTCGTCCGGCGCTATGTCGAGCGGGCCAAGAAGATCAAGGTGGGCAACCCGCACGACCCGGCCACCGAGGTCGGCGCGCTGGTGCATCCCGAGCACTACGAGAAGGTGACCGGCTACATCGAAATCGGCAAGACCGAGGCCACGCTGGCCGCCGGCGGCGGCCGACCGGAGGGCCTCGAGTCGGGCAACTACGTGGAGCCGACGGTGTTCGTGGACGTACCCCCGACGGCGCGGATCTTCCAGGAGGAGATCTTCGGCCCGGTCGTGGCGATCACCCCGTTCGACAGCGACGAGGAAGCACTCGAGCTGGCCAACGCCGTCAAGTACGGGCTGGCGGCCTACGTGTGGACCTCGAACCTCGAACGCGCGCACAGCTTCGGGCAGCGCATCGACGCCGGCATGGTCTGGCTGAACTCGCACAACGTCCGGGATCTGCGCACGCCGTTCGGCGGCGTCAAGGCATCCGGCCTGGGACACGAGGGCGGCTACCGGTCGCTGGACTTCTATTCCGACCAGCAGGCCATGCACATCTCGCTGGCGCCCGTTCACACCCCGAAGTTCGGCGCCTGAGGGCGTCACGCATGCGAAGGAACGTTCAACGATGAGTGTCTCGGCTGCCGCATCAGAGCTCACCCCGCCCGACATCGTCCGCTGCGCTTACCTCGACCTGGTGGTCACCGACCTGGCGGCGTCCAGGGAGTTCTATGTGGACACCCTCGGTCTGGTGGTGACCGAGGAGGACGACGAGGCGATCTACCTCCGCTCGTTCGAGGAGTTCATCCACCACAACCTGGTGCTGCGGAAGGGACCGGTCGCCGCCGCGGCGGCGTTCGCCTTCCGCGTCCGCACCCCGGAGGACGTGGATCGGGCCGAGCAGTGGTTCGCCGCGCGCGGTTGCCGCACCGAACGCCGCGAAGACGGTTTCGCCAAGGGCATCGGTGACGCGGTCCGGGTCACCGACCCGCTGGGTTTCCCGTACGAGTTCTTCTACGAGGTCGAGCACGTCGAGCGGCTGGCGTGGAGCTACGACCTGCACAGCCCGGGCGCGCTGGTCCGCCTCGACCACTTCAACCAGGTGACCCCGGACGTGCCGAAGGGGCGGGCGTACCTGGAGGAGCTCGGCTTCCGGGTGACCGAGGACATCAAGGACGAGGCGGGCACCACCTACGCGGCGTGGTTGCGGCGCAAGGCGACCGTGCACGACACCGCGCTCACCGGTGGCGACGGGCCGCGATTGCACCACATCGCGTTCGCCACCCACGAGAAGCACAACATCCTCGCCATCTGCGACAAGCTCGGCGCGTTGCGCAAGTCCGACGTCATCGAGCGCGGGCCCGGACGGCACGGCGTTTCCAACGCCTTCTACCTCTACATCCGCGACCCCGACGGGCACCGGGTCGAGATCTACACCCAGGACTACTACACCGGTGACCCGGACAACCCGGTCGTGACCTGGGACGTCCACGACAACCAGCGCCGGGACTGGTGGGGCAACCCGGTCGTCCCGTCCTGGTACACCGAGGCGTCGCCGGTCCTCGACCTCGACGGCAACCCGCAGCCGGTGCGGGAGCGCACGGAGGCCGGCGAGATGGCCGTGACGATCGGTGCCGACGGGTTCTCCTACACCCGCAAGGACGACGTCGCGGAGGGCTTCAAACTGGGAAACTCGTTGTGAGCGGCGAACTTTCGGCGAGAACCCAACGCGCACTGGCTATGCGTAACCCACAATGACGTGAGGAGAGACCGTGCAGTTTCACCACCACGGGTACGTTTCCGGTGATCCGCGCATCCAGCCGCCCGCGGGTGTCGGCGTAGATCGCCCCGAGGAGCTTCCGGACGAGGTCGATGTCCTCGTCGTGGGTAGTGGCCCTGCCGGAATGATCGTCGCCGCTCAGCTGGCGCAGTTCCCCGACATCGTCACGCGCGTCATCGATCGCCGCCCCGGCCGGCTGGAGGTCGGGCAGGCCGACGGCATCCAGGCCCGCAGCGTCGAGACGTTCCAGGCGTTCGGCTTCGCCAACCGCATCATCGAAGAGGCCTACCGGATCACCGAGATGGCCTTCTGGAAGCCGGACCCCGAGAACCCGGAGAACATCGTCCGAGCCGCCCGCGCTCCCGACGACCCGGCCGGGATCAGCGAGTTCCCCCACCTGATCGTCAACCAGGCGCGCGTGCTCGACTACTTCGCCGAGGTGGCGCGCAACGCTCCGGCCCGGCTGGTGCCGGACTACGGCTACGAATTCGTCACCCTGGACGTCGCCGAGGAAGGGGAGTATCCGGTCACGGTCACCCTGCGCCGCAGTGCGGGTGAGGACGAGGGCGCGGAGCGGACGGTCCGGGCCAAGTACGTGATCGGCTGCGACGGCGCGCGCAGCAAGGTGCGCGAGTCGATCGGCCGCGAGCTCGTGGGAGACCAGGCCAACCACGCGTGGGGCGTGATGGACGTGCTGGCCGACACCGATTTCCCCGACATCCGCACCAAGTGCGCCATCCAGTCGCACGACGGCGGCAGCATCCTGCACATCCCGCGGGAGGGCAACCACCTGTTCCGGATGTACGTCGACCTGGGCGAGGTCTCCGAGGACGACGACGGAGCGGTGCGGAACACGACGCAGGAAGAGGTCGAGGCCCGCGCCAACGTGATCATGCATCCGTACACGGTGACGGTGAAGCACGTCTGCTGGCGCAGCGTGTACGAGGTGGGGCACCGGCTGGCCGAGAAGTTCGACGACGTGCCGGAGCAGCTCGTGGGCATCCGCAGTCCGCGGGTGTTCATCACCGGCGACGCCTGCCACACCCACAGCGCGAAGGCGGGCCAGGGCATGAACGTGTCGATGCAGGACGGCTGGAACATCGCCTGGAAGGTCGCGCACGTGCTCGAAGGACGTGCCCCCGAGGCGCTGCTCGACACCTACTCCGCGGAGCGCCAGGTGATCGCGCGGAACCTGATCGACTTCGACAAGCAGTGGTCGAGCCTGATGGCCGCCAAGCCCGAAGAGCTGGACGATCCCTCCGAGCTGGAGGACTTCTACGTCAAGACGGCCGAGTTCCCCGCCGGGCTGATGACGCAGTACCAGCCGTCGATGATCATCGGCGCGGCCACGCGCCAGAGCCTCGCGACCGGATTCCCGGTCGGCAAGCGCTTCAAGTCGAACGGCGTCACGCGGGTCTGCGACGCCAACCCGGTGCACCTGGGCCACCACCACCGCGCGGATGGGCGCTGGCGGATCTACGTGTTCGCCGACCGGCCGGCCGCGGGGCAGCGTTCGAAGGCGACCGACTTCGCCGAGTGGATCGGCGGCTCGCCGGAATCGCCGGTGGTCGCGTACACGCCGAAGGACGGGGACGTCGACGCGTGGTTCGACGTCAAGGTGATCTACCAGCAGGACCACACCGGCGTCGATCTCGCCGCCGTGCCGCGGGCGTACCTGCCGAAGGTCGGCCCGTTCGGCATCGTCGACTACGAGAAGGTGTACGCCGCCGACCCGCAGGACGACATCTTCGAGGCGCGTGGCATCGATCGTGCCGGCGCGCTCGTCGTCGTGCGGCCTGACCACTACGTCGCGAACGTGCTCCCGCTGGACGCGAAGGAGGAGTTGGCGGCGTTCTTCGCGGGCATCTTCAACGCGAAGCGGCCCGTCACCGTGCACGAAACGTGTGAAAACGGGTCGTGAGCCGACACCTTGCGGTGCCGACGTCGGCCCGCGCCGTTCGGCGCGGGTCTTCCCGTGGCGATACACCGCTGCCCGCGCAGTGCGACGGTTTCAATCCTCGCGATGTCCAGATCGGACGACGCCGGTTTCCCGCTTGGCGTAGGCCTTGATGTCGAACGCCGGATCGCCTGCCTGTTCCGGCGCGAGCGGCAGCTCCTTCGCCAGCAGACGACGTGCGGCCATGTGGTCGGCGGGCCGGTTGGCGGACTCGACCGCGGCCAGCCTGCCGCCGCGGAACCGGAAAACCGAGAACTTTCCGGTGTCGACGTCGCCGCGGAGGACGTTCTCGTCGCCGGGCAGTCCGAGTCCGGCGATCTGCAACCGCAGGTCACCCTGGTTGCTCCAGAACCACGGCACTTCCCGGTAGGGGGCAGGGCGGCCGAGGATGACGCGAGCGACGTGCCGGGCCTGGTCCGTGGCGTTCTGCACGGATTCCAGCCGGCTCCGCGCGCCGAGGTGGTGGCTGGGGAAGTTGGCGCAGTCACCGATCGCGTAGACGCGCTCGTCGTCGGTTCGCAGCGATGCGTCGACGACCACACCGTTGTCCACCTCGAGCCCCGCCTGCTCGGCGAGTTCCGCGCGTGGCGTGACGCCGACGCCCACCAGGACGAGGTCGGCCGGGTACCGCCTGCCGAGCGAGCTGACCACCGCCGCGACCCGGCCGTTGCGGCCCTGGAACGACACGACACCTTCACCGACCCGCAGATCGATACCCGCCCGCCGGTGCGCACCCGCTACGAAGTCCGACAGCGGCGAGGACAGCACTCGTCCCATCGGTCGATCCGCCGATTCGAGCACCGTGACGTCGAGACCGCGTTTGCGGGCGACCGCGGCGAACTCGAGCCCGATGAACCCCGCCCCGACCACGACCGCGGAACGCGCATGTCCGAGATTCGCGCGGACGGCGCGCGCCTCGGCCAGCGTGCGCAGGTGGTGGATGCCGTCGAGATCACCGCCCGCGACGCGCAGCGTCCGGTTGGCCGACCCCGTGGCCAGCACCAAGTGGGAATACGGCACGACGACGCCACTGCTGAGGACCACCTCGCGCCTCGCCCGATCGATCGCCGTGGCACGCACCCCGATCCGCAGATCGACGTCGAGTCCGGTGAAGTAGTCGGCAGCGCGGATCGGCAGCGGCGCGGGTTCACCGCCCGGACGCAGGTAGTCCTTCGACAGGGGCGGGCGCTGATATGGCAGGTCGCCCTCCTCGCCCACGATGGTGATGGCACCCTCGAAGCCCCCGGGACGCAGCGAATCGGCGACTTGGAGCCCGCCCTGTCCGGCACCGACGATGACGACGCGGTCTGATGTGGACACCGGTCACACCTGGCTGGCGGGAACGTCGACGTCGATCTGCTCCGCGTCCACGCCGAGCGTGATCTGGCAGCCCAGCCGGCTGCGCTGCTCGTCGCGAGGTTCAGCGGTGCACTCGAGCATCTCCTCCTCGTCCTCGCCGATCTCCGGCAGGCCGTCGAGGAACGGCTCGTGGACGTACACGTGGCAGGTCGCGCACATGGCCTGCCCGCCGCATTCCCCGACGATGCCGCGGACACCGTTGCTCACCGCGGCCCGCATGATGCTGGTTCCGGACTCCACCTCGATGGCGTCCACAGTGCCGCCCTGGTGGTGGAAGTTCACCTTTGCCATGAGGATTCTCCTCGGTCGTCGTTCCGGGTGTTCGCGAAACCGGCTCCGGTCACCTGCGGTCCCACAGCACCGGAAGCCGGAGCATGCCGCGGAACACCCAGCCGCCGGCTTGCGCCGGAGCGTCCGGATCCAGCCGCAGGTTCGGAAGTGCGTCGAACAGGCGCGGCATGCCGACACCCACCACGGAGGCGCGGGCGACCCAGGCGCCGGCGCAGAAGTGGTTGCCGCCGCCGAAGGCGAGGTGCGGCTGCTTGGGCCGGTTGATGTCGTAGGTCTCCGGGGCGTCGAAGACCTTCGGGTCCCGGTTGGCGGCGCCGACGACCACACCGAGCCGGGCGCCCTTGGGCACCAGCACTCCTTCGAGAACGGTGTCCTGAGTGGACTCCCGGGGATACATGCCGATGGGGGCGATCCAGCGGATGCACTCCTCGAACGCGGTGGACCACAGCGACGGTTCGGCCAACACCTGCGCGAGCTGGTCCGGATTGGACAGCAACGCCCACACCGTCGTGCCCAGCGCGTCCCGCGGCTCGTTGAGGCCGCCGCCGATGGTCATCTTCAGGTTGGCGCGGATCGCTTCCAGGGGGATGGGCAGGTGGGCCAGCCCGGACAGCAGGCTGTGGTCCGGGTTCTCGCGCAGGTGCGGCAGCATTTCGTCGATCGCGTCGTCGACCTCGCGCGACGACTGTTCGGCCTTGGCCCACACGTCCGGGTCGTCGGCGTAGTTCCCGGTCCCGTCGATCAGGGTTTGCGACCAGCGCTGCATGTCGTCCTGCGTCGCGTTCCGGAAACCCATGATGAGCCGCAGGTTCTCGGCGGCGTAGGGCGCGGCGAACTCGGAGATGAGGTCGGCGCCGGGACCGGCGTTCTCCAGGCGCTCCAGGTATTTCGCGCAGTTCCGGTCGAAGACGGCGTTCCAGTGCCGCTTGATCGAGTTCGGCCGGAGCACTCCGCCGTAGGACTTGCGGTCGACGTCGTGCGCGGGGTCGTCCTTGCGGAGCATGCTGTGCCCCATCGCCCGTTTCATCAGCGAGTCGGTCTCGTCCGCCGAGAACCTTGCCTGGTCCTGTTCGATGGTGTGGCACGCGGCGTAGTCGGTCACCATGTACCGGTTCACCGCGGGAACCCAGTGCACGGGTGCTTCGGCGCGCATCCGTTGGTAAACGGAGTAGGGATCGGCGTGCAGATCGGGGATGGTGACCCAGTCCGCGACCGGGATCGGGCGGGCCTGCGCCAAGTCGACCGTCGGCGTCATCGTTGACTGCCTCCAATTCGTCGAGGATCGCAAGCAAGACTGGCAGAGCCGTTCAGCGTATGTAAACTTCAAAGTTGTTGGATATATCCACTACTGAGTAGTGGTTTCCGGACTGGCCGATGTGGAATGGATCCCAGGGGCTGCGGTGGCTGAATACACGCTTCGGCAGTTGACGTACTTCGTCGCTGTCGCGGAAACCGGCTCGATCTCGAGCGCCGCGGGCGGGCTGCACGTGTCGCCGACCGCGGTGGCCTCCGCGCTCACGGAGCTTGAACGGGTCTTCGGCACGCACCTCGTGGTGCGTCGCAAGGCCCGTGGAGTGTCGCTGACACCGGCCGGGAGCTACCTGCACTCCCGTGCGGCGGACCTGCTGCGCCAGGCCGACGATCTGGAGCTCAACGTCGCCAGCGGGGGAGCGGAACTCAACGGTCCCCTGGTGATCGGCTGCTACGCCACTGTCGCGCCGACCGTCGTGCCGCCACTGCTGGCGTGGTTCGCCGACAACCATCCGAAGGTGCAGGTCCGGGTGGTGGAAGGCAGTCAAACGGGACTGCCGCCCCGGCTGCTCGCGGGCGAGCTCGAGCTAGCGGTGGTGTACGACCTGGACCTCCCGACGGGACTGAACTCCGTGGTGCTCTACGAGGCTCCGGCGTACGTTCTCCTTCCTGCCCGGCACCGCCTGGCGAAGCAGGCGACGGTGTCGCTGCGAGAACTGGCGGACGACCCGATGATCCTGCTCGACGTGCCGCCGGCGGCTCAGCACACGATGACCCTGTTCGACCGCGCCGGTGTGGAGCCGGTGGTGGCCCTGCACGCGTCGGACTTCGAACTGACCCGCTCGCTGGTCGCCCGCGGGATGGGGTATGCCATCCTGATCCAGCGGCCCGCGGTCAGCCGGTCCTACGAGGGATTGCCCTTGGTGGTCAAGGAGATTCGGCCGGCCGTGCGGCCGATCCGGGTGAAAGCGGTCTGGCCCGAGGCCGTCCGGCTGACCGATCGGGGCCGGGCGCTGCTCGACTTCGCGCGCGACCCCGGGATCGAGAACGTGCCGGGGTCGCACCGACGTGCCCCTCGATCCCGCTGACCCGGGTGCCGGGGCACCGGATGGTCAGGATTCCGGGCGGGAGGTGACGTATTCGGTCATCGTCCGGAGCTTGTGGTCGCGAGAGACGCGCTCGATCTCCTCCTGCGAGGCTCCCGCCCGGATGAGCGCGATGATCCGGTCATGTTCGTCCACGGAGGACAACGTCCGGCCGGGGACGAAGGTGAAGCTGGACCTCCTGATGCCGGACATCCGTTGCCACTCCCGCTTCACCAGGTCGAGCAGGTGCTGGTTCGGGCAGTTCTCGCACAGCGCCCAGTGGAAGCGGTGGTTGAGCTCCGTGAACCGGACCGGGTCCAGGGTTCCCTCGCACATTCGCCGCATCTCCGCGTTGAAGGACGCGGCGTCCTCCAGTTGTTCCGGGGTCACATGCGAGGCCGCAAGGCTGGTGGCCGCGCCTTCGAGGTAGGCGAGCGTTTGCATGGCGTTGGCGTAGTCGGAGGTGTTGATGCCGGCCACCTGGGCGCCGACGTTGCGGGTGAAGGTCACCAGGCCCTCGGCCTCGAGTCGCCGCACGGCCTCGCGCACCGGTACGGGGCTTGTCCCGAATTCGCGGGCGATCTGGTCGAGGACCAGGCGGTAACCGCTCGCGTAACGTCCCGACAGGATGCGCGCGTGGAGTTCCTGGTAGACCTTCTCCGACTTCGACAGCGCCTGCGTACCGGCTGTTCTCGGCATCTCCGTTGTTCCGTCCTCGGGTGGCGACACCTGCGATCGTATACGGTGGGGCGCCGGAATTTCCGGGACGCCCCACCTCGAGCGGTTACCGGTGGGCCGATGCGGCGAGTTTGGCCGCCCCTGGGATGTCGAGCGCGTCCAGGCCGAGGGGCTTGCCCGTGCGGTCCTTGATCGTGAACGCCGCGATCAGACCGATCACCGTGAGGCAGAACAGATAGCCCGACACGGCTGCGGTGCTGCCGAACGCGGCTTGGAGCCACGTCGCGATCATCGGGGCGAACGCGCCGCCCAGGACGGCGCCGAAGGCGTAGGACAGCCCGGCTCCGGAGTAGCGGACCTGGGCGGGGAACATCTCGGCGAGCATGGCCGCCTGCGGCCCGTAGGAGAGCCCGATGCCGATGCTGAAGATCAACATCGCCAGTCCGATCAGCAGCACGTTCTTGGTGTCGATCAACCAGAACATGGGGAAGACCCAGACGAGCAGGGTGGCGAAACCGATCTTGTACACCGCGGTTCGCCCGATCCGGTCGGACAGCATCGCTCCCGACATGGTGGTGACGACCCAGGCCGCGCTGGTGAGGGTGACCAGGTTGAGGATCGTGGCGCGGTCCATCCCCAATACCGTCGTGGTGTAGGAGAGCACGTAGCCGCCGGTCACCATGTACCCGGCCGCGTTGTTCGCGGCGAACGTGAGGGCGCCCTGGAGCACCTGCGGTCCGTTGAAGCGGAACATCTGCACGAGCGGGAGCCGGACGCGCGGTTGCTCGCCATCGGCGTCGGCGAACACCGGCGACTCGGCGACTCCCAGCCGGATCACCGTGCCCACCGCGATGAGCACGACGGACAGCAGGAACGGGATCCGCCATCCCCAGTCGAGGAACTGCTGCTCGGTGGTCGTCGCGGTGACGATGCTGAGCACGGCGGTGGCGATCAGCATGCCGACCGGAACCCCGATCTGCGGGAAGCCGCCGTAGCGACCGCGTTGGTGCGCCGGGGCGTGCTCGACGGCCATCAGCGCGGCCCCACCCCACTCCCCGCCCGCGGAGAACCCCTGCAGAACGCGCAACACGATGAGCAGAATCGGTGCCCACGTGCCGATCGACGCGTAGCCGGGCACCAGGCCGATCGCCGTCGTGGACGCGCCCATGAGCATGAGCGTCAGGACCAGCATGGCCTTTCGTCCCAGCTTGTCGCCGAAGTGCCCCGCGACCACCGCGCCGAGCGGGCGGAAGATGAAGCTCACGCCCACGGTGGCGAACGAGATCAGCCGCCCGGCCAGTTCTCCGTAGGAGGCCACGAACGGCTCGAAGAACAGGGGAGTCAGCACCAGGGCGGCGGCGTTGGCGTAGATGAAGAAGTCGTACCACTCGATGGTGGTGCCGACCAGCGTGCCCAATGCGACCCGGCGATGTTCTCGCCGGGTTCGCTCCCGGGTGAGTTCTTGTTCGGGCATAACAGCTCCCTTGCTGTGTCCGGTGCGGTGCTGCGCTAAACCTGGGCGCCGCTGGTGAAGCACGCCGTCGTGCCGCCCTTGCTGGTGCAAGAGGAAGTCGTCGTGGGAGTGCGGCCTCGTTCTGCTGCGCGGGAGGGGCGGTTGAGGTGCGCCGCGATGACCTTGCCCGGCCGGAAGGCGATGGTTGCGGGGTCGCGCGTCAACGGAAGCTCCCAACATCAGCTACGATATCGCATACGATCTGGGATCTTGCTGGTCGCGGACCGCTGTTGTCAATGGCCGGCCGACCTGAGGATCGGCCGGATCGGATCCCCAGGTGGAGGTGGAAGTACCGCCATCGTGGCTTGTTCTGCTCGGTGGTGCGGCCGGCGCGCGAGGCGTGGTGACGTTGACGGTGCACCGCGCGCGTGGCCAGGAACGAATCGCCCATCGCATCCGCGGCCCTTTGGCGACCGGATCGGCACTCACATCCGGCGATCAGCGTCGCCTGCGTGATCATGACTGGATCTCCGCGAAGATCACACACGAACGTATATGAATTCTCGCCTGACGTTCTTCAAACCGGGCACCGGAATTCTGCCGCTTCGCGGTGTCCGGGAGGACTCCGGATCACCCCTTCCGCGAGTGCCGGATCGGCACTATATTCCGAATAAAATTCATGTTTGGGGTGATGAGATGCTGGTCCCGCACTTGCCCTCGGATTTCGTCTGGGGGGTGTCCACCGCGGCGTTCCAGATCGAAGGCGCCACCGGGGAGGGGGGCCGGGGGCGGTCGATCTGGGACACCTTCGCCGCCACTCCCGGCAAGATCGCGCGCGGTGAGCACGCCGACGTCAGTACCGACCACTACCACCGGTACCTCGAGGACGTCGCGCTGATGTCCGCGCTGGGCGTGGACGCCTACCGGTTCTCGCTGGCCTGGCCCCGCATCCAGCCCGACGGTCGCGGTCCGGCGAACCCGGAGGGGATCGCGTTCTACGACCGCCTGCTCGACGCGCTCTGCGAAGCAGGCATCGATCCGGTCGCCACGATCTACCACTGGGACACCCCGCAGGCGCTGGAGGACCGGGGCGGGTGGCTCAGCCGTGAGACCGCCGAGCGGTTCGCCGAGTACGCCGCGATCGTCGGCGAGCGCTTCGCGGACCGGGTGAAGATGTGGATCCCGCTCAACGAGCCGATGGTCATGTCGATCTACGGCTACGGCATCGGCGAGTACGCGCCGGGCAAGGCGCTGTTGCTCGACGCGATTCCGACCGCGCACCACCAGCTCCTGGCGCACGGCCTGGCCGTGACGGCGTTGCGCGCGGCGGGCGCGGGGGCGGTGGGAACCGCGAACAACCACAGCCCGATCTGGGGTGAAGACCCGGAACCCGTGTCGTTCGCGGACGCGTTGATCAACCGCTTGTTCGCTGATCCGATCCTGCTCGGCAGCTACCCCGAGGTGCTGCACGACCGGCTTCCCGACGGTTTCGCCGACGACCTGCCGACGATCGCCGCGCCGCTGGACTTCTACGGCGTCAACTACTACGAGCCGATGGCCGTGCGCGCACCGCGGACCCCTGGCCCGCTGCCCTTCGAGCTGATCCCGGTCGAGGGTTACCCGATGACGACCAACGGATCGCCGGTCGTCCCGGGCGGACTGCGTGAGCTGCTGGTCCTGCTCCATGAGCGCTACCCGGAGATGCCGCCGATGCACATCACCGAAAACGGTTGCAGCTTTGACGGAATCCACGACTCCGACCGCATTGACTTCCTCGCCTCTCACCTCACCGCCGTGCGGGAGGCCGTGGACGCCGGTGCGGACGTGCGCGGCTACTTCGTCTGGTCGTTGCTGGACAACTTCGAGTGGTCCAAGGGGTACGCCCCGCGGTTCGGCCTGGTGCACGTCGACTACGACACGCTCGTGCGCACCCCGAAGGACTCGTTCGCCTGGTACCGCGACGTGATCAAGCGGTCGAGATGACCGCACTCGCCGAGCCCCGGATCCCGGTCCGCGCCGGGTGGACGACGTTGCTCTTCCTGGCCAACCTCGGGCTGTGGCTGGCGTTCTACGCGCCGATCCAGGTTCTGCTGCCCCGGCAGGCGGATCTGCTCGCCGGCGTGGACAAGGAGGTCGTCTTCGGCGCGGTCACCGGGATCGGCGCGGCAGTGTCGGTGGTGGCCAACCCGCTGGCGGGCATGCTCTCCGACCGCACCACCTCGCGGTTCGGCCGTCGGCACCCGTGGACGCTCGGCGGCGCGCTCGTGGGGGCGGTGGGACTCGCGGTTCTCGCCGCGGCAGGCGATGTGGTGACCATGACGGTCGGGTGGTGCCTGGTGCAGGCCGGGCTCAACGCGATGCTTGCGAGTCTGGCGGCGGCGCTGCCGGACCGGGTTCCGGTGGCGCAGCGGGCACGGATCGGCGGACTCGTCGGCATCAGCCAGATGCTGGGCACCGTCGCCGGCGCGCTGGTGGTGACGGTGCTGATCACCAGGCTCGCCGGTGGCTACCTCGCGTGCGCAGCACTGGTCGTGCTCGGGGCGGCGGCATTCGTGCTGCGCACCCCGGACGCCATGCTGCCGACGAAGCCCGCGGGTGGACTGGCCGCCGCAGCGCGGCGGCTTCGGGTGTCGCCGCGCAGGCATCCCGACTTCGCGTGGGGTTGGGGCTGCCACTTCATGATCAACCTGGGCAATGCCTTCGGCACGCTCTACCTGCTGTTCTTCCTCGGCGACGCCGTGCACCACCCAGATCCGGAGACGGGTCTGCTGGTCCTGATGGGCCTCTACGGTGCCGCGCTCGCCGTCGGCGGGGTCGTCGCGGGAGTGCTGTCGGACCGCACCGGGCGGCGCAAGCCCTACATCCTGACCTCGTGCGCGCTGATGGCGTCGGCCGCGCTGCTGCTGGCCGCGTGGCCGACGTGGACCTCGGCGCTGTGCGCCGCTCCGCTGCTCGGGCTGGGTTTCGGGATCTACTGGGCGGTGGCGCTGGCCCTGCTGACGCAGGTGCTGCCGTCCGCCGCCGACCGGGCCAAGGACTTCGGGGTGGTGAACATCGCGAACTCGCTGCCCCAGGTCGTCGCCCCGGCGCTCGCCACGCCCGTCCTGGCCCACCTCGGCGGCTATGCCGGGCTGTTCACCGCGTCGGCGGTGGCCACCCTGCTCGCGGGCGTGCTCGTCACCCGCGTGCGCGGCGTCGCCTGACTCGTCCTGATCGGGCAGCCGGATTGGTCGATGATCTTCCAGTCGTGTGCTGATACCGAGGACTTCGCTGTCTGCGCCTTTCTCGAAGGTCTTGCTCGGTCCTGGCGGCAGCAGGCGGTGATCCTGCTGGGTCGAGCCGGCCGGAGCGGATCGGTCACCGTGGTCAGCGGAATTGCGGGTGCCACACGTCGTGCGTGCGGCCTTGGTCGTCGACCACGGCGATGTCGGGCCACCGGTCGAAGGCCGAGCAAGGGTGGGAGATCCCGAGGTCCACTTCGTCGCCTACTTGCAGACCGCGTGCCTCTGTGAGGACCAGGTGGTGGTCGTAGATGTGGGCGGCGGTTGCCTTGGCGGCCGGTCGTGGCGTGCCCGGTGCGTCGTGCGCGCCGACGAGCACTGGCAGGCCCGCGTCGTAGGGCAGTTCACGCTTCCCAGCGCCGACGATGGCACGTCCTGGTTCCGGCGTGGAGAGCACGACCGCTCGGACCGTCAGTGCCGCCATCAGCCCTGGCAGGGGTGAGACGTGCTCGTACGTGCCGTGGTCGTGGGTGACGTAGCAGCCCGACCGCAGAACGGGCACCATCGGCAGAGCACCTGGACGCTCCGTCAGTTCCGCAAGGACGTGGACGACCCGGTCGGGGAAGGCAGAGCCGCCCATGCTGAAGACGGGCCGCGCGGTCTCGAACTGTGGCGTGAGGCTGCGGAAGACCGCGATCGCCTTCCGGCAGTGCTCGTCGACGTCCGTGAGTGTGGCGGAGTCCCGGCGATTGGGCCGGGCGCCCTCGTAGCCCGCGACACCGGCGAGGAGAAGCCCGGTCGACGCCTGGGTGGCCTTGGCCAGTTCATATGCCGCGGCGGGCTCCCGCACCCCCGTCCGGCCTCCGTCCGCACCGATGTCGATGAGGACGCGCAGGGGGTTGGACGCGCCTTCCATGGCCGACCGGGCGAGGGAGACCCCGTGCATGGAGTCGACGAAGCAGTAGAGCTCGAGCCCCGGTGTCTCGTCGAGCCGTTGCCGCAGGAGGGCGAGGTCGGGGCGGTGGATCACCTGGTTCGCGATGATCACGCGCCGTACTCCCCAGCCCAGGGCTATGCCGGCCTGCGTCACGGTGGCAACCGTGACGCCCCACGCCCCAGCGGCCAGCTGCCGCTCGACGATGGGGTGGGTCATGGTGGTCTTGACGTGCGGGGACAGCTCGACGCCTCGATCGCGGCACCAGGCCGCCATGAGCTGGACATTGTGTTCCAGCGCGCGCAAGTCGAGCCGGAGCTCGGGCAGCTGCCGAGTTCGACGTCCGTCGGGTGGCGTGTCGTGATCCATTGGTCCTCCCGGGGCTGACACCAAGGCGGCCCGCAACCGAAGCATGACGTGTATGTGCGACGCATCGTAAAGTATTTAAGACGACGCTTGCAAACACTATGCTGGATGGTGCGTTGTGTTTACTAGAGGAGGAGTCCGTGTCGACCGAGGACCACGCGCCCGCTTCGCCCAAGCCTCCAGGCAACGACGGGATCGGTCAGCACCTCCGCCGCGAGCGCTTGGAGCGGGGCTTCACGATGGAGGAGCTGGCGGCGAAGACGGGCTTGTCCCGCAGCTATCTCAGCAATGTCGAGCGGGACGTGAACAGCCCGACGATCAACACGTTGCGCACGATCGTCGATGCTCTCGGCACGACGCTCAGCCAACTGTTCCACGCGGTCGACCGCGAGCGCCGTGTGCTCACACGCCCCGATCAACGCGTTGAACTCACTCGGGCGGGAGTGCAGGGGGTGACGTACACCCTTCTCAACCCCAAGCACGGCGGCAAGCTCGAAATGATGATGTTGGAGGTGGCCCCGGGGGCGTCCTCTGGTGACGACCCGCATGTCCACAGCGGGGAAGAAGTCGGTCTCCTCCTGAGCGGGGAGCTGGACTACTGGGTCGCCGGCGTGCACTACCGGCTGCAGCCCGGCGACTGCGTCAGTTTCGATTCCACCGTGCCGCACCGGTACAGCAACCCGGGCGATGTCCCAGCGGTCTGCGTCTGGTCGGAGACCCCGCCGGGCTTCTGAGAAGCGCGGAATCCGATGCGCGTCCCGCCTTGCCTGCCCGGTCTCGATCGGCAGGGGGCTCAACCACGGTGTGGGCGATTGGTCAAGAGGTCGGGTCAGCAGCGGGGCACGGCCGGCCTGGGTGTCATCGATCGGAATGCTCCTTTGTGGACTCTTGCGGCCTGGCGGGGCTGGTCCATGGGCACTCGGATGTCCACAGAGGACAATGAACAGGCGGCCATCGGCTGGTCGCAGACGGGCGTCGGCCCCGAGCCGGCCGGATCGCGCGAGCGGACCGTCACCGTCACCAGGTACAACAGCCGAAACACCACGACCCGCGATCATGATCCGGGAGGTACGGCGTGACCGTCGGGGCTGACGGTGACGAGCTCTTCGTCCGCCGGTTCGCCGGGGCCGTGCGCGCCGCATCCCAAGGGTAGGCCTCGGTGGGAACCGGCCCAACGGACGGTCTTTTCCGGTTGTGCATTTGCTCAAGTAGCGCGGACTCGGTTGTGGCGGTCGGACAGTAGCGTCGCCGAGCCCCGCTCAAGCATTCTGGGCCGCACCGAACCGAGCTGATCGGGAGATCGACTGGTGAACGCACAGCAGGACCACCCCGACGCAGACGTACTCATCGTGGGTGCCGGTGCCTCCGGCGGAGTAGCGGCCCTCGAGTTGGCCACGCGCGGGTTCCGCGTGGTCTGCCTCGAACAGGGCGACTGGGCCCTTCCGGATGACTTCCCCGGGGGGAAGCCCCAATGGGAACTGGCCCGCCTGAAGCAGTGGAACCCCAGCCCGAACATGCGCGGAGCGGCAAGCGACTACCCGATCGACGTCACCGAGAGTCCGATCGAGCCGCTCATGTTCAACGGCGTCGGAGGCAGCACCATCCTGTTCTCCGGTCACTGGGTGCGGGCGCTGCCCTCCGACTTCCGGGTCCGGACCCTCGACGGGGTGGCGGACGACTGGCCGTTCACCTACGAGGACCTGCGCCCGTTCTACGACGAGGTCACACACCACATCGGTGCGTCCGGGCTCGAAGGCGACCCGGCGTACCCGGATGCGCACACGTTCCCGCTGCCGCCACTGCCGATCGGCAAGTACGGCCTCGCTGCGGCGAAGGGGATGGACAAGCTCGGCTGGCACTGGTGGCCCGCGCCCAACGCCATCGCCTCGCGGAAGTTCAAGAACCGGCCCGCCTGCCTGAGGTACGGCGCGTGCGAGTCCGGGTGCCCGACCGGAGCGAAGGCGAGCACCGACTTCACCCACTGGCGCGAGGCGATCGCCGCCGGAGCGGTCCTGGTGACCGGGGCCCGGGTGCGGCGGCTCACGGTCGACAACCGTGGTCTGGTGACCGGCGCCGAGTACCTCGATCGCGACGGTGCCCTGCACCATCAGGCGGCAGGCGTGACCGTGCTCGCCGCCAACGGGATCGGCACCCCGCGACTGCTGCTCAACTCGGCGTCCGCGCAGTTCCCCGACGGCCTGGCGAACTCCTCGGGTCTGGTGGGCAAGCGGTTGATGGTGCACCCCTATGCCTCGGTGTACGGAACCTACGAGGAGGAGCTCGAGGCCTGGCTGGGGCCTAGCGGGCAGGCATTGCAGTCGACGCAGTTCTACGAGACCGACACCGACCGGGGCTTCGTCCGAGGGGCGAAGTGGAACCTGATGCCGACCGGCGGACCACTGGCCCACACGTTGTGGGAGCCCGGCCAGGACTGGCGCGAGGCGTTCGGACCGGCCTTCCACCGCCGGCTGCGGAGCACCTTCGGGCGCTACACCGAGTGGGGCATCACCACCGAAGACCTGCCGGAGGAGCACAACGAGGTCGTCCTCGACCCCGCGGCCACCGACTCCGACGGCATCCCGGTGCCGAAGATCCGCTACACCATCGGCGAGAACACCGAGCGCATGCTCAAGTTCCACGTCGACCGGGCCATCGAGGCACACCTGGCCGCAGGCGCTACCGCGGTCCACCCCATCCCGGTCGTCCGCGACAGCGGCTGGCACCTCCTCGGCACCGCCCGCATGGGCACCGACCCCGCCACCTCCGTCGTGGACGAGTACGGCCGCGCCCACGACGTACCCAACCTCTTCGTCATCGACGGCAGCGTGTTCGTCACCTCGACGGGCGTCAACCCGACCGCCACCATCATGGCGGTCGCGCTGCGGGCGATGCGCCACCTCGCCGACAACCGGCGCGACCAGACCATTTCCTGCTGAGGATTCCGTGATGCTCGATTCCGAACAGCGGCGCACCTTCGCCGCGCTCGCAGACGTACTCATCCCGGCGTCCGAGGCGATGCCGTCGGCCGCCGCGGCAGGGGTTCCGGAGGCGTTGATCGACCAGGCCCTGGGCTACCGGCCGGACCTTGCCGAAGCGTTCGCCGACGCGATGGCCTCGTGCGCGGGCCAGGAGCCCGAGGCGGCACTCGAGGAGCTCGCCACTCGCAGCCCCGACCAATTTCAAGCCCTCACCGTGCTCACTGCCGGTGCCTACTTCCTGAGCCCCCAGGTGAAGACCGCCCTCGCCTACGACCCACCGCCGCGCGCGGCCCACGACGACACCGACGCATACGTCGACATGTTGGTGGGCGTCGTGGAACGCGGTTCTCCGACCGGTTGAGCCCGACGAACAAAGGATCCACGATGACCGAGACGCGATCCCAGACAGAAGCGGCTCCGCTGACCGGCGACGCCCCGGCGCCGGTCGGTGCCGAGCCCGAAGCGTTGCCGCACTTCGTCAACGGCGCTCGCTGGGCGGGCACCGGAACCCGGACCCATCCGGTGATCAACCCCGCGACGGGCCAGCCCATCGCCCGAGTCCGGTACGGCACGGCGGCCGACGTCGACCAGGCCGTGGCCGCTGCCAGGACGGCGTTCGCCGACTGGCGCCAGAAGACGCCGAAGGAGCGCGCCGATGTGCTGCTCGAGGCCGCGGCCGTGGCCGAGACGCACGCCGAGGAGCTAGCGCGGCTGGAATCCGCCAACGCCGGCAAGCCGATGCCGCTGGCGCGCGAGGACGTCGCCTTCACGATCGACACCCTGCGGTTCATGGCCGGAGCGGTCCGTGCTCAGCAGAGCGCCAGCGCCGGTGAGTACGTCGCCGGCCACACCTCGATGATCGTGCGGGAGCCGGTCGGGGTCGTCGCCGCCATCACCCCCTGGAACTACCCGCTACTCACCACCGCCTGGAAGATCGGGCCGATCCTGGCGGCAGGCAACACCTGTGTGCTGAAGCCGTCCGAGCAGACCCCGCTGACCGCTCTGCGACTGGCAGAGCTGCTGGCCGACGTTCTGCCCGCCGGCGTGCTCAACGTGGTCACCGGCGACGGGCCGGTCGTCGGTGAGGCGCTTGCGACCCACCCCGATGTCGCGCTCGTGTCAGTCACCGGCAGTGTCCGCAGCGGCCATGCGGTGGCCCGCGCGGCCGCCGAGTCGCTCAAGCGCGTGCACCTCGAGCTCGGCGGCAAGGCGCCCGTCCTGGTGTTCGCCGACGCCGACCTGGACGCGGTGGCCGACGGCGTGGCGTTCGCCGGCTTCGGCAACTCCGGACAGGACTGCGGTGCCGCATGCCGGATCCTCGTCGAGGAGTCGGTGCACGACGACCTGGTCGCGCGGCTGGTGTCCCGGGCTGAGGCGCTGGCCGTCGGCGACCCGGCGGAGGGGGACCACATCGAGATGGGCCCGCTGGTCACGCAGGCGCATCGCGACCGGGTGGTCGGCTTCCTGGACCGGGCGTACGCCGAAGGCGTGCGAGCCGCGACCGGCGGCAAGGCGCCGGACGGCGACGGTTTCTTCGTCCTCCCGACCGTCCTGGTGAACATCCCCGACGGTGCGGAGTGCACCCGCGAGGAGATCTTCGGCCCGGTCGTGACGGTCGAGACGTTCACCCACGAGGACGCCGCGGTCACGGCGGCCAACGGCACGAGGTACGGGCTGTCGGCGTCGGTCTGGACCGAGAATGCGCGGCTGGCCGCCGACCTGCCCGGTCGGCTGGACTTCGGCACGGTCTGGGTCAATGACCATCTCGCCTTCGCCACCGAGATGCCATGGGGCGGCTTCAAGTCCTCCGGTTACGGGCGTGACCTGTCGGCGTACGCGCTCGACGACTACTCGCGCACCAAGCACGTGATGGTCAACCGGACCCGCTAGCGGGGCGGAGGAGCAGTATGAGCGAGCAGTCGACAGGGCGGCAGGAGCCCGCTGCGAACATCGAGTCGGCCACCATCCAGCCCATCCCGCTGGACCAGCGACACGGCACGAACCGGGACATGTTCACGATCTGGTTCGGCACCAACATCATGATCCTGTCCATCGTCACGGGTGCTCTGGCCACCACGGTCTTCGGCCAGCCGGCCTGGTCCGCGGCCCTGGCGATCGTCGTCGGCAATCTGCTCGGTGCGGTCTTCATGGCACTGCACTCGGCGCAGGGCCCGCGTCTCGGCGTACCTCAGATGGTGCAGACCAAGGGCCAGTTCGGTTCCTGGGGCTCCGTGCTGATCGTGCTGATCGTGGTGTGCATGTACCTCGGGTTCTTCATCTCGATCCTGGTCTTCGGAGGTGCGTCCCTCGCGTCCGTCATTCCACACCTGGGGCAGCGCGGCGGCATCGTCCTGATCGCCGTCGCCAGCCTCGCGGCCACCATCTGGGGATACGCGGTGATCCACGCCTACGCGCGGATCATGACCTACGTCTCGGGCGCGGTCCTGCTGCTGGCGTTCGTCTGGGCGTTCGTGGTCCACCCGATCCCAGCCACCTTCTTCCACACCAGCGGCGCCAGCCTGGCCGGGTTCATGAGCGTTGTGTCGGCCTCGGCCGTCTGGCAACTCGCCTACGCGCCGTACGTCTCGGACTACTCCCGCTACATGCCGGCGCGGACCGGAGCGAAGCCGGCGTTCTGGATGAGCTACTGGGGCACCAGCCTCGGTTCGATCCTGCCGATGTTCCTCGGCGCAGGCATTGGGTTGCTCCTGCCGGACCTGGACCCCGTCGTCGCCCTGACCGAGGCCACCGCGGGGATCAGCGTGCTGGTCGTCGCCGTGTTCAGCATCGGCGTCGCGGCCACGAACGCGATGAACCTCTACTGCGGCACCCTGTGCACGATCACGATCGTGCAGACGTTCGCGCCGCGCTTCACCGCCCGCAGCCGCGAGCGGGCTTTGATCGCCACTGGGCTCGTCGTGGTGGCGCTAGGGGTGGCGCTCACCGCGGGCGATGGCTTCGTGGCGACTTACAACAACTTCCTGACGTTGCTGCTCGGCTCCCTGATCCCGTGGACGGCGGTCAACCTCGTCGACTTCTACCTGGTCCGGCACGGCGACTACGCGGTCGAGGACTTCTTCCGGCGCGACGGCGGTCGCTACGGGCTGGTGAACTGGCCGGCGGTGATCTGTTATCTGATCGGGGTCGCGGTCCAGTTGCCCTTCATGGTCATCGGTACGGCGTACACCGGGCCGATCGCCGGGCTTCTCGGCGACACCGATATCTCCTTCATCGCCGGTCTGCTCATCGTCTCGCCGCTGTACTACGTCACCGTCACGGTGCTGGCCCGGCGCAAGGCGAGTGCCGGCGAGGCCGTCGTGAGCGCGGCCGAGTAGCCCGATCGACCTCGGCGACGGTTCGTCCGGCGTCTTCTGTCAATCCACCCACCTCCCTGATCGGAGCCACCTGACGATGAGTGACCACCAGCCGATCGGTGCCCTGGAAGCCACCGTGGTCCCGCGTTTCGCCGGGCCCGGGACCTTCGCACGGATCCCGGCCATCGACGCCGTGCCCGACTACGACATCGCCGTTCTGGGCGTCCCCTTCGACGGAGGCACTTCCTACCGGCCGGGCGCCCGGTTCGGGCCGATGGGGGTCCGGCAGGCGTCGCGGCACCTGCGGCCGAGGTTCCACGTCGAGCTCGACGCCGCGCCACTGGAGCGGGTCCAGGTCGTCGACGCCGGCGACGTCCCGTGCACGCCGTACTCCATCGACGAGGCGGTCAAGCAGATCGAGGGGTTCGCCCGCGAGGTCGTCGGGGCTCGGGACCGGCGCCTGGTGACCATCGGTGGTGACCACACCGTCGCACTGCCGATGCTGCGCGCCGCGCGGGACAAGTACGGCCCGATCGCGCTCGTCCACTTCGACGCGCACCTGGACACCTGGGACACCTACTTCAAGGCCCCGATCACCCACGGGACGGTGTTCCGCCGCGCATTCGAGGAGGGTCTGCTCGCCGAGGAGAAGTCGATCCACGTCGGCATCCGCGGGCCCATCTACGACCAGCTCGACCTCGTCGACGACGCATCGTTCGGATTCCGGGTCATCCGGGCCGGGGACCTCGACACGCTCGGCATCGACGGAGCCGTCGATGCGGTGCGGCGGCGGGTGGGGGACGCCCCGGTCTACCTCTCGATCGACATCGACGTGCTCGACCCGGCGTTCGCACCGGGCACGGGGACGCCGGAGATGGGCGGACTCTCCAGCCGTGAACTGCTGCACCTGCTTCGCCGCCTCGACGGTCTCAACCTGGTTGGAGCGGATGTGGTCGAGACGGCTCCAGCGTACGACCACGCCGAGATCACGTGCGTGGCGGCCGCGACGGTTGCCTTCGACCTCATCACGCTCATGAGCAAGACCGAGGTGCGCAGGCCCGACTCGTCGGCCGCCGCTCCCGCCCGACCGGTCTAGGTCGTGTGGGCCCGGCTGCTGACGTTGTTGCAGGCGAGGGCTGATGCGTCATTGCGGAGGAAGGGCGCATTTCCTGGCATTGGCGCGGAGCGGTGTGCATGGGGTTGCACCTTCCGTAGCGGCATGTGGTCCCGTGGACCTACGTCCCGATCCCTTGAGGAAAGGTCCCTGCTCGTGCATTCGTCTTTCATGCCACCCCGCCAGGTCAAGATCGGTGACGCGGCGGCCTTCGCCGGCAGCACGCCACGGGCGATTCGCCATTACCACGAGATCGGCCTGCTCCCCGAGCCTGAGCGGGGCGGCGATGACCGCCGCCGCTACGGGTACGAGGACATGATCCGCTTGCTGTGGATTCGCAAGATGGCCGACGCCGGGATCGCCCTGGACGACATCCGTGACGCCTTTATCACCGGCACGGCTTCCGCCGGTGCGGACAGCGGAGAAGATATCGCGGGCATCCTGGAGCGGTTGGAGGAAACCCTCGCCGAGCAGGAGGCGGAATTGCGGCGGCAACGGACCGCCGTGCAGCGGATGCGCACCGAAGGCAGCCGGATGGGCCTGCTCTCCGACTTCGTCACCGAACGCCTCAGGAGCCTGCCCGAGGGCTCCCTGCGTCAGGCGGACCTGGACAGTCTGCTGGTCACTGAGCGGATCTTCGGCCCGCTCGGCGCGGCCGTCCAGTCCACCCGCTTCATCGTCCTGGCCACGCATCCCGCTCTGCGGGAGGAATCCGACCGCATCGATGACGCCGAGGAGGCACTCGATGACAGCGTCGCCGTCGATGATCCACGGGTGGCTCAAGTGGCCGTCGAGCGGCACGCCTTCGAAAGCGCCCTGCAGGCCGTCATCGAGGAGTCCGGCCTGGGTAAGGACGACGATGCCCTCTTCGACGCCTGGGACACTTTGCACCCTGCTACCGCCGATGACGGCGAGGACGAGGCCGACCTCGGCTCTGGCAGGCGGGAGGCCGACTCCATGAGCGTGTTCGAAGCCATCGGCAAGATGCCCTACGACTTCTCCCCAGCCCGCCTGCGCTGTATGGAACTGGCCGAAGAACTATCCGCCCAGGACTCACCCGCTACCTGAAACACAACCTAGGCGTCGCGAACGACCACCACCAGCACTCAACCGCCGGGCAGCACGGATCACCGGCATCAGCGGGGACTCACCAGGAGATGAGTTCGAGCGCGCGCAGTGCCAGCCACAGTTCGGCGATGTCGCTTGTTTCGCTGAGGTCGCGGTGGGTGAGTTCTTCGATCTTGCGGATGCGGTAGAGGACGGTTTGCCGGTGAACGTGAAGTGCCCTGCTGGTGCGCTGCCACGAGCGTTGGTTGGCGAGGTAGGCGTTGAGGGTTTCCAGCAGGTTGGTTCCGTGGTCTTCCTCGTACGTGAGCATGGGGCGCAGAACGCGATCGACCAGGGACTGGGCGTCGGCGATGTTGGACAGGCCGATCCACGGTGCGGCAGTGCCGTAGCGAACGATGGCGGTACCGGTGCGGTCTGCGATTCCCAGGGACCAGTTCGACTCCCGGGCGGCCTCCGGTAGCCGCGTGACGGCGCTGACCTGACGGCTGATGCCGATGCGCGCCGTTTCTCCCAGGGTTCTCGTCAGAACGAGGTCGAGGTCGTCGTCGTCCTTGGCGAGGACGTGGGTTCGTCCGGAGCGGTGTCGGCAGATGTGCGGGATGCCGTGACGCCACAGGGCGGTGGGCAGTTCCTGGAGCCGTTTTTCGTCGTTGCTCTGCGCGGTGATGACGACGGTTTGAGCGGGTTCGAGGCGCAGGTCGAGGAGCTGCTGGTGGCCGACCTGCGGATCGATGCGGCCGTCGAGGAGTTGGTTGAGCAGCTCGGCACCGAACCGGCGTTGTTGTTCCAGTGCCAGCTGTGTTTGGGACAGTTCCAGCGCGGCGACCGTCGCCGCGTGTTGCAGGAGGACCCCGTCGAGCGCTGCGCTCCGATCCCTGATGACCATCAGCGTGGCGTGCTCCTGAGTGGGTACCTCGACCAGCAGGACTTCGCGGCCGTCCGGGAGCGGAATGCCGAACGCGCCTCCCGTGAGGTAGCGCGTGACGGTGTCTCTATGGCGCACGGCCCTTGCGGCGTCGGGGTCGGGCGGGCCCACATCGGGGTACCACGGCTCGCCGGATTCCCGGTGGAGGAGGTGGACTTCGCAGCCGAGTTCGTGCTTGAGCGCGTCGAGGAAGTCGGTCTGGTCGGAGCCTCGCGCTGTCGTGCGCCTTATGGCGTCGTAGATCCGTTGCGTCTTGATGAGACGCTGCGACTGTTCCAGCAGGGTTGCTTCGGCGACCGCGCGGGAGATCGCCACGAACGGCAGCGGGTAGCGGATCCAGAGCACCGGGAGCCGCAGCCGGTCGCTGGCTTGTTCCAGCTGCGGGTGCAGCGGCGGGCAGTACATGCGTTCGCCGATGGCGAGGGCGCTGGCACCGGCCTCGACCAGCCGCTCGACCAGCTTCTCCTGGTCTTCGGCTCTGCGGGGAAAGGACATTCCGTTGGTCATCAGCATTTCGCCGCCGGTGATCCATTCCCATGGCTCGGGCAGATCGCAGGTGTGGGTCCAGGACACCGTGTTGTTCAGGCCGGCCGAGCCCGAATGCAGCCGGAGGCGCAGGTGCGGGACTTCGAGGAGCTCGCCAACGGTGATACCCATGCCCCAGGCTAACCACTGTTTGCCGTTCGTTTGAAGCGGTTTGTGCGATCGCTCAAGATCATGCGGCGATTTTGAGCAGATGGTGACTTCACGGCCGGGCTGATGCCGCGTACACCTGTTCTCCAACCGACTTGTCCGCACCGCTGCGGGCGCGCCAAGCGTGGGAGGAGGCCGGGATGACTCGCTCCAGTGGAGATCGAGACGGTCTTCGAAGTCTCCGATCAGGTCGGCAACCAGAGAACCGGAAGCAGAGCCGCTGTGGTGCAGGGGCCGGTGAGTGGCTTTTTCGGGCTGCGGTGGTCCTCGACGGATGTGGGTAGATCGTGATGAACATCGTTGTGTTGGTGAAGCAGGTGCCCGACACGTATTCCGAGCGGAAGTTGTCTGCGGCGGATCACACGTTGGATCGTGAGTCGGCCGATGCGGTGTTGGATGAGATCAACGAGCGCGCGGTGGAGGAAGCGCTGTTGATCAAGGAGGCTCAGGGCGGCGAAGTGACCGTCGTCTGCATGGGCCCGGATCGCGCGACGGATGCGATTCGCAAGGCGTTGTCGATGGGTGCGGACAAGGCGGTGCACCTCTCTGATGAGGCGTTGCACGGCACGGACGCGCCGTCGACCGCGCGGGCGTTGGCGAAGGTGATCGGCACCGTGGAGGGTGTTGATCTGGTGATCGCGGGTAACGAGGCCACGGATGGTCGCACGGGTGCGGTGCCGGCGATGGTGGCCGAGGTGCTGGGCTGGCCGCAGCTGACGTTCGCGCGCAAGGTCGTCACCGATGGTTCGAGCGTGTCGATCGAGCGGGAGACCGACGCGGGGATCCTGAACGTCGAGGCCGCGTTGCCGGCGGTGGTCAGCGTGACGGAGAAGATCAACGAGCCGCGGTACCCGTCGTTCAAGGGCATCATGGCCGCGAAGAAGAAGCCGGTGGCCGTGTTGTCGCTGGCGGATGCGGGGATCGACGCGGGCGAGGTGGGTCTGGCTGCGGCGGGGTCGCAGGTGGTGGAGTCCGCGCCGAAGCCGCCGAAGTCCGGTGGTGTGAAGGTCACCGACGAGGGCGAGGGCGGCGTGGCCGTCGTGGAGTTCCTGGCCGGCGAGAAGCTGCTCTGAGTCGTTCACGGGTTTTCGAGGAGGCATTGATTCATGGCTGAGGTTCTGGTCCTCGTCGATCACGTGGACGGCGAGGTCAAGAAGGTCACGCACGAGCTGCTGACCGCGGCGCGTCGGTTGGGTGAGCCGTCGGCGGTGGTGGTCGGTGAGCCGGGTACCGCTGGGAAGCTCACCGATGCGCTGGCGGCCTATGGTGCGGCGAAGGTCTACGCCGCGGAATCGGCCGAGGCCGCGCAGTTCCTGGTGACGCCGCAGGTCGACGTGCTCGCCGCGTTGGTGGGCAGCGTGTCACCGGCGGCGGTGCTGGTACCGGCGTCGATCGACGGCAAGGAGATCGCGGGCCGGTTGGCGATCCGCATCGGTTCGGGTCTGCTGTCGGAGGTCGTGGACCTCGACGCCGACGGTGTGGCGTCGCATTCGCTGTTCGGTGGCACCTACGACGCGAAGGCCAAGGTCACCACGGGCGTTCCGATCGTCACGGTGCTGCCGGGTGCGATCGAGCCGGAGCAGGCCGCGGGTGCCGCGGCGGTGGAGTCGGTGGAGGTTCCGGCGGCCTCGGGTGCGAAGATCACCGGCCGGCAGCCGGCCGAGGCCGGTGACCGCCCGGAGCTGACCGAGGCCAGCATTGTGGTCTCCGGTGGTCGTGGTGTGGGTTCGGCGGAGTCGTTCGAGGTCGTGGAGAAGCTCGCCGACTCCCTGGGTGCTGCGGTGGGTGCCTCGCGTGCGGCGGTGGATTCGGGTTACTACCCGCACCAGTTCCAGGTCGGTCAGACCGGTAAGACCGTGTCGCCGCAGCTGTACATCGCGCTGGGTATCTCGGGCGCGATCCAGCACCGGGCGGGGATGCAGACGTCGAAGACGATCGTCGCGGTGAACAAGGACCCCGAAGCCCCGATCTTCGAGATCGCCGACTTCGGCGTCGTGGGTGACCTGTTCAAGGTCGCCCCGCAGCTCACCGAGGAAATCACCAAGCGGTAGGAAACCACAGTGGAGCTTCTCTGCACCTGTCTGTGCAACAGTGCGGGACACCACGACATTTGCCTTGGGACAGCTGATTCCACATGCCGGGAGCCGGATCGGGGCCCGAAGCTCTTCCGATCCGGCTCCCTTTGCCGGCCATGCCGCGAGGCCGTTTCCGCTTGGGTAGCTCGTTCTCGGAAGGGCGCACGGTAGTCGCGGGCACGGTCACATCGGTGCTATCGCGGAGAACGCGGCGTCAATCCGTCGCGAGGGCGGCGCGGACGCCGGAGATCGGCTGCGGCCTCATCACCTGGCGGCGACTTCGCGCGCACCATCGACCCCGAGGCGGCGCGCATCGCGCTCGGGACGCACGATCAGCGCGGCAAGCAGTCCACCGAGCAGCAGGAGCGCACCCGCGATGGTGAATCCGGTGGTGTATCCAGCGGCGGGGGTCGCTGCGGCTTCGATGATGCGGCCGGTGACGTACGGCGCGATCAGTCCGGCCGTCGTGGCGGCCGCGGTGTAGATCGACAGCACCGCCCCGCGCTGGCGGGTGGGGCTGATTTCGCCGTTGACGGTACTGCCGATGGCGAAAACGATCGCGCCGAGGCTGAAGGCGACGGTCATCAGTACGAGTTGAAGTCCACCTGCGGTGAGCGGGAACAGGACCATGGCAATACCGGCGATCACGACTGCGACACCGCCGAGCACGCCGCGGGCGAGCCTGCTGGACACGCCACGGCGCATCAGCCACTCGCTGAGCAAGCCCTGCCCGAGTACGAACAGAGCGTTGGCCACCCAGGGGAGCACTAGAAGGGCACCGGTTTCGCCGGCGCTGTAGCCGAGGACGATTTGGAAGTACGGGGGAACCCAGGAAATCAGGAGCGCCAGGCTCCAGTAGCTCACGAAGGCGTTGAAGAACGCGCCGAGCCCGGTGCCGCTGAGCAGAATTCGACGGTAGGGGACGTGGGGTTCGTCGATACCTCCATCCGAGGTCTGCCGATCGCGGGCGGGACCCGCGACGGTGCCCTCCTCGCCGAGCATCAGCCAGAGCAACACCCACACGATTCCGACCGCGAACAGCGCGAAGAACGCCCAGCGCCATCCGAAGGTGGCAATCACCGCGGTGAGCACTGGAGCGGCCACCGCCACGCCAATGCCGCCGCCGACGTTGAGAAGGGCACTGGGCAGACTGCGCTTCTCGTTGGGAAACCACTTGTGCGCCGCGTGCATCGCCATCGGGTTCGCCGGTCCCTCTGCTGCGCCGAGGACGATTCGGCTCACCAGCAGGACCGCGAATCCGACCGGCCAGATCACGGGCAGCATGGCGAATGCCCATACCAGTGCCATCACCAGCAAGATCCACTTCGTGGCGACCCGGTTCGAGAGGAATCCGACAGCGATGGCCGAGACCCCGAACAGGGCGTAGAACCCGCTTTGCAGCAGCCCGTATTCACTCGGCGAGAGGCCGAGTTCGTGGATGATCGGCTCGGCGGCGAGCCCGAGCACTGCCTTGTCGGCGAAGTTGATCAGCATGAAGACCAGCAGCAGGGCGGTCACGACCCAAGCACGCCGGCTGCTCCGAGCCGGCGGCGGTCCCGTCTTGTTGTCCGCAGTGGACGCTGGTGTGGCCGAAGTTCTCACGTGCATTTGCCTCCTCGTGCCAGAGCGCCCGGAGTGGGTGCTCACACGTGCGCAGGTGCGTGGTTCGGTGTCCGTTGCTTTCCGTCCACAGCCGCGCATGACCCCGCGACGGCCCAGGCGTAGATGTCGCTGACCATCTGAGCGCCTCTCCGGCGAGCTGTGAACAGAGTCACTGCGGCCGGCGACCAATGCAACAGGCCTTCTGCTATCGGGGCGATAGCTCGTCCCGGAATGCCGGGCACTCCACAACAGTCATGAGGATTGAGGTTCCGATCGGGCGTTCCCGGCGGGTGTGGGCGCACTGCTACCGGATCTCGATGGGGAAGGAGGCGCGGAAGACATGTCTCGGGGCCTCGGAGGCGCCACCGGGAACACCACTGTCCATTGTGGATCGATACAGTCGTGCTTCCTGCTGGCCGGGAACGAATCACGCGTTCACCCCGGTTCCCGATGGCCGCGGGCGCATCGGACCGCTGTGCTGGGTTCACCCAGCGCGTGCGGCCCCGGCCGCCGGGTTCCGGGTTCGGCGCTTCCTGGCGGCCAGCCACGTGGCCGCGATGAGGACGGCCACGAACAGCGTGCAGAGGACGAGCGAGACCGGACGGGTCAAGAAGATCGTGGGGTCTCCGCCGGACATCGTCAGCGCTGCGCGCAGGTTGGATTCCAGGGTGCCGCCGAGGATCGCCGACAGCACCAGGGGGCCCGGTTCGAACCCGGTCTTGCGCATGGCGTAGCCGAGGAGTCCGGCGACCACGGCCACGACCATGTCGAAGATGCTGTTGTTCAGGGAATAAACTCCGACCATGGTGACCATGATGGTCACCGCGCCGATCACGCTCATGCGGATCTTCAGCAACTGCACGAACACACCGACCAGCGGGATGTTGAACACCAGCAGCATCAGGTTGCCGATGAACATCGAGGCCATGATCCCCCAGAACACGTCCGGATGTTCGCTGACGAGCGTGGGGCCGGGCGTGATGCCTTGCAGCAACAGGGCCCCGAACATCAGCGCCATCACGCTGCCGGTGGGCAGGCCCAGGGTGAGCAGGGGGAGGAAGCTGGCCGTTGAACCGGCGTTGTTCGCCGTTTCAGGCCCGGCGACTCCCTCGATCGCACCGTTGCCGAAGCGGGTGGGATCGTCGGCGCGACGGCGTTCCACGGCGTAGGACGTCATCGAGGAGAGCACGCTGCCACCGCCGGGGACCAGGCCGAGAACCGAGCCGATGAGGGTGCCGCGTGCGATGGGCCCCGCGGAGGTGCGCAGGTCCTGGCTGCTCGGCCACACCTTGTCGGTCTTCGCGGACAACGGCTTCTGATCGGCGCCGTGGTGGAGGTTGTGGAGAACTTCGCCGATGCCGAACATGCCCATGGCGATGGCGACGATCTCCAGGCCCCCGAGCAGGTCCAGGGAACCGAAGGTGAACCGCGCCACGCCGTCGACGGGATCCTGGCCCACAGTGCTGATGAGCAGCCCTGCGCCGAGCATCGCGAGTGCTTTGATCAGTGAACCCCGCGCGATGGCCAGCACCAGCAGGAGGCCAAGCAGCGCCACCGCGAACAGTTCGGGTGGCCCGAACTCGGCCGCGAGCGCGGCCAGCGGCGCCGAGAGGACGACGAGCACGACCGTGGCGACGACACCGCCGACGAACGACCCGATCGCCGCCGTCCCGAGCGCTGCGCCGGCACGTCCCTGCCGGGCCATCTCGTAGCCGTCGAAGGTGGTGACGATCGAGGCGACCTCACCCGGGACTCGGACGAGCACGGCTGTGATGGTTCCGCCGTACATCGCGCCGTAGTAGATCCCGGCCAGCAGGATTATCGCGCCGGACGGTTCGAGTGCGTAGGTGACGGGCAACAGCATCGCGATGGTCGCTGTCGGCCCCAGACCCGGAAGGACGCCGATCACCATGCCGGTGACGACGCCGAGCAGCACCATCAGGAGATTCGTGCCGCTGAGCGCGACGCTGAACCCGTTGAGCAGTCCATCGAGCTGGTAGATCGCGATCACCTCGGGAGGAAGGCGTCGACGGGCAACGGCACATCGAGCAACTGAACGAACACGACGTAGATCGCGAAGCCGGCACCGGTCGGCACCACGGCTGAAACCAGCCACGATTCCTTGGCGAGGAAGCGGAGCCAGACCAGCCCGGTCACGACGCATGCGGTGACGATCCCGGTCGCCTTCAGCAGCGCGATGAAAACGGCGAGCAGGACAACACCCTTCAGGATCTGGGAAACCTCGGCGAGGTCGACGCGATCGACCGTCCGGAGAGCAGGCTTGAACAAGATCGCCGTGGCGGCCGCCAGGAGCACGATGCCGGCGAGCACCGGCCAGAGGCCGGGCCCCGCTGGTTCGTCGCTCGGGTCGTCCAGCAGGATGCCGCTGATGGCCGCCGCGCCCCCGAGGGCCAGCAGCGCGACACCCGGAACGGCGCTGGTTCGCGAAGTCCTCCGGTTCTCGGCGGCACCCTCCGGCGCTTGCTGCTCGGCCGTCATCGCCGCACCAGTCCGGCGAGCGTCTTCTCGGTTTCGGTGAGCAGCTCGGCGACGCGCCGGCCGTCGAGGCCGGGGTCGGGGGCGCTGTCGGCCACCTCGGAGCGGATCTGCTCGTCGCCGGTGCAGGTGGTCAGCGTCCGGCGGAGCTTGTCGAGCACCACCGGGTTGGTGCGGGTGGGCGCGGCCCAGTAGGAAACGATGCCCGGTCCGGGGAGTTGCCCCGTCCCGTAACCCAGGTCGCTCAGGGTTGGTATGTCGGCGAGGGAATCCGGTCGGTGGTCGGCGGCCACTGCGAGCGCTCGGAGTTCTCCCGAGCGGATGGCCTTCACGATGACCTTCGAGCCGGGGGCGACCAAGAGGTCGTAGTCGCCGTGGGCGAGTCCGCGCTGGCCTTCGCTGAGGCTGCCGTAAGCGATCTGATCCGCCTCGAGCCCGTAGTTGTCCACGAGCCCCTTGACGTTGAGGCCCGAGGACGTCGACGACCCCGAGGTCGCGACCACGACGTGATCGCCGGTGCCGAAGAGCTGCTTCAGCGAGGTGATCGGACTGGTCGGGGTGACCAGGAAGACCGACGGAGTGGTGCTGATGGCGCCGATCGGCACCAGTGACGTCGCGTCGTACCCGGCGTCCGGGGTGAGCATCGGGGCGATCGCGCCGGTGCTGGTGGTGGCATGCGCCAGCGTGTAGCCGTCGGGTTTGGCGTGGATGACTTCGTTCATGCCGATCGTTCCGTTGCCGCCGGCGCGGTTTTCCACCAGGACGGGTTGACCGAGCTCCGTTTCGGAGCACTTGGCGTAGAGCCGGGCCAACCTGTCGGCCGACGATCCGGCTGGAAACGGAGTGATGAGCCGGATGCTGCGGCTCGGGTAATCCTCCGGGTTCCCGGTGGACTCTTGCGCGCATGCGGCCAACAGCATCGCAGCTGCACCGACCGCCAGCACCGTCGCTGGCTTGCTCATGACGTCCTCTCACAGGCAGGAGGGTGCGCAGCCGAGGTCCGCGCGGGTGCTCGTGGCGGGAACCGGCAAGGGGCGCGGGGCAGGACCCGCTGCCGGCGTTTCGCGGCAGCACTGGACGATCCCCGGCGCTACCCGCACCGTCTCCCAACTCGATTCGGCAGGAGCGGCAGGGAATCAACGACGGGGCCGGAACATTCGGGCGTGTGCAGGCCGTGGACGGGGAAGCCCGGGGTCGTCGGGTTGGCGCTGAAGCGGGTGTCGCTCAGGATGTCCTTCACGTCGTCGAACTTGGTGAACATCCAGGCCTTGAGCTCGGGCCCGAGCGCGACTTCACCGACCGGGCAGCGGCGAAGCTCGCTGAAGTGCTCGGGGTCGTCGAGCGGGCGATCGGGCGGCGGTGCCAGGTCCAGCTGCCGAAGGTGTGGGCAGGCTTCTGTGGCGTCGGCCGCAACGGAATGGTCGCCGTTCAGCTGGCTCTCCATCGTCCCTCCAGGTCGAAATGGATGTCGGATCGGCCATCAGCTCCGCGAGATCGCAGGCGGGCCCTGCTGCCGACCGCCACCTACCCGTGCGTCCACCTCCCTGACCGTACGAGTAGCGGCGAGCTGCGATGATTCTCCGCACCTGTCGGGGAAACTGGAAGTGTGCTACCCCTGCACCGGTGATTCGCTTTGCCTATCACTCGTGGAGGCGGAAGCCGGCCGGCCACTGCTCCGGCTGACGCCGAAGACCAGGATGCGATGTACGGGGATTCCGCTTACGGCGCTGGTGGATTACTGGCCCGTCCGGACAACGCCAGTGTCCACAACGGACTGGAGTGCGACCGCCGGCGCGGGTAACGGAACATTTCCCCGAGGATCCCTTCGGCATCGACCTCGACGCCCGGACCGCGTCTTTCAGCGAGCTCCTTTCGGTTGCCGCGACGTCGACGTCTCGGAGGGTGAGGTCGCGATCTGCTGCTGGAAGGCGAGCCGCCGCCTGAGTTGAGCGGCCAAGCCGTCTGGTGGCGACGAGCGTTCTGGCGTGGACATCGGGAGAACGTCCATGCCGGCTGCACGGGCAAAGGGAATCCGATCGCAGGAATTCCCGACCGCGAGGCACTGCTGTGGATCGATGCCGAGTCGCGCCGCAGCGAGCGCGTACGTGTCGAGGCAGGGCTTGGCATCCGGTATCTCATCCGCATGTACCACTGCTGCAAAGTATTGACCCCATTCGAACGCCGATACCGCGGCTTCGACGAATCGTCTCGGTGCGGACGACACCAGTGCGACGGGGAATCGGCCTGCGGCCAAGGATACGAGATCGGTTGCGCCGTCACGCAGGCACAGGCTTCCTGCGGCAATTGCGTTGATCGCGTAGTCCGTGCACCATTCCGCTACCTCGTCAGGGTCCAGCCCCCTGGACAGTGCGGCAAGGCGCTCCAGCCATTGCCTGGAACCGCGGAACGCGACGGAATCGTCGGGTTTTCGACGGTGTCCCCGCAGGGTGAGGAAGACATGCCAGATCTCCGCCCAGGTGCTCCCGGCGTTGACGAGAACATCATCATCGAGGTTGAAGATGATTCCGGAAATCGGGGGAGTCGAGAATTTCGGATTCTGCGGTACTTCCGGGGATGTTCTCATTCGGCATCTCCTGCAGTGCCTGCAACTGCCCTTCAGAGGCGGGCGTAGGCGCTTTCCGGGTAGGAAGCGCCGCGGCTTGCCTGCGGGGGAGGGAGGCGGGGGCAATGACATCTTGACGATGGTGATTGCGTCTGGCGACCCGATCAGTCGCCCACGATCGTTCAAGTTACTCGGCGGCGGTGGGTTCTCCTCGGTCGCCGGGGCCGAACAGCACTACTTCGGGCTGGGGTGCTCGGGAATTGCTCCTGAAGTAGGGATCTATCGCTCGTGCGTGCGCTGGGGGCGGTTCCAGCGCACGCACGAGCATCACCGGTCGTCAGGACAGGGGGTGCTCGGTGGGGGCGGCAGTCGGGGCGACCGGTCGGCGGTTGCGCACCGCGAGGTAGCCGACCGCGACCGCGCCGGCCAGGATCGGGGTGAGGTAAAGCGCGATCCGGGTGTCCGGGTCGAACGCCAGCAGTACTACGACGAGCGCGAGGAAGACGAGCACGAGGTAGTTGGAGTACGGGGCGAAGGGCATCCGGAACTTCCCAGCCCGGATCTCACCCGCGGCCACCTTCCGGCGGAACCCGAGATGGGCGACGATGATCATGCCCCAGGTGAAGATGGCGCCGACGGTGCTCGCGCTGGTGATGTAGGTGAAGGCCTCCTCCGGGGCCAGGTAGTTGATCAGGACGCCCAGCAGCATCGCGACGAACGTGACCGCGATGGCGCGGGATGGTACGGCGCGGGCGTTGAGGCGGCCGGCCCTGCGCGGCGCCTGCCCGTCCTGCGACAGGGTGCGCAGCATTCGCCCGGTCGAGTAGATGCCGCTGTTGCAGGACGACAGCGCCGCGGTGGTCACCACGAAGTTCACCACGCCGGCCGCGGCCGGGATGCCGATCAGGCTGAAGGCGTGGACGAAAGGACTGCCGTTCGCCGGGAATTGGTTCCACGGCACCAACACGGTCAGCGCCGTGAGCGCGCCGACGTAGAAGATCAAGATCCGCCACATGACCGAGTTGATCGCGCGTGGCAGCACCTTCTCGGGGTTCGTGCTCTCGCTCGCGGTCTGACCGACCATTTCCACGCCCACGAAGGCGAACATGACGATCTGGAACGACAGCAGCGCGGCAGTCGGGCCGTTCGGGAAGAGCCCGCCGTGCGACCAGATGTTGCTCACCGCCGCCGAGCTGCCGAGATCGCTGAAGCCGAACACCAGGATCGCCGCGGCCAGCACGATCAGCCCGATGATGGCCAGCACCTTGATGAGCGCGAACCAGAACTCGAACTCGCCGAAGAGCCGTACCGCGATCAGGTTGACCCCGGTGAGGACGAACAACGCGACGAGCGCCGGAATCCATTGTGGAACGTGAGGGAACCAGAACTGGAAGTACTTGCCGACGGCGGTGATCTCGGCCATGCCGGTCACGATCCACACCAGCCAGTACCCCCACCCGGTGGCGAACCGGGCCCACGGTCCGACGAATTCCCCGGCGTACTCCGCGAAGGAGCCGCTGACCGGCCGGTACATCAGCAGTTCGCCCAGCGCGCGCATCACGAAGAAGATCATCAGGCCCGCGAGCGCGTAGATCACGATGAGGCCGGGGCCGACCTGGTGCAGGGCCTTGCCCGAACCCAGGAACAACCCGACCCCGATCGCGCCTCCCAGGGCGATCATGTTGATGTGCCGGCTGCTGAGCGCGCGGCGGTATTCCTCGGTGGGTGGCTGACTCATCTGTGGAAGCTCCGTTCATGCGGCAGCACTGCCGCCGGGTCGGTTCCAGGCGCATGTCGCAAACGGCGCATGTTCATTCGGCCGCGTGCGTGTTGCAGACCACCATGAGCCACCTCTCACGAGGTGTCATTGTTCCGCCGACACCGTTTGAGCGAAGTGGATTGTGTCCACGCCCCTTTTACAAGCGCCACAAGCACCACACCGGATCCGCCTGCCCCAAAGGGCGCAGCTGATCCGCGAGGTGCGGGGTGTTGGCCAGGCCGCAAGGTCGTGCTTGCGGCCTACCGGGTGGCGCGGAATCGTCCGCTGGGCGGCGGGCACGCCGCGGGAAGGTCTCGCGGTAGCGGCGACCTCGGGCCGTTACTCCGAGCCGTCGCCCGGTGCGCTCTCGAAGAGACGGATGGGTGCGAGCACTTCTCGGTGGAACCGGGAGACCGAGTCGACGAGCGCGGCTACCTGTGCGCCGGCCCAGTGGGTCCTGTCCCAGCCGGCGTACAGGGTCACGGAGAGCAGGTTCTCGCCTACCCGGATGGCGACCGGGGTGAGTCCGAAAATCGCTTTGTCGGTGAGCACGGCGATCCCGTGGCCCGAGGCCGCCAAGGCGCGGGCCACGACGGTTGTCGAGACCACTCGCGGCTCGTTGTAGACCAAACCCTCGCGTGCGGCAGCCGCGTCGAGCGCCAGGCGACCCGCGTTGACGGGATGCATCAGGATCAGTTGCTCGTGGACGAGCTCGGTCAGCTCGACTTCGCCGATTCGCCCCAGCTGGTGGGTTGGTGGCACCAGTGCGAGCACGGGGGCGTGACCCACGACGCGGGATTCCATCGATCCGGGCGGCGGGACGGGCGCGATGCCGAGGTCGGCATCTCCGCGCGCAACGACGTCGTACACGCTGCGCGCGTCGCGTTCGAGGATGTCGCGAATTGAAGAGGTGGCGCCTCGGTCGGCGAGGTAGGGCGCCAGAAAGTCGGCGATCGTGGTCGGGGGCGCGGCGACGGTCAACGGCACGTCATGCCCTTGGGTCATGGTCCTGACCGCGCCCAGCGTGCGGTCGGCCCGGGCCACCAGGTCACGGGCGAGGGGCAGGAAGCGCTCCCCGGCGAAGGTGAGCTTTCGCGGCCCCGGCGTGCGCGAGAAGAGTTCCACGCCCAGGCTGCGCTCGAGGTTGCGCAGTTGGCGGGAGATCGAGGGCTGTGCGATTCGGACATCGCGCGCGGCCGCCGTGATCGAGCCTTGGTCGACCACTGCCAGGAAGTACCGCAGAACTCTGATCTCCACCATGCCTCCGGGGTATGGGCAGCGATGCTAACGGGCATTAGACGGCTATGCCACATGCGCCCAGAATCAGATCCCGTTCCGGTCACCGAGCCTCCACGCTCCTGTTGCCGAGGAGACGGCATGTCCAGTTCTTCTGATCTCCGCGCAGCCCGCCGGGCGGGCCTCGGATCGTTCATCGGCACCGCGATCGAGTGGTACGACTTCTTCATCTTCGGCACCGCCGCGGCGCTCGTTTTCGGGGAGGTCTTCTTTCCCACGGCGTCACCGGTAGCCGGTCTGCTCGCGTCCTTCGCGACGTTCTGGACGGGTTTCCTGGCCCGGCCGCTGGGAGGCGTGGTCTTCGGTCATCTCGGCGATCGGATCGGCCGCAAGAAGACGCTCGTCACCACACTGGTCCTCATGGGCGTCTCCAGCACCGCCATCGGTCTGGTGCCCAGCTATGCCTCGATCGGGATGGCTGCCCCGGCCCTCCTCATCCTGCTCCGATTGGTGCAGGGCCTGGCGCTTGGCGGTGAATGGGGAGGAGCTGTGCTGATCGCGGCTGAGCACGCGCCGCCGAGCCGTCGAATCCTCTTCGGTGCCTTCGCCCAGCAGGGCTCGCCGGCGGGTGGCCTGCTGGCGACCCTGGTCTTCCTGGGCGTGAGCCGGCTGCCGGCCGAGGACTTCGCCGCCTGGGGGTGGCGCGTTCCGTTCCTCGTGTCTGCGGTCCTGCTGGTAGTGGGCCTGGTGATCAGGCTGACCGTGGCCGAGTCGCCGGAGTTCTTGGCGGCCAAGCGACGCGGCGAGATCGTCAAGGCACCGGCGGCAGAAGTGCTGCGGACGGCCCCAGTCGCAGTCCTGTTGGGAATCGGGGCATCGGCCATCGGGATCGGCGCAGCGTACTTCCTGAACGCGTTCATGATCGCTTGGACCACGACCGAGCTCGGCGTGACCCGGGAGACGATCCTGTCGGCCCTGCTGGTGGGCACCGTCGTCCAGTTCTGCGCGCAACCGGTGGCAGCGCTGATCGCGCACCGCGTCGGCGCCACGCGGTTCATGATCGTGGCTCTGGCGGCGAGCGCCCTCCTCACCCCGGTCTTCTACCTGCTCGTCAGCACGGGTGACGGGAGCAAGATCGTCCTCGGCATGGTCCTCATCAACATCGTCGCGCCGGCCTACTTCGCCGTCCTCGCCGGCTTCCTCACGCACGCGTTCCCCGCCAGGATCCGGTACACCGGAATCTCGTTGGCCTACCAGCTTTCCGCGACGGTGATCGGCGGCTCGGTCCCGCTCATCGCGCAGTCCCTGCTCTCCAGCGGCGGGATCGGCCTGGTCGTCGCCTACCACGTCGGGCTGATCGTCTTGACCTTGGTGTGCGTGGCCGCGCTGGGCCGCAGGACAGCGAAGTCCCAAGGCGTCGCGGATCTGCCGGACGACTCGGACCTTCGCGCCAGCGATGCGCTCGCCTGAGACTCGGTGCGACGTTCACCCGGGCGAACCCCTGCGCGCCAGTAGTCGTGAGCACCCCGGCAGGCGCGGTCCCAGCTTCCTCAGCATCGAAAACCTGGAAGGAATCGCATGCATTCGTCAGCCGAGCCGCGCATCTTCCGCGCGCGTCGGGTCATCACGCCGTCCTCCCCATCCGCTGACGCGGTCGCGGTGCTCGGGGACAGAATCGTTGCGGTGGGCGATGCGGACGACCTTCGGCGGTCGCTGCCTCTCGCGCGGCTCGTGGACCTGGGCGACGCAGTTGTCACCCCTGGCTTCAACGACGCGCACGTGCACCTGTCGATGGCCGCCGACAGCGAGCTCCAGGTCGACGTGTCCCCTGCGGAGGTGTCGTCCCTCGCGGAGCTGACCGCGAAGATCGGAGCCGCTGCGAGGGGCGAACCGGTGGACGGCTGGGTCCGCGCCTTCGGCTACGACGATGCGCGGATGGCCGAGGGCCGCCGGCTCACCCGATGGGACCTGGACGCGGTCACGGGCGCCGTCCCGGCGATCGTGCTGCACGTCGCCTGTCACTGGGGTGTGGTCAACTCGGCAGCGCTGGCCGCAGGCGGCATCACCGATGAGTCGCTACCTCCGAGTGGTGGCGAGTACGGCCGGGACGCGACCGGGCGGCTCGATGGCGTCCTCTACGAACGCGCGTTGAACGAGTTCGCCTACGGTCACGTCAATGCGGCGGGAGGTCCGGTCGTACCGCAGTCTCGGTTCGACGACCGGGTAGAGGCGCTCGGACGCGTGGTGCGCCGCTGGCACGCGGCCGGCGTGACATCGGTGTGCGACGCACTCGTGGGGCCGGACGACATCCGCCTCTTCGCCGCGGCGCGGGAGCAGGGGCTGCTGACGATGCGGGTCGGGTTCCTCCTGGCCGCGGAGCACTACGACACCTTGCACCGGCTCGGCCTTCGTTCGGGCTTCGGGGACACCGGGCTTCGTTTCGTCGGTGTCAAGACCTTCGCCGATGGCGCGGTCGGCGGCCGGACGTGCCTGCTCGACGAGCCGCACCACGGCACTGGCGACCACGGCATCCAGGTGCTCACGCGGGAGGAACTCGCCGACATCGTCCGGGCGGTGCACGGCGATGGCAACCGGGTCTGCGTCCACGCCAATGGGGACAGGGCAATCCGGCTCGTGCTCGACGAACTCGAACGCGCCCACCGGGAAATGCCGAAACCTGGACTGCGGCACCGCATCGAGCACTGCAGTCTGGTGGACGACGACATCCTCGGCCGGATCCGAGCTCTGTCTGCGATCGCCGTGCCGTTCGGCAACTACGTCCACCAGCACGGCGGGCGCTTGATCGATTGGTACGGCGAGGCCCGGGTGGAGCGGATGTTCGCCCACCGCTCCTTCCTGGACGCCGGCATCACCGTCGCCGGTTCGTCCGACTATCCGTGTGGTCCGGTGGAACCCCTCCTGGCGGTGCAGAGCATGGTCACGCGGACCGGCTGGGATGGATCGGTCGTCGGTGCGGGGCAGCGGGTCTCTCCGGCCGAGGCGTTGTCGGTCTACACGACTGGATCAGCGGCCAGCACCGGTGAGGAAGGGCTGAAGGGCGCACTGGTCGCCGGTCAGCTCGCCGATTTCGTGGTGCTCGAAGACGACCCGCTCGAGGTGCCCCACGACCAGATCTCGAAGATCGCAGTCCGGGCCACCTACGTCGGTGGTACGGAGGTCTACGCGCGCGAATGAGCGTTTTTCATCCTGGTCGGTCCGCAGCAGCGGGCCGCAACGCCGTACGTCGGTGGGGTGTCGCATGCGCCGTAGGCGCATAGCCCACCTACGGCACTTGCACCGCCGCGGGTTCACGGTGCCCACCCCTCCGGGGTTCCCTCGGCGAGGACGGCCCCTCCGCCGTGTATTGGCATACATCAGGAGGGGCACCCACAGTCCAGGCGGGCGCTGTAACTCCCGCAGGGGGGCCGCCACCCGCACCGCCGCGCAAAACGAGGTTGGAAAAACCTCAATGGAGATCCGATCGTCTTGACACTTCCGCGCCGCACCCGTTCACCGAGGCCGGCAACGCGGAGTTCACCGGTTTACCTACGGAGTCCAGCAGTTGTCGAGGAGTTGCTCAATGGGGGTGGGTTTGCCGATGTAGAAGCCTTGTGCCTGGTCGCAGCCGAGGCGCCGCAGGAGGTCGATTTGCTGGGCGGTTTCGACGCCTTCTGCGACGACTGTGAGCTTGACCGCGTGCGCCATGGCGATGATGCTGTTCACGATGGCCTCGGAGTCGGGGTTCTCGTCGATCCCGGTGATGAACGATCGGTCGATCTTGAGGGCGTCCAGGGGGAGTCGTTGGAGCTGGGCGAGTGAGGAATAGCCGGTCCCGAAATCGTCTATGGCCAGCCTGACCCCCAGTCGGCGCAGGTCGCTGAGCACCTGCGCCGCCGCTGTCGGGTCGTGCATGAGGGCGCTTTCGGTGACCTCGAGGCAGACGGCGCTGGCGGGAAGCCCGGCTTCGGCAAGGGCTTCGTGCACGTCGTTGTGCAGGTAGGGGTCCTCGAGTTGGCGCGCGGAGAGGTTCACCTTGAGCCGGAGAGCGACCTGGTGCCGGGTGCGGTGGGCGGCGAGTTCACAGCTGGCCATGCGCAGCATGTGGGCGCCGATCTCGTGGATGAGGTCGCTTTCCTCGGCCAACGGGATGAATTCTGCCGGCGATACCGTGCCATACAACGGATGCGTCCACCGCAGCAGGCCTTCCGCTGCGACCGCCTGTCCGGTGCCCAGGTCGATGATGGGCTGGTAGGCCATCCAGAGTTCGTCCTTGTGCGCCGCCTCGCGGAGGTCTTGCTGCAGGATGAGGTGGCGCTGCACGCGTTCACGCAGTTGCACGTCGAAGAACGCGGTCCGGCCGCGGCCGAGCGTTTTGGCGTGGTACATGGCCACATCGGCGTCGCGGAGCACATCCGCGGCGGTCCTGGGATCACCGGGTGGCGCCAGCACGATCCCGATGCTGGCATCAACATGGAGTTTCCTGCCCTCCACGCTGATCGGATCGGTGAGGCTCCGACGCAGCCCTTCGGCGAGCAAGCGGAGCTTCCTGCGATCGTCCTCATCGTGCGAGATGACGACGAACTCGTCACCACCGAGCCGGCCGACCACCTCGCCCTCGCGCACCAGCTTCCGCAGGCGCTCTCCCACGACGCGCAGCACCTCGTCGCCGACACCGTGACCCAGCGAGTCGTTGATGACCTTGAACTTGTCCAAGTCGATGAACAGCACCCCGGTAGGGCGCGTTCGGTGCGCGGATCGCAATGCGGATTCGAGGTGCCGGAGCACCAAGGTGCGGTTGGCCAGGCCGGTCAGCGGGTCGTGCGTGGCCTCTCGCTCCAACCGCTCCCGGATGGCCCGGGACTCGGTGATGTCGGTGAACGAGATGACAATCGGGTGCGGCGCGTCGTTGTCCGGTGTGAGCGATCGCGAGGCCAGCGCGAGCCACACGCCGCGTCCGTCGCTTCGCCGGGCTCCGAGCACTCGGGAATTCTGCGGGACTCCGGTGTGGCGGGTCTGCGTTGACGGGCGAGCGTCCGATGGCAGCGGTGCCCCGGTCTCATCGAACAGCGGCCAGGCATGGAGCGGTGAGCCGACGAGCTCCGCACGGGTGGTTCCGAGGATGTGCGCCGCTGCGGGGTTCGCCGACAGGACGCGTCCCTTCGCGTCGGCCACGATGACGCCTTCGTCCAGCGCGTTCACGACGGTGGCGTAGTCCTGTTCGGCCCGCCGTCTTGCGGTCTCGTCGGCGCACACCAGGACGAAGCCGGACGGCATCTCCGCAGCGGAGACGCGGATGGCCAGTGCGGATCCGTTGGCGTGCAGGTGCCGCGCTTCGGTGAGGCCACCAGCGGCGAGCAGCGCCGCGGGATCCAGCGGCGCGCCGACCACCGCACCAATGTGCTGGCCGAGGGCCCGCTCGGCGGGCCTCCCGTAGATGGCCGCTGCCGCCCGGTTCCAACTGGTCACCACCCCTTCCCGGGTGGTGGCGATGATGGCATCGCTGACGTGCTGGACCAGTGCGGCCTGGTGATGCAGCGCGACCTCGGCCGTCTGGTGGGCCGTGACGTCCCGCTGGATGACCTGAAACGCGGGCCGGTCCTCCCAGTTGATGAGCACCGCCACCGACTGGACCGGAATCGTGCTGCCGTCGAGACGCTTCATCTCGACCTCTGCCGGCATCGCGGCCGTGCCCGGGGTCGTCAGCACCGCGAGCCGTTCCTGGATGCCTGGAATCGCGTGCCCGGCGATGAAATCGGTGATCGGGCGACCGACGATCTGCGCGCTGGACTCGGCCGCGAGCAGGCGCACGGCAGCGGGGTTGGAATAGACGACCATTCGGTCCTGGTGAACCCAGATCGCGTCCGGACTGCGCTCGACGAGGAGCCGGTAACGGGCGGCCAGGTCGGCCATCGCCTGCCGGTCCTGGTGTCCCTGCGTGACGTCGGTGGTGATTCCGAGCAGGACACCGGTACAGGTGTCCCCGACCATGCGGGCGCGGGAACGAAGCAGCCGCTCTTCCCCGGTCGCCGTGGTGCAACGCTGTTCTTGTTCAAGGACCTCCCCGGCCGGGGCCGAGCGGGCGGTCGCGATCAGGGGACCGATGAGCTCGATCAGCCGGGCGCGGAGGTCGTCGCGGGTCGCACCGGGCAGGCCCAGCAGAACGTCCAGGCCGGCCGTCCAGGTCGGCTGATCACGGGCGAAGCTGAACGACCACGGGACCGCCTCGTTCAACGACCACACCGCATCCAGAAGCTCGCGATCAGACGCCGCGAACCCATCGGAATCATGCCGCTCGGTCATGGTCCTCCGGAACCGCCAGGAAAGGGTGAAGATATCTGCCCGATTGGACTACCCGCTTGCTCGGGCAATCTTTCATGACGTGTCGTCATTTCTAGACGTGTTCCGGTGTGCTTTTCAAGCCGAGTTCGTTCAAGTGCGAACTTGACCGATTCGGTATGGGATTAGCGCTGTGTCCAGCGAAAACTGTGCTCCGCGTGTGGCGGCAGGGAGACTCGGGGCCAATTCCGAGCCAAGTTGTGAATCGTCTTAGGAGTTCTGTTGCCGGTGTGACGCGCGGCCCCGACGTGCCTGTCGCGCCGCTCGGCCGTGCTCAGCGCACGGAGTCCGGCGAGATCACCTCCCACTTGCCGAACAGCGGCCGATCCGTCCAGGCGGGCTCAGTCCCAGGTCACCGGGAGCGACAGCACGCCGAAGATGCCTTCGTTGATCTTGTAGCGGAGTTCCTCGGCGGGAACGGCGAGCCGCAGGCCTGGAATTCGCCGCAGCAGCGTGGGAAAGACGATCTGCAGTTCGGCCCGGGCCAGCGATTGGCCCACGCACTGGTGCGGTCCGAAGCCGAAGGCGACGTGCTGCCTGGCCTTCCGGTGGATGTCCACGGCGTCCGGATCCGGGAAGGCCGTCGCGTCCCGGTTGGCCGACGGCGTCAGGGCCACGATCCCGTCACCGGCGCGGATGAGCCGGCCGCCCACTTCCAGGTCTTCGGTGGCGACACGGGTGGTGGCGAACTCCGAGATCGACAGGTAGCGCAGCAGTTCCTCGACCGCGCGGGAGGCGAGACCAGCGTTCTCGCGCAGCGCGGCGGCCTGCTCCGGATGCTGCAGGAGGGTGAGGACACCGAGCGAGATCATGTTGGCGGTGGTCTCGTGCCCCGCCACCAGCAGCAGCATCGAGGTGGTGAGCACGTCGGGCCGGGTGAGCTTGCCGGCCTCGTGCTGCCGGACCAGCCGGGAGACGATGTCGTCGGCCGGTTCCCGCTGCTTGATCGCGATCAGCTCGTCGAAGTAGCCCAGGATCGCCGCGTTGGCCTCCTGGGTCTGCTCGGGGGTCGTGTCGGCGTCGACCACGGCTCGGGTCCACTCGTTGAACTTGCCGATGTCGGCGACGGGCACCCCGAGCAGCCAGCAGATCACCGTGCTCGGCACCGGCAGGGCCAGCTCCGCGACCAGGTCCACCGGCTTCGGGCCGTCGATGATGCGGTCCACGCGCTCGTCGACCAGCCGTTGGATGGCCGGTCGCAACGCCTTCACGCGCCTGATGGTGAAGTCCGCCGAAACCATCCGGCGGAGCTGCCCGTGCTCGGGCGGGTCGGTCCGGATGAACCCGGGGTGGAATCCGACGTCGACCAGGGTGCGCTCGGCCGCGGAGATGATCGGGAAGCCGGGTTTCCGCAGGTCGGCGCTGACCCGCGGGTCGCGCAGCACCGCGCGCACGTCGGCGTACCGGCTGATCAACCAGGTCCGCCTGCCGTCGGGCAGGATCGCCGGGGCCACCGGGGCCTCGGCCCGCATCCGCCCGTACTCCGCGGGCGGGTCCAGCGGGCAGCCCGGTGGCCGGGCCATCGGGAACGCCGGGGACTCGTGCTGGACGTCGGTCATCGCGCCTCCCGTTTCACCACGCCACCGGCAGGGCGCGCACGCCGTGCACCAGGGACTGCGGCAGGTACTCGATCTCGTCGAACGGCGCGTCCAACCGCAGCGCGGGGAACCGCTTCAGCAGCGCCGGGAAGGCGATCTGCATCTCCAGCCTCGCCAGCGGCGCGCCGAGGCAGTGGTGGATGCCGTGGCCGAAAGCCAGGTGCGCGCCGGGAGCGCGCCCGATGTCGAACTCGTCGGAGCGCTCGTGAACCGCGTCGTCCCGGTTGGCCGAGCCCAGCGAGACGAGCACGAACTCGCCGGCGCGGATGAGCTGCCCACCAACGGTGATGTCTTCCTTCGCCTGTCGCATCGCCGCGTTGTTGACGACCGTCAGGATCCGCAGCAGTTCTTCCACCGCGCGGTCGACCGCGGTCCCGTCGCCCATGGCGTCGCGCAGCCGGGCGAGCTGTTCCGGATGGCGCAGGAGCAGCAACGTGCCCAGCCCGAGCATGTTGGCCGTGGTTTCGTAGCCAGCGCCGAGCAGGAAGACGCCGATACCGGCGAGCTCGGTATCGGAGAGCTCTTCGCCGTGCTCGGCGACGAGCCGCCCGAGCAGGTCGTCGGTGGGATGGGCGCGCTTGTCGACGACGAGCCGCGCCATGTACTCGGTCGACTCGGCCCACAACGCGGCGGCGTGTTCCTCGCCCATTGCCAGGTCCACCTGCGCGGCGGTGCGCCGCTGGAACTCGGCGCGGTCCGCGTACGGCACGCCGAGCAGTTCGCAGACCACCAGGGAAGGCACCGGTAGTGCGAACGAGCGCACGAAGTCGGTCGGCGAACCGGCTCGCGCCATCTCGTCGAGCTGGCCGGCGACGATCGACTCCACCATCGGCCGCAGCTGGTTCATCCGCCGAACGGTGAAGTTCCCTGCCAGCATGCGCCGGAGCCGGGTGTGCTCCGGCGGGTCGTAGAACAGCAGCACCCCGGGGCCGGGCGGCGCGACCTGGTCGTCGCCCGCGCCCGGCCGCATCAGCCGGGACGCGTCGACGCTGCTGAGCCGCTCGTCGGTGAGGACGTGGCGGGCATCGGCGTGCCGGGCGACGAACCACGCCGGTGTTCCGCTGGGCAGCTCGATGCGGGAGACCGGATCGTCCTCCCGGAGCCGCCGGAACTCCTCGCCCACGTCGAACGGGCAGAACCGCTGCTCGGCCGCGGTCATGCCGACACCGCCTTGCGCGCGGTGAGCACGACGTAGCCGGTGTGCTCCTGGGCGTGTTCGACGATCAGCGGGATCGCCTGCTGGACCTGTTCGGCGATCCGCTTGCCCTGCACCGAATCCACCGCAGGCCGGTAGGAGCCGATTGCGGCCAGGATCGCCTCGCCGGAGCGCCGGGTCCGCTCGGTGATGTCGAGGACCTCGGTCACCTCGAACCCGGCCGCGCGCACCAGGCCGGTCATCTCGTCCAGGGGCGGTGGCACGTGGTTGGGCAGCACGTCGACCGCCGCGTCCGGCACCGTGCCCGGCGGCAGCGGCTTGGTCTCGAAGAAGTCGGCGATGACCAGGAGCCCGCCGGGCCGCAACACCCGGTGCTCCTCGGACAGGGCGCGCTTCTTGTCCGGCATGTGCAGCAGGGATTCCAGGGCCAGGACACCGTCGAACTCGTCGTCGGCGAACGGCATTCCCATCGCGTCGGCGAACTGGAAGCGCACCCGGTCGGCGACCCCGGCGGCAGCGGCGCGCTGGTCGGCCGCCTCGATCTGGCGCTCGGCGATGGTGATGCCGGTGATGTCGCAGCCGAGGGCTTCCGCGAGCAGCGTGGCGGGGCGGCCGGTTCCGCAGCCGACGTCGAGCAGCCGGTGCTCGGGGCCGAGCGCCAGCTTCTCCCCGAGCAGCGCGGTCAACCGGTCCTGGGCGTCGGTCAGCGATGGCGAATCGATGCCATCGGGCCAGTACCCGTAGTGGATGCTCTCACCGAGCACGGCGGAGAAGAACTCCTCCAGCTGGTCGTAGAACATCGCGACCTCGTCCGCGGTGAACGTGCTCTGGTCGGTCAAGTCGGTTCTTCCTTCCATTGAGCCTTTTCCAACCTCGTTTTGGGTGGCGGTGCGGGTGGCGGAACCTCAGATGCTCCCTGGTCTGCGGGTGCCCCTCCTGATGTATGTCCGATACACGGCGGAGGGGCCGTCCTCGCCGAGGGAACCCCGGAGGGGTGGGCACCGTGAACCCGCGGCGGTGCGAGTTGCGATGGTGGGCTAAGGCGGCTGCGCCGCCTTGCGGCGGCCCCGTGGCGCGGGGCTGCCGGCGTCGCGGCTGCGGATCGACCAGGATGAAAAGGATTCATTCCTTGGCTTCGCAGGGGACATAGCGGTGCTTTCAGCTCCTGCGGAGGGTGAGAACCGCGTAGCCGGTGTGCTCCAGGGCGTGTTCGACGATCAGCGGGATGGCCCGCTGGACCTGTTCCGCGATCCGGGCGTCCCGAAGTGAGTCCAATGTGGATCGCTGCGCGCGCACCGCGGCGAGCAGCTCCGCGTAGGTCGGCCGGGTGGCTTCGGTGATGTCGAGGACGTCGGTCACCTCGAATCCCGCAGTCCGGATCCGGTCGGTCAGCTCGTCCAGCGGCGGTGGCGGGTTGAACGGGATGCCACCCGGTGGCGCCGACGCCTTCGACACCTCGAAGAAGTCGGCGACGACGAAGCGGCCACCCGGTCGCAGCACGCGCCGCACCTCGGCCAGGGCCCGCTTCAGGTCGGGCATGTGCAGCAGCGATTCCAGCGCCATCGCGGCGTCGAATTCGCCGTCGGCATAAGGCATTTCCATCGCGTTGACGAGCTCGAAGCCGACCTTGCCCGCGAACCCGGCCGTGCGCTCCCGGGCGGTCTCGACCTGCCGTTGGCTGATGGTGATCCCGGTGACCGCGCAACCCGAGGACTGGGCGAGCAGCGTGGCGGGGCGGCCGGTTCCGCAGCCGACGTCGAGCAGCCGTTGCTCGGGGCGCAGCGCGAGGCGGTCGCCTAGCAGGTGGGTCAGCCGGTCCTGGGCCTCGGTGAACGAGCCACCGGCACCGCCGGGCCAGTAGCCGTAGTGGATGCTCTCGCCGAGCCAGGAGGAGAGGAACTTCTCCAGGCCGTCGTAGAACTGCGCGACTTCGTCCTCGGTGAACGCCATCTGATCGGTCAAGCCTTGCCTCCTTCGGGCGGGTCCTGCGGTGCCAACACGGCTCGTTCGGCGGGGGTGAACGGCGGGTCGCCGTTGTTCGGGCGGGCGCCGCCCCGGAGCAAGCCCCGGACTACCCGGGGGATGACCAGCGGAGACGGCACGCCGGAGAGCGTGTGGCCCTGCAACAGCGCGTCGAAGACGGCCGGGTCCTGGGCGGCGACCCGTTGCAGGCGGTCGGTCAGCCGTTTCTGCACGAACAAGGCGCGGCTGGGTCCGCCGCCGACCACGTCCGGGTAGAGCCGGTCCTGGCTGGTCGCCATCAGCCAGGACGCGTTCGCGGCGGCGGCGATCCCGCGCTGGATCCGGCGGCAGCTCCCCGGGCGCAGCCGATGCCGGTGCAGCCCCCGGTGCAGGGCAACGGCTTCGCCGGCCGCCACCGACATGCCGTGCCCGTAGGTCGGGTTCGTCGTCGCCACCGCGTCGCCGATCACCAGGAAGCCGTCCGGCCACCGGCGGAGTTGGTCGAAGCGACGACGGCGGTTGGCGTTGTTGCGGTAACCGCGGGCGCGGCCGAGCGGTTCGGCGGCGGCGATGAGCTCGCTGACGACCCGGTGCGGCAACGCCCGGGCGAACTGCTCGAAACCGGCGTCGTCCACCGGCGGTTCCGCGCCCCTGGTACCGGAAAGGGTCACCAACCACTGGTCGCCTTCGATGGGGAAGATCACCCCGGCCCGGCCGGGACGACCGTTGCCGGGCTCGGCCTGGATCGAGACGTTGGGGAAGTCCGCGGGTGCACCAGGCGGCACCCGGTAGAGGCGGGTGGCGTAGGCGAGTCCGGGATCGACCAGCTCCTCGCGCACCTCCGGTAGTCCCAGCAGCCGCAGCCACTCCGGGGCCTTCGAGCCGCGCCCGGTCGCGTCGACGACGAGGTCCGCTTCGAGCAGCCGCGGCTGCCCGGACGCCCGGTCCCGCACCAGCACCCCGGTCACCCGCGCACCGTCGCCGCACAGCCGCAACGCGGTGGTGTCCTCCGCCACCCGGATCCGGCCGTCGCCGAGCACCCGCTTGCGGACGACCCAGTCCAGCAGGGCCCTGCTGCAGGACAGCGCGAAGCGCATCTCGCGGAACCGCGGCATCCAGCCCTGCGCGGTCAGCGACACCACGTCGCGGGGCAGCCCGAGCCGGCGCGCGCCGTGCCCGAGCAGCTCGTCGACGACGCCGGGCAGCAGCGCGTCCAGCCGCCGGACCCCGCCGGTCAGCAGCAGATGTCCGTGCTGCGCCTGCGGAACGCCCTTGCGGACGACCGGACCGTCGGGGTACCGGTCGCGCTCGATCACGACGACCGAATCCAGGTGCCGGGCGAGCACGGACGCCGCCAGCACACCCGCCAGGCCACCGCCCAGCACCACTGCTCGTCCGTTCACGCCCAAGCCGGGGTCCTTCCCGCTCGCGGATCTGGCAGCCCGAGCTGGTGCATGCGGTCCAGCACGGTGAACGGGCGGATGCCCAGCCCTGCCATGTTGTAGGTCGCCACGTAGCGCAAGCGGCTGTTCCGGCTGGTGTGGCGCAGCATCCGGCGGCCGATCACCTTGCCCGCCCACGACGTGTCGGTGATCATCCGGGTGGCATCGTGGCTCATCCGGTCGATGTGGCGGACCCAACCGGCGCGCGCCTCCTGGTAGCTCGCCAACGCCGTGTCCACCGCGGACTTCTGCAGCGGGCCGTCGCCGACCAGCCCGGCCAGGGCGTGCGCGTCGGCTATGGCGGTGTTCATGCCCTGCGCAGCCATCGGGTGCACGGCGTGCGCCGACTCGCCGACCATGGCCAGTCCGGGCATCGACATCCTGGATGCCGTGAACCGCCACAGCTTCAGCAACTGCCGGGTGTCGAGACTCGCCCGCAACGAATCGAGCAGCGGCCGAAGCGACGGCGCATCGGCCGCCAGCCCGTCGCACCACGCCGTCAGCTCGTCCTTCCTGATGCCGCGCAGCTCATCCGCACCCACCTGCACGTAGAGCCGAATCCGGTTGCCGGGCAACGGGTAGAGCAGCCGCAGGCCGCGGTCGGTGAGGTAGGCGGACACCTCGCTGGGCAGCTCCGGTCCGCCGGAGAGTTCGAAGGACGCCAACCGGTGGGCGTATTCGACGGGGTCGGTGGTGATCCCGGCCAGCTTGCGCAGCCGGGAGGACAGGCCGTCGGCGGCGACGACCAGCGGTGCGCGCACCTCGTAGATCCGGTCGCCTTCGCCGACCACGACCCCGTCCGTCCGCCCGCTCGCATCCCGGCTCAGGTCCTTGACCAGCGCACCGCGCCGCCACTCGACCTCGTCGGCGAGGCCGTCCGCGAGCACGCCGAGAACTTCCGAGTAGTCGTGGCTGAGCAGGTGGTGGTCTTGCCCGGCGAGCGCGGCGTAGTCGAAGACCATCACCTCGCGGCCGTCGGCTTCGCGGATCACCAGCCGGTCCAGCCGCACCGCGCCGCGGTCCCGCAACTCGGGCAGCACGCCCCATTCCCGCAGGATGCGGATCGAACTCGGTTGCAGCACTTCGCCTTTGGCGATCGCCACCGGCTGCCGCTGCTTCTCCAACAACAGCACCCGCAAGCCCCGCGCGCCGAGCGCGTGCGCGGCCGCCAGGCCGCCGACACCGGCCCCGGCGACCACGACGTCGTAGGTCGCGGACGACTCAGCCATTGCCCACCTCCCGATACACCGCGAGCGCACCGATCGCCAACCCCTGCGCGATCAGAGGATCCGAGTAGTGCACGTAGTCCCGGATGTAGATGCAGGTCTGGCCCGGCTCCCACCGGCCGTCCGGCTGCTGGGCGGCGACCAGCCACTCGGCGCCGCGCCGCGCCGCTTCGTGCTCGCCGCAGGCCACCAGCGCGCGGGTCGCGTGCCCGGTCTCGTCCGGGGTGCCGTCCTGATCACCGCGCCCGGTGCTCCACGAACCGTCGTCGAGCTGCGCGGCCAGCAGCCAGTCCCGGGCCTTGGTCGCGACCGGATGCCCGCGCATGCCGAGCTCGGTCAGCGCGTGCACCACGGCGGCGGTGGCGGGCACGCCGCCGCGATGCCACCTGGCCTCGAACGACCCGTTGGGAGCCTGGTGCCGCTCGAGCCAGCGCAGGGCGCGGCGGATCGGCGGGTCCGAAGTGGCGACACCAACGCTGTGCAGGATCTCGATCGCCAGCGCGGTGATGAACGGGCACGGACCGTCCAGCGGCACCAGGGTGTTTCGCACGAAAGTGCTCCACGAGCCACGCTTGTCCTGCTGCGCGATCAGCCACGCGATGCCGCGCCGCATGATCCGCTCGGTCTCCGGATCGAGTTCTACGCCGGCCACCAGGATTCGCAGCACCAGAACGGTTTCCAGCGCGTTCGGCCAGCCCTTGCGGCCGGTCCAGGCCCACGCGCCCGCCGGGCTCGCGTACACCTCGGACGGTTCGAGCTGCTGGCACCCGGCCAGCCAACCGCGGGCCCGGAGCAGCCGCGGATCGGCGGAGTGGCCCGCCAGCGCCAGCCCGTGGACGCTGAAGGCCATGCCGGTGACTTCCACCCGGTCGGCCTCGACGCCGTGGACCAGGTGCCAGGAACCGCCGGGCTGCGCCGTCATCCGCAGGTACTCCGCCGAACGGCGGGCCAGCTCCGGGGCGGCGCCGGCCCGGGTCAGCGCCGTGCACACCAGGCCGGTGAGCCATGGATCGCCGCCATAGGAACCGACCCCGCCTTCCTGCTGGTCGAACGCCTCCAGCAGTCGTGCCGCGACCGGTCGGGCGAGCCGGTCGATGGCCCGGGCCAGCGGATTGTGCTTGCGCTGCCGGGATTGCATGAACGACAGGGCCAGGAACGGCGGGGTCAGGTAGGACAGCAGCCGCCTGCGCAGCGCGGCGGGCAGCAGGACCAGCTCGACCGGAACCCGTCGCAACCGGTTCGCGTCCTGCAGGCCGGCGATGGACAGCACCAGGCCGCACAGCTGTCCCATCATCGGGTCGTCGAGTCCCGCCACGCCGCCCCGGCCGTCGATCCAGCCGCGTGCGCGGGAGACGCTGTCCGCGCCGTCCGAACCCGCCGCCAGGTGCAACGCCGCCGTGGCCATCGCGGTCGCGACGAAGTCGCTGGGGAAGCCTTCGAGGGTGCCCCAGCCGCCGTCGGGGTTCTGCACCCGCAGCAGCCACGCGACGCCGCCGGCGATCAGGTCCGCCGACCGATCGGCGTCGGCGAAGTGCAGGGCCAGGACCGCGCCGGCGGCACCGGAGACCGCAGCGCGGCGCGGATTCGGCCAGGAGCCGGCGCCCGCCGCGCCGAGCAGAACCTGTTCGGCGGCGTGGATCGCCTGTTCCACCTGGTCCGTTGTGGACAGTTCTCGGGTCACCGTGTCCTTCCGATCAGCGTGTTTGCCAGTGCCTCGAAGGACTTTCGGACGGTGTCGGGCATGTCCAGCGAGTCCAGGCACTCGCCGACCCCGGTGAGGTGCCTCGACGCCTCCTGCTCGGCGAACTTCCGGCCGCCGGCCTCTTCGACGAGCTCGGCGGCCAGCCGGAGCCCGGCGTCGTCGCGCAGGCCCTCGGCGAGCAGCGGCACCAGCCGCGCTCTGGCGGGCGTGTCGGTGGCCAGCGCGGCGATGACCGGCAAGGTCTTCTTGCCCTCGCGCAGGTCTCCGAAGACCGGCTTCCCGGTGACCGCCGGATCACCCCAGATGCCCAGCACGTCGTCGGTGCATTGGAAGGCCAGGCCGAGGTGGCGGCCGAGGACGTCGAAGGTCCGCACGGCGCTGGGCGGAGCCTCGGCGAGTTGCGCGCCGCCCGCGGCGGCGAAGGCCAGCAACGCGCCGGTCTTCGCCTCGGCCATCGCCTGGTACTCGTCGAGCAGCACCGCCTGCGGGCCCGACCAGGGGCGCTCGGCGAACTCGATGTCCTGCACCTGCCCGATCACGATCTCGCGCATCGCCACCGCGAGCCGCTCCGCGACCGCCGCCGCGTTCGGCCGGCCGGTGCCGAGCAGGAACTCGAACGCCGCGGCGTGCAGCGCGTCGCCGATCAGGATCGCCGCCGGCACGCCGTGGGCCTTCCACACCGAAGGCCGGCCGCGCCGCTGCTCGTCGCTGTCGATGATGTCGTCGTGGATCAGGCTGAAGTTGTGCACCAGCTCGGCGGCGGCCGCGGCCGGCAGCGCGGCCGAAGGTGGGGCGCCGACGGCCTCTGCGGCGAGGATCGCCATGGTCGGCCGGATCGCCTTGCCCGCGGTGTAGGGCTCGTCGGTCTGCCAGCCGAAGTGGTAGCACCCGATCGCGGTCAGCGACGGGCCCAGTGCTTCGACGATGTTGCGCAGCAGCGGTTCGGTGAGTCCGCGTGCCCGGTGGGTCGCGCTCGCGATCAGGTCGTGATCGGCGGTGACCGGAGACGTCGTCATGGTCGACCTCGCTCGTCGTGGTTGGGCAGGTTCGGGTGGGGGCTCACCCAGCTGGACTCGGCGCGCCGGCGCGGTTGGTCTGCGCGGCGCGGACCAGCCAGGTGCCGAAGATCAGGAAGGTCGCGCCGACCACCGCCAGCCACGGTTGCCACAGCCGTCCACCGTGGACAGCCAGGTCCACGAGGAGGCCGACGATGATCGACGAGGAGGTCAGCGGCATGTGCATCGACGCCCAGAACGTCACCGCGTTGGCCCGCCGCGGCTCGGCGAGCGCACCCGTGGTCAGCTGCCGGGTCACCCAGATCGGCACCGGAGCGGTGGCCAGCATCAACAGCCCCGCCGACACCGGGATCACGCCGGTGACCAGCAGCAGCGCGATCGCCGCGTACCCGACGAGCTGGCCGACCGCGAACAGCCGGACCAGCCCGGCCGCGCCGAGCAGCACCGCGAGGGTGCGCTTGCCGGTGGCCCGGTCCCCTTCGATGTCGGAGAGGTTCATGATGGCCATCCGCAGGAACTGGAACACGAACAGCACGCCGACGTAGCCCAGCCCGGCGGTGTCGATCGTCCCGGCCTGCACGACGCACGCCAGCAGCGGTCCCAGCCCGTACAGCACCAGTGCGCAGCTGACCTCGCCCAGGCCGTGGTAGTTCAGCCGCAGCGGGGGAGCGGTGTAGAGCCAGGCCAGTGCGACGATCGCCGTCGCCACCAGCCGGGTCTCCAGGCTCGGCAGCAGCGCGAGCAGCAGCACCCCGACGAACAGCAGCACGAACGCCGCGCCGAGACTCACCTCGGGCCGCAGGTGCCCGCCGACCAGGATCCGGCTGCCGCCGGTCCAGGACGTGGGTGCGGCGTTGGCGCGGTCGGCTTCCAGGTCGAAGTACTCGTTGCAGTAGTGCGTCATCAGGTGCGTGCACCACGCGAACAGCAGGGTCACCAGGTACCAGCCGAGGCTCGCCTGGTGGCCGCTGTGAACGGCGATCGTGACGCCGGCGGCGACCACCAGCATGCTCTGGAAGAGGAACTTCGGGCGCCCCAGGCGCACGAACGCCAGCAGCGGACGCGGCGCGGTCTCAAGTGGGTTCGATGTCATCGGGTGGGCCCTCCCGCCGAGGCCGATCAGAGGTTTCCGCGCCGGGCCTGCTCGCGCTCGACCGCCTCGAACAGGGCCTTGAAGTTGCCCTTGCCGAATCCCTGCGAGCCGTGGCGTTCGATCAGTTCGAAGAACAGCGTCGGCCGGTCCTGCACCGGCGCGGTGAAGATCTGCAGCAGGTAGCCGTCCTCGTCGCGGTCCGCGAGGATCTTGAGCTCCCGCAGTTCGTCCAGCCGCACCCGGGTTTCCCCGACCCACTCGTCCAACGTGTCGTAGTAGGCATCCGGCGTGTCCAGGAACTGCACCCCGGCCGCGCGCATCCGGCGCACCGCCGCGGTGATGTCGTCGGTGGCCAGCGCGATGTGCTGAACCCCGGGTCCGCCGTTGAACTCCAGGAACTCCTCGATCTGCGACTTCTTCTCGCCGACGGCCGGCTCGTTGATGGGGAACTTGACCTTGTGCTCCCCGTCGGCGACCACCTTCGACATCAGCGCCGAGTACTCGGTGGCGATGTCGTCGCCGACGAACTCCTTCATGTTCGTGAAGCCCATCACTCGCCGGTAGAACTCCACCCACTCGTTCATCCGGCCGAGCTCGACGTTCCCGACCACGTGGTCGATCTCGTGGAAGGCGCCCTCGACGGCACCGGTCGAATCCCGCGCCTCGAAGCCCGGCAGGAACACCGCGTCGTCGGTCCGCTCGACGAGCGTGTGCCGGACGTCGCCGAAGGTCCCGATCGCCGCGAGCCGCACACCGTCGGCGCCTTCAGCGTCGTGCGGCGCCTCCAGCCCGGTCGCGCCGCGCAGCACTGCGTTCTCGTACGCGCGGTCCACATCGGCGACCCGCAGCGCGATGTCGGTGACGCCGTCGCCGTGGACCGCTAGGTGGCGGTCGATCTCGGTGCCCGCACGCGCCGCGCCGGTGAGCAGGAACCGGGTTCGCCCGGCGACCATGAGGTACTCGGCCCGATCGCGATACCCGGTTTCCGGTCCCCGGTACGCGGCGCAGCGCATGCCGAAGGCCGTCGCGTAGAAGTGGGCGGCCTGCTTGGCGTTCCCCACCACGAATCGGAGGTGGTCGATGCCCAGGACCGGGAACGAATCGAGTGACCCGGGCGCCGCGGCGGCGGCGTCGGGGGCAGTGCTTTCGAGCAAGTCCTCGGGAGGCAACATGTTCGGAGAAGTCCCCTTTCCGGCCGTCGGTCGAGTCAGCGGCAGGAAGCCTCTACTACCGGAACAGGGCTCGACAATCCTTTCACCGCAGCGTGAAAGGTATCCGCGGAAACCGTATCCAATATCACAAAGCGCTGGCTCCGTGCGTGCGAAGCTCTCACGTGGTCCGCGAGTACGCGCTCCCGGCGTCGTGCCCGACCACAATGGACGTGTTGACTCCTCGTTTCGCGCTGGTTGGCCGGGATTTGGAACGGCCCTGAGCGAAACTTCGCGGTAGTTCTCTTGATCGTTATCTCTGCTGGTCAACACGGGCTGGCCGGTAGCCGTGCGGTGTCAGCACCATCAGGTGTGCGGGTCGATTCGGCCGAGGAGTTGATTTCCATCGGGCGGATCGTGCTGTCCTGGACTGTGTTGTACTGCGCGCAACGTCAGCGATCCGCACCGATTTGTGCTGCGATTTCCGGTTTTTCGCCGGTCGGTGTCTCATGTGGACGTATATGGAGCCCAGGTTCGAATCCTGTCGGCCCGACGTTGGCGGAAGCCCGCTGACCGGCACGTAAGTGCAGTTCAGCGGGCCGTTTCGCGTCCCGATGTGGATCTCCAGTGATCGTCCCGATGGGGGCCGTCTCGATCTTTCGGCATTCTTGGGAGGCCCCCGGAACTCCCCATCGCGTGAGCGTGAATCATCCGTTGGTCAGGACGGTCTTCCCCAGGGCACGGTTGCCGGCCAGCTCCTCGAGGGCTTGCGGCAGGTCGTCCACGGAAGCTGTCCGGACCAGCGGCTTGATTCGTTTCGCCAGGGCCAGCTCGAAGAGGTCGTCCTGGGCGGCTCGGACCAGTTCGGGTTGGTGGTCCAGGTAGAGCGACCAGTGCAGGCCGAGAATGCTGTAGTTCTTGACGAAGGCGTGGTCGAGGCGCGGTTGCGGGATCGTGCCGCTGGCGAAGCCGATCAGCAGGATGCGGCCCTCGAAGGCGATGTACTTCGTCGCCTGCCGGTACGCCTCGCCGCCCACGGATTCGAAGACCACGTCGGCGCCGTGCCCGTCGGTGATCTCGCGGACCGCTTCGATCACGTCCGTGCTGCTGCGGTCGATGACGTTGGTGGCGCCGAGTTCGCGCACGGTCGCGGCTTTGCGCGCATCGGACACGATGGCGATGACCTGCGCACCCGCTGCTGCCCCGAGCTGCACGGCTGCTGTTCCGACGCCGCCGGCGGCTCCGGTGACGACCAGGACTTCTCCCGGTTGGAGCTGGGCACGGCGGTGCAGGCCGAGCCACGGCGTCAGGTAGGTCAGGTGCAGGGCTGCGGCCGTGATGTCGTCGAGGTCCGGAGGCACGACGAACGACGAATGTGCTTCCAGCACAGCGTATTCGGCGAACCCGCCGTGCGGGGGGACCGGTCGGCCGACGACGCGGCGGTGCAGCAGTTCCGGTGCGGATCCAGGCCCGGCCTCGTCGACGACGCCGCACAGCTCCACTCCTGGCGTGAACGGGAGCTCGGGTTTCGCCTGGTACTTGCCCCGGCACAGCAGCACGTCGGCGAAGTTGCACGCGGCGGCCGTCACCCGGACCCGGACCTGGCCGGGCCCGGGTTCGGGTTTCGGAACCTCCGCAGCGGCCAGGACCTGCGCCGGTTCGCCCAGCTCGGTGACCTGCCACGCGCGCATCGTTGCGTGGTCCGTCATTCTTCTCCTCCGGATGGTCATCGATCGACTTTACTGCTGGGGGCCGCCGGGCGGAGGTAGGTGAGCAGGGCTCCGATTCCGGCCGCCGGTCCAAGGGCGAGCACGAGCAGAGCCGCTGTCCAGGAAGCGCTCTCGGCGAGGACGGGGACGAGGTAGATGGTCGCCGCGGTGGTCACGTACCCGATGGCCAGCTGGAAGGAGACGGCGCTGCCGACGTAGCGCTGGTCGGCGTTCTCGGTGACCAACGCGGAGAACTGAGCGGAGTCCGCGATCACCCAGAACCCCCAGAACGCGCACACGGCGACGACCAGCGGCAACGGCAGCGAGTGGATGAACGCGAGCACGACGGCGGCTCCGCCCGAGCAGACCAGGCTGATCAGCGCAGACCGGGCCCGGCCGAAACGATCGCTGATGCGACCGCCGACAAGGCAGCCGATGGCTCCCACCCCGATGCAGACGAACGCGGCGAAGGCGGCGTTCTGGGCACCGTTCGGTGAGCCGGCGAATCCGTCGAGGCCGGCGAGGAAGGTCCCGACCCAGGCCCACATGGCGTAGAGCTCCCACATGTGGCCGGCGTAGCCGACGTTGGCGAGCAGAACTCGTCGGCTCCGGCCGGCTCGCAGCGCGGACTTGAGGTTGAACACCGACTTCGGGAAGGGGAACGGCCCCGAACCGCGGATGAGCAGGGTGGTCAACCCGCCTGCCGCGGTGAGGACGGAGGTCGCGACGATCACGAGCTGCCAGTCGAGACCACCGGCGGCCTTGACCAGCTGTGGTGCGGCGGAGCCCAGCGTGAGCGCCCCGATCATGACTCCCAGCGCGGTGCCGCGGCCGTGCTGGAACCACGAAGACACTTCCTTGAGCGCCGGAGGGTAGACGGCGGCGAGGAAAGCGCCGGTGAGCATGCGCAGCAGCAGCGCCACGGCGAAACCTGGAGCCCAGAGCAGACCCAGGTTCACCACTGCGGCGCCGAGCGCACCTGCGCACATCAGCCGGCGGCCCGGCACTGCATCGGCGAGGCCCGTAGCGGCGAGGGTGAGGGCCCCGAGCACGAAACCCAGCTGCACCGCGATCGTCAGCAGCGAGCTCTGCCCGCTCCTGAGGTTCCACAGCTGCTGCAGCTGTGGAACGACGAACGATGCGGAGAACCAGACGCTCATGGACAGCAGCGTGGCCAGGGCGATGAGACCCAGTGCCATCGCGGCATGACGATTCCCGGTGGTGGGCGAGATGGTCAGGACCCTCACGCGTCAGCTCTCCGACTTGCGTTCGCGGTGCAGGTTGAGGGCGCGGACCCGGCCGAACGCGGCGATCGCCCGGTCCACCGACTCCAGCACCGGGACACCCCGCGCGCTCGCCACGCTGCGCAGGACCCGGACCAGCTCGTCCTGCCCCGCGCTGTAGCTGCTGCGCAGCACGAGGACCGCGGGGACGTTCCCGCGATCAGCGGCGACGATGTCCTCGGTCATCATCGTGAGGATCTGCGCTGCTTCGGCCGGGGCCTTCATGTCGTACACCGTGCCCATGTCGGTGTAGGCGCAGACGCAATCGATCGCGGGGTCGGCTGCCACGGCCTCGACCAGCGCGCCCATGAAGCTGCCGCTGTCGTCGAACATCGACCAGGTCGGGATGTCGATCGGGTTGTTCAGGCTGCTTCCGGGTGCGTCGTAGGGGGCCAGGGCTCGGTCCGTCGCCCCGGTGAAGTGCGGCACGACGAGACCGTGCTCGTAGGCGGTGTCGGCGCCCACGACGGCGACACCGCCCCCGGTGCCCACCAGGCCGAGCCCGTTGCCGGTGAAACCGCCGGCGTGCTGGGCGACGAGGAGGGTGTCGAGCAGTTCGTCGAGGCTGTTGACGAGAACCACGCCGGCTTCGTCGGCGGCGTCTTGCAGCAACCGAGGGTCACTGGCCAGGGCGCCGGTGTGCGAAGCGGCAGCGGCTCCGCCTGCGGCACTTCGCCCGCCCTTGAACAGCACCACCGGGGTGGTCATCGTGGCGGCGAGCGCGAAGAATCTCCGCGCATCGCTGTCGGTTTCGAGGTAGAACGCGGCGACCTCGGTGGCCGGGTCGGCCTCGCAGAACGCCAACAGCTCGGAGGGTGAGACGTCGTCGCAGTTGCCGACCGAGCTGGCGAAGCTGAACCGAAGGCCGAGTTCGTTTCCGCGGCGCACCACATCACCGGCGTACGTGCCGGACTGGGAGATCACCGCGATGGAGCCCTTCTCGTCCGAGGAGGCGTCGCGACCGATCATCGTCAGCTTCGAGTGCGGCGTGTAGTGGCCGATGCAGTTGGGCCCGAGGACGCGCATCGAGGTACCGGCCACGGCCTCGGCGAGGTCGGTGGTGTCCGCGGTCAGCACGTGCGCGGTTCTGGTGCCGCGGTCGGCGAGGTCGCGCAATGCCTGCGGGACCGCGGCCGCTGGTAGGGCCACCACAGCGCGGTCGATGTTCGCGGGCAGGTCGCCGATCGAGCGCACGGCCGGGTGGCCGAGGATCTCGGTCGCGGAGCGGCTGACCGGGTGGAGGGAACCGGCGAAGCCCTGATCGACGGCGGTGCGGACGGCGCGGTGCCCCATCTTGGTCGGGTCGGCCGAGGCACCGAGGACGGCGATCGATTCGGGGTAGATCGCCGGTCGGAGCTGCGCGTAGCTCTCGCCGGGATCCGGGAGGGCGACGTCGACCGCGACGCCGTCGGCGCGCGCCACGGCTCGGGCGTCGACGGCGACGATCGAGTCGGGCCCGACGACGATCGGATTGAGGTCGACCTGGTCGACGGGTTCGGACAGCAGGAGACCATCAGCCCCGGCAACGCGTACCAGCAGATCGGCGAGCTGGGTGTGCTGCACGGGGAACCTGCGGCGCAGGATCGCCCCGATCCTGGTGCGGTTGATGAGCCGCACGGCTCCGTCGGCGGTGATGGGTGCCTGCGCGAAGGCGACGTCGCCCAGGACCTCGACGTCGACACCACCGGCGCCGACCATGACGATGGGGCCGAATCCAGGATCGTGCAGCGCCCCGACGACGACTTCGAGCCCCCGGTCGACCATCGGCTCCACTGTCACCCCGCGAACCTCGACGCCGCGAGCGCGCTGCTCGGCGAACAGGGTCTCAACGGCCGCGGCAACCCGATCAGGCGCGACGTCGAGCAGGACTCCGCCGGCCTTGCTCTTGTGGACGACGCCGTCGGCGACGAGCTTGACCGCGACCGGGCGCCCGGTGCTCATCGCGACCGCAGCAGCGGCCTCGGGAGTCTCGGCGAAAGTGACCGGATTGGCCGGAATTCCGTGGCGAATGGCGAGATCGCGGATCGTGTCTTCGCGCAGCCGCAGGTCGGCGTCGGTGGGCAGTTCGGTGGCAGTCACGCGAGTACCTCGGCAATCCTGTCGTGGAGTTCCTCGGGGTGATCCGGGTAGGTGGGCGGTCGTCGTTCCAGGAAGGAGCCGACGCCTTCGTCGCCGTCCGGGAGCGACTGGACCAGGGCGGCCAACCGGGGTTCGGCCGCCCGGCCGGCATCGCTGCCGTGGCGAAGGCTGTGCAGGAGACCGGCTTTGACCGCGGCGACGACGGCGGGGGAGACCGACGTGATCGCTTCGGCCAGAGCGAGTGCGCCCTCGAGGGCTTCGTCACCGTCGTGGATCTCGGTCACGAACCCGTGCCGGCTGGCCTCTTCGGCGCTGAACGGCGCGGCGGTGGCGAGCCAGCGGTAGGCCACCGGGTAGCCGACGAGGTCCAGCAGCCGGCTCAGCTGGCCGCCGACCGGAACGAGGCCGATGGCCGCCCCGACGCCGCAGAACCGCCCGCCGGCTGAGGCGACGCGCAGGTCGCAGTTGAGCGCGAGGATGAATCCGGCTGCGTAGGCCGGACCGTCGATCGCGCCGATGACCGGCGTGAAGATCTCTGCGGGCCGGGTGAAGGCCGCATTGGCGACGGGATCGCCTGCGGTGCCCGGGTTGTTCAGCACTTCCTGCAGGTCGTGGCCGGAGGAGAAGCATCCGTTGGTGCCGGTCACCACGATCGCCCGCACGGCGGGGTCTGCGTCGGCCCGGTCGAGTTCGTGCAGCAGCGTCGTCGTCATGGGGCCGGTGAAGGCGTTGCGCTTGCTGGGGTTGTCGATGGTCAGGATGCGGATCGCGCCCTTGTCGGACACGCGGATTCCGGGTGGCATGGGGCTCCTGTCTGGTCGTGCGGAGCGGCTCAGTCGTGCTGCGAGCCGACCGCTTCAGCTGCGGAGGGCACGGTGACTCGGGTGTCGTCCTCGCGGCGAGCGGGCCTGCGCAGGTGGGCGAGCAGGCTGCCGACCACGACGACGGCGAGGTTGATCACGAGCGCGGAGATCGCGATGTAGATCGGGCTGGACAGGAAGAAGGGGACTGCGGTCGAGCCGCCGAACGGCGCGCCGGTGCCGGTCTTGACCTCGTAGGCGGCCCAGGTGCCGTAAACCACTGAGATCAGCAGACCCGCGAGCAGTGCGCGCCGGTCGGCGAAGCGCTCGGTGAACAACCCGAACAACACGGTCGGAAGCGTCTGCAGGATCCAAATGCCGCCGAGGAGCTGGAAGTTGAGCGCGAAGTTCGTATCGAGGGTGAGCACGAAGACCAGGGCGCCGACCTTGACCAGCACCGAGACGATCTTGGAGACCAGGGTTTCCGACTGGCTGCTGACCGGTCCGCGGGCGAACTGGCGGTAGAGGTTGCGGCTGACCAGGTTCCCGGCCGCGATGGCCATGATGGCCGCCGGGACCAGTGCGCTCATGGCGATCGCGGCGAAAGCGACGCCGACGAACCAGGGCGGGAAGAACTCCGACAGCAGCTGCGGCACGACGTACTGCGGGTTGCCGCCTTGCGGCTTGATCCCGACGGCGAGCGCGATGAGCCCGAGCAGGCCGACGAAGCCCAGCAGAACCGTGTAGATCGGTAGGACCGACATGTTGCGGCGCACGGTCTTGGCGCCTCGGGCCGCGAACACACCGGTGATGGCGTGCGGGTAGAGGAAGAACGCCATGCCCGAGCCGAGCGCGAGCGTCATGTAGACGTTCGGGTTGACCGCGACCGCTGGATCCGCCGTCGACGGCGTCGTGGATTTGGTTGCGAGCGCTTGCGAAGCGCTGTGGAAGATGTTGTCGAAACCACCGAGTCTGATCGGGATGTAGATCACCGCGACGATCACGACGAGGTAGGTCAGGCCGTCCTTGACGAAGGCGATGAGGGCTGGAGCCCGCAGGCCGGAGGAGTAGGTGTACGCCGCGAGCACGCCGAAAGCGATCAGCAGCGGGAGATCGCGCATCAGCCAGTTGCCGGCCGCCGAACCACCGATGCCGAGCGAGCCGAAGATGACTTCGAGCCCGACGAGCTGCAGCGCGAGGTAGGGGAGCGTGGCCAGCAGACCGGTGAGCGTGATCGCGAGACCGAGCGACTTCGACCCGAACCTGTCGTTGACGAAGTCGGTGAGCGTGACGTAGCCCTTCTGGTGCGCCAGTGACACCAGTTTCGGCAGGAACAGGAAGCCGAGGGCGTAGAGCACGATCGCGTTCGGCACGGCGTAGAAGCCGAAAGCGCCCATGCTGTAGAGCGCGGCGGGCACGGCGATGAGGGTGTAGGCGCTGTAGAGGTCTCCGCCGAGCAGGAACCAGGTGATGAAGGGACCGAACGTACGTCCGCCCAGGGCCCACTCGTCGAGGTTGTTGGCATCCGCGGCTTTCCGCCATCGGCTTGCGACGAATCCCATCCCGGTGATCAGGACCAAGAGGGCCAGGAAGACCGCGAAGGTGACGGCGTTGAAGGTCATCGTCCGTCCTCGCCATCGTCGTCGCCGGTGAACAGCAGGCGGAACACGGTGCTCGTGCCCGCGGCGGCCAGCACTGCCATCGCCATCTGGAACCAGTAGAAGAAGGGAATGCCGATGAGCGTGGGGCTGGTTCGCTGGTAGAGCGGTACGGCCAATCCCAACGCCACCGGAATCAGGATCAGCAAGCCGCTCAAAGCGATTCGCAGGGGAACGGCGGTTCTGCTGGCCTGCAACGGACCGGATTCGTTGCCCATCTGGACTCTCCTTCGAGTCTGGGCGGTTGCCTGGGGGAAGCGAGCCGCTGCGCGCCTGCGGTCGGTGCGTGATCAAGCCTCGTGGAACCTGGGATCGATCTGGCTCGGCAGGGATGCGGGCTGAACGTGTGCCGAAACGTTAAGGCGACGGCGTAATCCACGTCATGCGACGAATCGAGAAGTTCCAGGCGATCAGTTCTCGGAATCTGCAACCGCGCGTCTCAGGCCGGCGGCGCTGAATCGAACAGGCGCAGGCCGAGGGCGAGAAGGAGGAGGTCGTCGGTGGTCGTCGGATCGCGGCGGGTCAGCGCGTGGATGCGGCGGAGCCGGTAGACGACGGTGTTGGGGTTGACGGTGAGCTCGGCAGCGGCCTTGGTCAGGTTGAAGTTGGCGTTGACGTAGGCGCGTAGCGTCGCCAGGAGGTCGGCGTTCTTGCGCCGGTCGTAGTCGACCAGCGGCCGGACCGTTTCCTCGAGCAGGGCGTCGGCGTGCGTGGTCGCGCGCAGGATCTGGTCCAGCAGCACATCGGCGAAGCGAACGGCCCGGCCGGGCTGGTGGCTGGAGAAGCCCAGATCAGCGGCCTCGCGGGCCTCGGCGTAGGACTGCTGGACCCCGGCGATGCCCTCGGTGACCCGGCCCAGCCCCACGGTCCAGTCGCGCACGGATGCGGCGATCTCGTGGCCTGCCGCTTCGATCCGCGATTCCTCCTCGTCGTGGTCCAAAGCGCAGATGGCGACGACTTCGGTGTCACGAGCGCCGACGAGGAAAGTGCTGCACAGCGGCGAGAGCCGGCTGCGGGAGGCGCGGATGGCGGCCTGCAACCCGGTGAGCGGATCGTCGCGCTGCGGGACCTGCACGACGACCACCAGGACCGGCCCGCGCAGCGTCATCGCGAGCACCGCTTTCTGCCGGCGCGCTCGTTCGTTGACCGGGTCACCGGTCAGCAAGGTCTCCAGCACGTCGGTGCGCAGGGCTTGGCCGTCGATCGCGGACGTCGTGGATTCCCGCACGTAGGCCTGGGTGAGGCTGAACGAGACGCTGTCGAGGTGGCCCATCATCGCGTCGGCGGCTTCGATGGCGAGCCGCCTGCCGATCTCGTCCTCACCGGCGAGCTCGGCGATCGTGCGCCAGATGTGCTTCCCCCACAGCCGGTAGGTCCGCAGCAGAGACGGCAGGCTGACGTGCTGGTGGACGCGGCGGGCCGCGGAGCGCCCGATCCACTCGTTGTCGTGCTCGGGCACGTCGAACCCGGTTCGGAAGGTCTCGACGAGGTACTCGATGTTGTGCACCGCAGCCTCGGTGACGTCGCGGATCAGCACCGATTCCGGTAGCTCCCGGTAGTCGGAGATGGCGATGCGGTACTCCTCGACCAGGTTGCTCGCCAGCTCGTGACGCCGCGCGTGGACCTGCTGCAGAACGCTGCGCCGACGCTCGGCGTGGGCATCCTGGTCCGGGGTGTTGCGCTCCTCAACGGTCATGGTCAGGTTCCCCCGGGACGGCGTGGCCGCCTGCTCGTCCGGCTCCGGCAGCCCCGGTGGTCGCCGGAATGCGCGGCCAGTCTCTCATGCGCGACGAGGCGCGGTCTCGTACAGAACGAGAGAGCAGCGGCTGAAACTCCTCGATTTTTCTCATGACGTGGGTTACGCGGCAGCTCTAACGTCCGAGTCGGTTGCCGGGATCTCCCGGCCGAGCTTCGAGCGGCGGATGTTCCAACGCCGCGTTCACCCCGAAGCCGAGAACGACGACATGGCCGCTTTCGCGACGAGCACGCCAACCGCTCCCACCGTCGATCAGCAGCACTCGCCGCACGGGTTCGGCGAGCCGGAACGCAGCGCGTTCCACAAGACATCCCGCCCGGACATCACGCATTCGGAACAAGGAGAATTCCATGGGCACTGACGAGCGTCGCAGCGTCGTCACTCCCGGCGCGGAGCCGACCCCGATCGGCGAGTTGCCGCCGGTCGGCGTCGTACCGCCCACGATGCACGCCCAGGTCGTCCGGCCGAGCCGCTACGGCGACCCGGCCGAGGCCTTCCAGCCCGAGCTGGTCGACACCCCGCGCATCGGTCCGGGCGAGGTCCTGATCGCGGTCATGGCCGCCGGGATCAACTACAACAACGTCTGGGCCGCCCGTGGATACCCGGTCGACCAGGTCGCCGTCCGGCAGAAGCGCGGTGAACCGGAGGACTTCCACATCGGCGGCTCCGACGCGGCGGGCATCGTCTACGCGGTCGGGGAGGACGTCACCGACGTGGAGATCGGCCAGCACGTGGTCGTCCACCCCGGCGTCTGGACCGCCGACGACCCGTGGATCGTCAGCGGCAAGGACCCGATGATCGCGCCGAGCGCGAAGATCTGGGGCTACGACACCAACTACGGCGCCTTCGGGCAGTTCGCCCGGGCGCAAGCCCACCAGATCATGCCGAAGGCCGAGCACCTCTCCTGGGAGGAGGCCGCAGCCCCCACGCTCGTGGGTACGACCGCGTACCGAATGCTGCACGGCTGGGCGGGGAACACCGTGCAGGAAGGCGATCTCGTGCTGGTCTGGGGCGGTTCCGGCGGGCTCGGCACCCAGGCCTCCCAGCTGGTCAAGGCCGCCGGAGGCCGCGCGATCGCCGTCGTCTCCGATGACGAGCGTGGTGCCTACGCGATGAAGTGCGGGGCGATCGGCTACATCGACCGGCGCGAGTTCGGCCATTGGGGCGTGCCGCCGCTCGTCGACGACAAGGCCGGGCAGAAGGAGTGGTCGGCCGGCGCCCGCGCGTTCGGCAAGAAGGTGTGGGAGATCGCCGGATCCCGCGAGGACCCGGCGCTGGTCTTCGAGCACCCCGGCAGCGCCACCATTCCCACCAGCATCTTCCTCTGCCAGCCGGGTGGCATGGTCGTCATCTGCGCGGGGACCACGGGCTTCGATGCCATGGTCGACCTCCGCTACCACTGGACCCGGCAGAAGCGGCTCCAGGGCTCGCACGGCACCAACGACGAGCAGGCCTACGCCTACAACGACCTCGTCCGCAACGGCCGGATCGACCCCTGTGCGGGCCGAACCCTCCCGTTCACCGATATCCCCGCGGCGCATGCCGCCATGGGCCGGGGCGAGGACGTGTTCGGCAACGTGACCATCCTCCTGGGAGCGAAGGAGCCCGGGCTGGGACGTGCCTGACCGCACGGGGCGCGGGGATGCTGCGTCTCCGCGCCCCGTGATGACAGGTCTCTCGAAACGCTGATTTCCGCATTTTCACGCACTTTTCGGGGCTACCAGCGAGGCTGCGGCCCGCAGCGACCCTTCTTTCTGAAACCACGACGGTGAAAGCCGGCCAATTCGGTTCGGCCGTGGCCAGAACGGTGTTCTCAACATGGCGCAAGCAATGACGCGGCGCACCAACTCCGTGCGCATGGTCGCGATCGGCAGTTTCGTCGGCACCACCATCGAGTGGTACGACTTCTTCCTCTACGGCACCGCTGCGGCGCTGGTGTTCAGCCCGCTGTTCTTCCCCGACGTCACCCCGGCGATCGGACTCATCGCCGCTTTCGGCACCTATGCCGTCGGATTCCTCGCGCGCCCGCTCGGCGCGTTGATCGGCGGCCACTTCGGCGACCGCATTGGCCGCAAGGCCATGCTGGTCACCTCGCTCATCACCATGGGGGTCGGCACAGCCCTCATCGGCGCCCTGCCCACGTACGACCAGATCGGCGTCGCGGCCCCGCTGCTGCTCGTCGCACTACGACTCGTCCAAGGATTCGGTGTCGGCGCCGAATGGGGCGGTGCCGCCCTCATGTCGGTCGAGACAGCACCGCCGCATCGTCGCGGCCTCTACGGCAGCTTCACCCAGATCGGCGTTTCGGGCGGCATGCTGCTGGCGGTGGGAGCGTTCGCCATCGCGCGAACTTACCTCAGTCCGCAGGAATTCCTCGCTTGGGGATGGCGCATTCCGTTTCTCGTGAGCGGTGTTCTGGTCGTCGTCGGCTTCATCATCCGCGCGCGGCTCGTCGAGCCGGAGTCCTTCACGAAGATGAAGGAGGACAGCACCCTCTCGGAACGACCGCTGGTGGACGTCGTCAAGAAGGAACGCCGCGCGGTGTGGCTGTCCGCGGGGATGCGACTGTCCCAGAACGCCGTCTACTACCTCTACACGACCTTCGGCATCGCCTACATCGCCCGCTCGGTCGATGAGGACTCGAACATCGGCCTGCAGTCGGTCCTCGTGGCCTCGGCGATCGGCTTGGTCTCGGTGCCGCTGTGGGCTCGGTTGTCCGACAAGTGGGGCCGCCGTCCGCTCTACCTGTTCGGCACCGTCACGAGCGCTCTGTTCATCGCGCCGTTCTTCCTGATCGCCGATACCGGCAACGAGCTCCTCATCGTGCTCGGCATGGTCGTCGGCGTGAACCTCTTCCACGACGCGATGTACGGCCCGCAGGCCGCGTTCTTCACCGAGCTGTTCTCCACCGGAGTGCGCTACAGCGGCGTTTCCCTGGGCTACCAGTTCGGGTCCGTGATCTCCGGTGGTTTCGCCCCGCTGATCGCAACGAGCCTGCTGGCGCTCAACGATGGCCGTCCCTGGCTCGTCGTTGCCTACTTCTTCGTGTTGAGCGCGATCACCGGAGTCTGCGCCTACCTCGCACCCGAAACGTTCCGCCGCACGCTCGGTTCCGCTGAGCAGGCCAGCACGATTCCGGCCACTTCCCGAACTTGACGACCACTGTACGGAAACAGTTTTCGCGCACCGATAGGAGAATCACGTGACCGAGACCGCCAACGTCATCAACGGCGTCGACCGCGATGCCCTGAACGCGACCCTCGACGCCGTCCGGGACCGGCCCGAACTCGCCCAGGTCACCTTCACCCTCGGATCGAGCTGGGCGGGCGGCTGCCGCCAGACCGCTACCACCGGTGAAGTCCGCCAAGCCGGGAGCCGCGTAGCGGATCGGACCGCGCGCTACACGCTGGAGTCCGACGAACCCGCCGCCCTGCTGGGCACCGACACGGCGGCCAGCCCGGGGGAGTACGTCCTGCAAGCCCTCGCCGGCTGCTACGCCGTGACCTACGCGGCCAACGCCGCCGCCCGGGGCATCGAACTCTCGTCGCTGCGACTGGACATGGAGGTCGACTTCGATCTGCAGGGCTTCCTCGGGCTGGACAAGTCGGTCCGTCCAGGTGCGCAGGAGATCCGGGTGACGGTGCACGCGGAGTCCCCGAACACCTCCCGGGAAGGCCTGCAGGAGCTCACCGAAGCGGTCCAGCAGCGCTCGCCCATCCGCGACACCCTCGCCAACGCGGTGCGCGTCTCCACCGTCCTCGCACAGATCTGACACCGTCCCACCGAGCCAGAACCGTTACCAGTGCAGGAGGAACAGCATGGAGTTCGTGCGCAGCGAAACCCGCGGTCCCGTCGCGTGGTTGACGATCGACCGGCCGGAGAAGCTGAATGCGCTGTCGGTCGAGGTGATGCGGGAGCTCACCGACGCACTCGACGCGGCAGAACGCGACGACGCGGTGAAGGTCGTGGTCCTCGCCGGCGGAGAACGCGCCTTCAGCGTCGGCTACGACATCGCCCAGGAAGTCGAGATGGGCGTCTCGACCGCGGAGCAGTGGCACGCCGGCCTGGCCAACAACATCGGCCTGACGATGAAGGTCTGGTCCCTGAACAAACCCGTCATCGGCGCGATCTCCGGCTGGTGCCTCGCCGGCGGCTGCGAACTGGCCATGGCCTGCGATCTGCTCGTCGCCACCGAGGACGCCCAGTTCGGCGAACCCGAGATCCGGTTCGGCTCCGGCCCGGTCACCCTGCTCATGCCGTTCCTGCTCGGGCAGAAGGCCACCAACGAGCTGCTCTACACCGGCGACGTCGTTGCTGCCGCGCGCGCCCTGGAGCTCGGCCTGATCAACCGGGTGGTCGCGCCTGAGGAGCTCGAAGCCACCGTGGACCAGCTCGCGGCCAAGATCGCCCTGACCCCGCTGTCCATCCTGCGATACACCAAGCGCGCCATCACCCGGGCGTACGAGGCGATGGGCCTGCGCGACGCGGTGGAGGCGAACCACGACATCGCCGCCGTCCTCAACTCCGCCGACACCCCCGAACGAGCCGAGTTCACCGAACTCGTCGCGACCAAGGGCCTCAGAGCCGCCCTGGCCTGGCGTGACGAGCGCTACGCCCCAGTGGACTGACCGGAACCCGGCACCACCACCCGTGCGCACGGCGGACACGATGCTGCCCCGGAGTCAGCACTCCGGGGCAGCATCGTGTCCGGGACGCGGGCCCAGGACTATCGGGTTCGGGACGGGGGTGTTGCGGGGTAATGGCTTCGCCCCTGTCCCCGATACGCGCCGGGTGTCAGCGCAGCACCTCCAGGAAGATCCAGCCCCTGTCGCCGATGTAGCACCTGGCGTCCTTGTAGGTGCCGTCGGCCTTGAGCTGCGCTGCCTCCTCGTTGCACTGGTCCATCGAGGAATACACCGCGGGTCCGCCGCCGACGGTCTCCCAGCCGGACGCGGAAGCGGCGCCGACGGTCAGCGGAATGGCGACCACGGCGGCGCCGAGGGTCAGACCAGCAGCGAAAAGGGAACGCCGCATCTTCATATGCACCTCTCCTGACGAACAAGGCCAGAACGGCCTAGCCGGTTTCTTGCCGGGCCAAGATTAGGTTCACCCGGGTCCGGAGCCGCAACGGTGAACCGAACATGTAGGGATTCCTTGCAGGAGGAGAGGCTTCGCACGTCATAGGTGCCGTTGGCCGATGAGCCCAACCGGGTACCCGCCCCACCTCGGCCCCGCCGTTGGGGACGATCGGGCAGCCGCACGTGCCCGAACGTCGCCGCATGTCGGCGGTTTCCCTTTCGCGATGGAAGTTTTCGGTTGAATCGATGGTGCAATCGACATCCGATGAAGGGATTCGCCAATGAAGCAGTCAACCAAGCGTCGGACCGGCCGCGGTCTCGTGCTGGTCGCAACCCTGGGTGCGGCGCTGGTCACGGCGACGGCCGGCACCGCCGCCGCCGCCACTCCGGGCGAATTCACCTTGTGCTCCAAGGGAGGCTACGACTCCTACGCCGCCTTCCCGGATTCGCACTCGTCCACTGTGATCGTCCCCGACGGGCAGTGCATCACGCTCGGCATCAGCGGCACGGAGCGGTACGAGATCCGCATCGCGAGCAACGACGAGACCATGGGAGGCGGCACGTACGACCCGCGCGAAGGGGTGACCGTCACCACCGTCGAAGGGCCCGGCTTCTTCTGGTCCTGACGACTGGGCGGGGCAGTGCGGGCATCGTGCGCGCGGTGCCGGAACTGCCCCGTTCGCGTCCGGCCTGGGCCAGGTGGGGGATATCCCCGCGCTGGTCGAAAATTCGGTTATCGGTCCTGGACTGGACTTTCATGCGACGGGCCGTGGCGTTCTCGGGTGCTGCGGACGTGACCGGATGAAGGCAGCGTTCAGCGCCGTACCTGGTGGGGCGCTGAACGCTGCATGGGAAAGGACTGTCAGAGGTCGAGCACCAGCACGCGGCCCCGTGACCGGGACACGCACGGCAGCATGATCTCGCCGCGTTCCCGCTCCTCGTCGGTCAGCACGTCGTCGCGGTGGTCCGGCTCTCCCGAGACCACCCCGACGGCGCAGGTGCCGCAGATCCCGGCCCGGCACGAGTTGTCGAGTTCGATGCCCGAGGCCTCGAGAACGTCGAGCAACGGCTCGTGCTCGGGGACCGCCAGCCGTAGGCCACTGCGCTTGAGCACCACCTCGAACGACCCGGAACCCGCGTCCGGCTGAGGAACCTCCGCCGAGAATCGCTCCCGGTGCAGCGACCCCGCCGGCCACGCCCCGCAGGCCTGTTCCACCGCTGACAGCATGGGCCCGGGGCCACAGCAGTAGACCACCGTTCCGTCCGCAGGCACCGCCAGGTAGCGGTCGAGATCGGGAAGGCCGAACTCGTCCTGCGGCACGATGATCAGCTCGCCTCCCGGAAGGGCGGTCAGCTCGTCGAGGAACGCCATCGAGGATCGCGTCCGCCCGCCGTAGAGCAAGGTCCACGGCCGGCCGAGCGCGGCCACCTGCGTCGCCATGGCGAGGATCGGGGTGATCCCGATCCCGCCGGCGACGAGGAAGTACTTCTCGGCGTCGGCGAGCGGGAACCGGTTGCGCGGCCCGCGGACCCGGAGCCGGTCGCCCACGCGGACGTGGTCGTGGACCCGGGCGGATCCACCGCGCCCGCGTGGTTCCCGCAGGACGGCGATCCGCCACCGGTCGGCGGTCCGCGGATCGCCGCACAGCGAATACTGCCGGATCAGCCCCGGGCCGAGATCCACGTCGATGTGCGCTCCCGGCTCCCAAGCCGGGAGGTGCTGCCCCTCGGGGTCGCGCAGGGTCAGCGCCACCACGTCATCGGCGCGGCTGTCCGTGGCCTCGACCACGACAGTGCGCCAGACGTCGATTTCCTGAGCGGTCATCTCCGGCGGCCGATCAGGTGTCGCGGCCGGCCGCGACGGACTCGGGGCTGAACGTGCGCCAGGCGATGTCGCGCATGCCGCGCATGGCCCGCAGGATCTCATCGCGGTCTTCGTCGGTGTGCACGTAGGTCGCCATCATCTGCAGGCCCAGGCCGACGTGGAACTTCTCGTCCTTCTCGATCTGCTTGTAGATCCGGGTGACCTCGTCGAGGCCGTGCCGTTCCGCGCCGCGGAAGGTCGGTTCGAAGCTTCCCGACGCCGACGTCTCCGACAGATTCCACGCCGCGACCGCGGACAGCGGGTGGCGGTCGAGGCATTCCCAGAGGAACCGGCTCCACGGCTCGGCTTCGGCGGGAACGGTCGTGGGCACCTCGCCGCCGAGGGACTCGATCGCCTTGCCGACCATGTCGTAGTGCTCGGCCTCCTGGAAGGACTGCTTGGCCAGCAACGTGATGTGCCGCCGCTCGAACTGCATCCCGTAACGCCGGATCTCCTCGTTGAGGAGGTAGACGTAGTCGATCTCGCGCCAGCAGCGGGGGATCAGCCACGAGGCCAGCCGGGCCGGGTCGGGGTCCTCGTCGTAGCTGGCGAAGAAGGCCTCGGTCGCCTGGGCCGTGGCCACCTGGACCGAGTCGAGCAACTCGTCGAGTTCGGCCCTGATCGGATCGAGGCCACTGCCGCCCCTGACGTTGCGCACGTCGACCATGTCACCCTCCGTATTCATGTATCCAATGTCCGTGTATCCATGGATACAATCTGAGCGTGCAGTGGTTGTCAAGGCCGAGGTAGCTGAACCGGAGCAGCCCCGGTTGTCCTAAGATTTCCGTTGTGAGGACGAAATGAGCGAGGCCGCGGACACGTTGCGGGCGCCGAGCAGCTACGCCGACCAGATCGCGCACATCCTGGAACGCGAGATCCTCGACGGGCGGTACCCCCGCGGGGAGCACCTGCAGCAGGACGAGATCTGCGGGCGTTTCGGGGTCAGCCGCACGCCGGCGCGTGAGGCGCTGCGCAAGCTGCAGGCGATGAACCTGGTCGAACTGGTGCCGAACCGGGGCGCCATGGTCAAGGTGCCGACCCTGCGCGAGCTCAACGACGTCTACCAGGTGCGGGCGGAGCTCGAAGGGTTCGCCGCCGAACTGGCGGCCCGCTCACACGACCCCGAGATGCTCGCGAAGCTGGAAAGGGCGCACGAGGCGCTGGCCGAGGTCGTGCCGCTCGCCGTCGCGAAGCTCGACGACCCCGAGGAGACCGAGGCCGGCGAGCGACTGCGCCGGTTCAACGACACCTTCCACGGCATCGTCCACGCCGCCGGGGGGAACCAGCGGCTCGGCGGGATGATCCAGGACCTGCACCGCTACTTCCCGAAGGACACCGTGCGGCTCGCCGTCCGGTCGCCGGAGACCCTGCGGGCGCTCTACGTCGAGGAGCACGCGGTCGTCCTGGAGCACATCACCCGCGGACGGGCCGCGCGGGCGCGCACGGCGATGCGCGACCACATCCGCGGGTCGCAGGCGATGCTGGTGGACTACCTGCGTGGCCGGGGCTTCGGCGATTGAGCCGGCCCGGCGGGCCGGTCCGTCAGTAGCCGCGGGCGATCCAGTCGGCCAGGTGCGGTGCTTCGGTGCCGATGGTGGTGCCGTCGCCGTGACCCGTGTGCACGCGGGTGTCCTCGGGCAGGGCGAACACGCGTTCCCGGATCGAGCCGATGATGGTCGGGAAGTCGGAGAACGAGCGGCCGGTGGCGCCCGGACCGCCGGCGAAGAGGGTGTCCCCGGAGAACAGGGCCTTGGCTTCGGGCAGGTGCAGGCAGATCGAACCGGGCGAATGCCCCGGCGTGTGGAGCACCTCGAGCTCCGTTCCCGCGACGGCGATCCGTTCCGCGTCGCTCGCCTGCCGGAACGACTGGCCCGGGTGGGTCATCTCCCACAGTTCGCGGTCGCCGGGGTGCAGCAGGACCGGAGCGTGGAGCTGCTCGCCCAACTGCGGGGCGACGGTGACGTGGTCGTTGTGCCCGTGCGTGCAGACGACGGCGACGACATTTCGATCGCCCACGGCCTCGATGATCGGCTTGCCGTCGTGGGCCGCGTCGATGACGACGACGTCGGTGTCGTCGCCGACGAGCCAGACGTTGTTGTCCACCTCCCAGGTCCCGCCGTCGAGTTCGAAGACGCCGGTGGTGACGACGTGGTCGATCCGCAGGTTCACAGGATCACCACCGAGCGCAGGACTTCGCCGGAGTGCATGGTGTGGAAGGCTTTCTCGACCTCGTCGAGGCTGATGCGTTCGGTCACGAACTTCTCCAGCGGCAGCCTGCCCTGCAGGTACAGATCGATCAGCATCGGGAAGTCGCGCTCGGGCAGGCAGTCGCCGTACCACGACGACTTCAGGGCGCCGCCGCGGGCGAAGAAGTCCAGCAACGGCATCTCCAGCCGCATGTCCGGCGTGGGCACGCCGACGAGCACGACGGTGCCGGCGAGATCACGTGCGTAGAAGGCCTGCTTCCAGGTCTCGGGACGGCCCACCGCGTCGATCACGACGTCGGCGCCGAACCCGCCGGTCAGTTCCGCGATCGCTTCGACCGCGTCGATGTCGGAGGCGTTGATCACGTGGGTGGCGCCCAGTTCGCGGGCCCAGCCGAGTTTCCTCTCGTCCCGGTCGACCGCGATGATCGTGCCCGCGCCGGCCAAACGGGCACCGGCGATGGCGGCGTCGCCGACACCGCCGCAGCCGATGACCGCGACCGAATCGCCACGGCCGACCATGCCGGTGTTGACCGCCGCGCCCAGCCCGGCCATGACCCCGCAGCCGAGCAGCCCTGCGACGGCCGGATCGGCGGCGGGATCGACCTTGGTGCATTGCCCGGCGTGCACGAGCGTCTTGTCGGCGAACGCGCCGATCCCGAGCGCCGGGGTGAGCTCGGTGCCGTCGGTCAGCGTCATCGGCTGTTCGGCGTTGCAGGTGTCGAAGCAGTACTGCGGTCGCCCGCGTTTGCAGGCACGGCACTGGCCGCAGACCGCCCGCCAGTTCAGGATCACGAAGTCACCCGGCTGCACGGATTCGACACCTTCACCGACCATCTCGACGGTGCCCGCGGCCTCGTGCCCGAGCAGGAACGGGAACTCGTCGTTGATGCCGCCCTCGCGGTAGGTCAGGTCCGTGTGGCACACGCCGCACGCCGCGATGTCGACCACGACCTCGCCGGGACCGGGGTCGGGGATCACGATGTCGGTCAGCTCGACCGGGGCCTGCTTCGAACGGGCGATCACCCCGCGCACCTGCTGTGGCATGTGGGCTTGCTTCCTTTTCTGTCGGCGGAAAGGCATGCGCTTCGGCGCATACCGTTCGCGACCCTAACCGCGCCACGCCGCTGGACGACCTGGTCGAAAGGCGGGCAAAACCTCGACTTCCGGCTAGCGGACCGGCAGCCTAGACTCGCTGGAATGGCCGACCCGAAGTCCCCGCGCCCGGACCGTCTGCGCGGTTTGCGAGAGGTCGTCGACGGCCCGCTGCACGGGATCGCCGGCCGGTTCTCCCGTTTCCTGTCCGCCCGGTGGCCGCACAGCGCCCTCGTCATCTTCACCCGGGAATGCACGGGCCGTCCACGCAAGGTCGCGGGGGACGCCGAGATGATCAACCGCGTCACCATCGACGAACTCGACCAGCTCAAGGCCCGTGTCGACCCGGGCACCCCTGTCGCGGCGAACGCCGTGATCGGCGGCGTGACACGCGCGGTGTGGGTGGTGCTGGATCCGGTTGGCACGCTGCTCGTGCTGGTGCCCCGCGCGCCAGGGAAGCGATTGCCGGAAGCGGAGGGGCTGGCGGGTTTCTTCGGTGTCGTCGCGACCTCGATCAGGCAGCAGGTAGCTCAGGCCAGCCCGGACTACCTCGCCGAATCACGGGCCGCCTCGAGCGAGCGGGCACGCACGATCACGGAGATGGTCGCCGCGCACGAAAGCGCTTTGTTGTCGATTCTGAACACGCTGCGCTCCTCTGGGCTCGATGACCGGCGTGCCCGGCTCACCGCGACCGAGGCGGCCTCGGCAGCGCTGGTCGTCTTGCGGTCCGCGCAAGAATCGGATCTGTCGTTGTCGGAAGAACCCGCATCGGCCGCGTTCACCAAGCTGCGCAAGAACATCCGGCAGCTGATGAAGCACCATGAGGTGTGCCTGGAGTTCACCGCGCCCGGCAAGACCGCGCGACCGTTGCCGGGGGAGGTCGCCTATGCGGCGCGCGCGATGACGAGGACGATCGTGTTGGCCTTCGCCGCGCAGTCCAGGTTGGCCCGGCTGCGCATCGCGTGGCGTTGCGACGGTGGCTCGCTGCTGATCGACGTGCGTGATCAGGAAGCCGGAGAGCTGGACGTGAGCACGTTGTCGCGAGAGCTGGAAGGCCGGGCGCGGACGCTGGGCGCCGCTGTCGACCTGGACGCCGTCCCGGGCTGGGGCAGCCGGGTCAACATCGCTCTCCCGCTCGACTCGCCCGCTACGCACTCCGGCGAGCCGCGACTGACCAGCCTCAACGCCAGGGAGCACGAAGTCCTGCGCCTGCTCGCCCAGGGCAAGCGCAACAAAGCCATCGCCGCCGAGCTCGGCGTCACGGAAAGCACCGTCAAATTCCACGTCACCGGTGTGCTCCGCAAACTCGACGTCGGCTCGCGGGGCGAGGCGGCCGCGCTGGTCCGCAACGCCGAACCCACCCCGCCGGCACCGGCGCGGTGACCGAGAATCAGGGCGCGGCGAAAGGGCTCATCGCGGCCCATTGATTTGTTCACGGGTGAAACTTTCGGTGGACTTCAGACCGATTCGAAAGAGCCCTTCTTCGAGGCCCATGTCGGGAAATGCTCGGTTGCCGGCGGAGCCGACGGCAACCCCGCGCACGCCGCCGGCAAGCGCACCGATGAGAACGTCACGTCCAGTGGTGCCCGGGTCCCGGCTGCCGTTCGCGATTCCGGCTGCCGACTGTGCGGCGGAGCCGGACGCGCCCTTGGCGATGTCGCGCACGCTTTCGTGAAAGACGATCGACTGCCAGGGCTTGGCGGTGCCGAAGGAGTCCCGCCAGTCGTTGTGCCGCCACGCCTCGCGCAGCTTGTCGTCGAAGGTGCCATGCATGTTGAACTGGATCGCCGCCGCCCTGACTTCGTTCGACGCGGCCAGCATCCGCCGCAGCTCGTTGACAACGTCCTCGGTCTGCTCCACCTCGCGAAGCGCCACGCCCGTCGAGTCACGTGCCGTGTCGAGTGCCTGCACCGCTCGGTCGTGCTGTTCGCGCAACGCGGTCACCTGTTGGGTGGCGGCGTGGTGCTCCGTTCTGGCCTCCCGGAGGAAAGTCTCCGCATCGTCCTGCCAGCGCTGGTTTCCCGATCGCTGGTAGACGGCGAGGAGGCTTTCCGCACGCCACAGCCGCTGTTCGGCGTGGTCGACGCGGCTGCGCGCTGCTTGCAACGCCGTGTGGGCTTCTGCCCCGCTGATCTCCGCGCCCTGCAGCGTGGATTGTGCGGCGGAGAGCTTCTCGCGGGCGTCGGAGGCACGGTTGTGCGCGGCGTCCGCCTCGCCGACGAGGTGGCGGTGTTCGCGCGGGTTTCCCCGCAAACCGAGCTCGCGGGCGTTGGCCCGAGCATCGTCGAGCCTCCGGACTGCCTGTTCCCGGTGTGCATGGGGGCGCGGGACGGGCGGGTTCGGTTCCGGCGGCGTTGTGGCCTCCTGCCGACCCGGCGAGTTCCACCGCAGAGATTGCACAGCGGCGTCGATCTGACCGCTGAAAGGCACGAAATCAGGCCGCCCGTCCGGCGCGCGCACGATCTCGCCCGAGCTGTCGAGCTTCCTTTTCAGCCCACTGGCGGTTACTCCGCCGAAGACGCCGCCGACGCCGAAGCTGATCGCCGCGTTGGTGAACAGGTGCTCCGGGTTGATGTTCTTGCCTGTGATCCCCGCCGCCGTGCTACTGGCGGCGATGTCGATGGCGAAGTCGCGGAAACCCTCGACCAGCGCGCGACCATAGCCGAAGCTGAAGCTCTCCCCCCGCCAGCTCGCCGCCGCCAGCCGCTGGACGGCGGCCCGCACCGAGGCGAGCCAACGGGTGAGCGCGGCGAGTATCTGGGCGAGCAGGGCGAGCATGCGGTTCGACTGCGCGACCAGCGTTGCGATGTATGCTTCCGCAGTCGCAATCAGCGCCGGAAAGAATGCCGCCGCGGCGATGTAGGCGAGCAGCGCCGCGATCTGAATTGCGATTTCTTTGAGAATCTCCGAAATCTGTTTTTGCTGCTGCGCGTGTTGGCCCAGCGCTTGCGCCATTTCTTCGCAGAAGGTGGACAGCGCGTCGATGCGCCCGGTGAGGCCGTCGGTCGCGTTGTGAAAGGCGTCCGCTGCGGGGCCGGTCCAGCCGCCACCCGTCTGCGAATGGGCAAGCCGGGACTGAAGGTCCGCCTCGTGGCTGCGCAGGGCCGCGGCGAGCGTGCTCCAGGCCTGCGCCTGCGCTCCGAGCACGGCGGGGTCGCCGGTCTTCGCCGCCGCGTCGTAGGTCATGAACCCGCTCCGTTGACCGCGTTCTGCTCGCCTTCCGAACTCATTGACCGAGGCCCAGTCTGATGGCGGCTTGCTCGGCATGGTTCTCGGCCGACCGGTAGTCCGAGGCTTGCCGATCCAGCGCATCCGCGTGCCTCAGCAACGCGTCCGCCTGCCCGCGCACCCCATCGAGGACGGCCTGCACGACCGCCCGGGTCTGCGCTGCGGCCTCGTCGGATTCGAGCAGGTTCCCGTATCCGTTTTCCTGGAAGCTGCCCGCGAACTGATCGCCCGAACTGCGCATACCTTCGGCTACGTCGCGGAGAGCTTTCGCCGTTCTCGCAATGTGTCCGGAGTCCGCCGAAACGCGGTCCAATCTGCTGCCTCCTCATGCGCGTCGCGGTCAATCGACTGCCATACCCGAAAAGGTTCCTGGAGAAGATCGTCGTGGCGCAAGCGAAAGGAAGAATGGGTGATCGTCCTAACATTACTGCTGCCGGTCGTCGTCAATCGTTCAGCTTCTGTAAAGCAGCAATAAACCCGGCAGTCGCGGAATGTGTCTTGCGGAGATCGGCTGAGTGGGCTTTCCGGGTAACGGTTCGCCGGGGTGATCATTTGCCGGCGTTCTCTCTGGTCCGGGTGGTCGATCTCAGGGGGCGAGAATGCCGCCTGCGGCCACTACGGCTGCCGCTGCGCCGCTGATCGTCACCGTCGTCGCGGCTGCCAGTGGTAGGCGGCGGCTCCACGCTCGCAGGTGGGGAGACGTCGATGCACGCGTGAGGAGCGCGTCGCGGCCGCGGAGCACCGCCAGGCTGACAGTGGCGAGTGCCGCTGCCATTCCGATGCCGAAGGCGGCAACCATGAGCATTGCGGCACCGGCTCGGCCGGCGAGCAGGCCGCTGAGGAGGACGAGGAATGCCGAAGGCGAGGGCAGCAGTCCGCCTGATGTGCCGAGCAGCACGATTCCCCGCCAGGTCAGCAGCGATTCGGCCGGGAGACCGTGCCCGTGCCCGTGCCCGTGCCCGTGGCCGTGGTGTCGGGTGCTCAGGTGGCGCCGAAGGAGTGCCACTCCTACTCCGATGACGACGATCGCGCCGATCAGGTGCAGCCACTGCGTCATGGCGGCTATGTCCGGAACGTGTTCGGCGGCGATCCACCAGCCGATGCCGAGTGCTGTCACCGACACGGTGTGCATGAGGGCGACGACGACCGCCAGCACCAGGGCATCACGGGTCCGGCCGTGCCCGCCGACGAGGTAGCCGGCCGCAAGGGCTTTCCCGTGTCCGGGGGCGAAGGCGTGGAAAGCGCCCACGATTGCTGCGATGAGCGTGGCCAGTGGGAGGAAGACACCGTTGTCCAGCAACTGGGCCAGATCGGTGGTCCAGATCGACGGCTCGGTTCGGTCGGCGTGCGCGGAAGCCGGGGTGCCGGCGAGGGCGATCGTCCGGCTCGGCTCGGATGCGGTGTGGATCCCGCCATTTCCCTTTTCGGTCACCGACATCGTGCGATAAGCGGGGTCGATGTCGGTCAAGGCGGTGATGGTAATTTCCACCGCGCCAACGGTTTCCGGGCACGCGTAACGCAGCAGGGCGCCGTGCTGCGCGATGGTTCCGGTGTCCACTGCGTCCTCCCGGCACGCGACACCGTTCTGGTTGACGCCGATGTGCGAACTCAGGTAAGCGGCCACGGTGGTCGATCCGGACAGCCGCAGGGCCTCCGCCGCGTCGTCGGCCGCGACGTCCGAGGGCGGCAGGACCCCGGTCTTGTGGCCGAGCGCGATGAGATCGTCGGCGGCGGCCGACCAGGTGAGCTCGACGACGGCGCCGCGCGCTTCGACTTTGGCCACCGCTGGTGTCCCCAGCGGGTGCGCGGCGGCATGGCTCGCGAAGCCCAGCAGTGCTGCCACGGCGAGCAGGCCGGAGGCGGCGGCGTGGAGCGGCTTCCACGGCGCGTTGCGAGATGGCACGGTCCAGCTCCTGGTGCGAAGAGTCGGTTGGCATGGGGGAGGGCCTCACGAGCCGCGGCAGGCGCGGCTCGTGAGGCCGGGGGTGTTGTTACGGGGTGCGGCGTGCTGCGAAGGCGTGGATCGTGCCGTCGTCGGTCAGGGCGTACAGCCAGTCACCACTGACCGACAGCGCCGACGCGACACCACCACCGAGGTTGTGCTCGGCCAGCAGCTTGCCGGTGGCGCGATCCAGGACGAGCAGGCGTCCGTCCCAGGTGCCCGCGTAAACCGCGGTTTCGGTGGCCAGTGCGTGCATGGCCGGCGAACCGGCGGGCGCGGTGGTGCACCCGTAGCCGACGCGCCACTCGTCCTCCAGCGGGTTCTCCCCGGGCAGGTAACCGACCGGTGTCTCCCACAATGGCTTGGTGGGATCGGCAGCGCGCGTGTCGTAGGCCCGGATCACGCCGTCGATGCTCGCCACGTAAGTGATATCGCCCCACACGGCCGGGCTGGTCACCGGCGGGGGACCGGGCTCGCAGGCGCCGTTGCGCGGAGCGGCCTTCGCGTGCCAGGTCACCGCCAGGTTCGCCGCCGGGTCGTGCCCGCGCACCCCGGACTGCGTCGCCGTTACCAGCTGGGGATCGCCCTGGGCCGGGTCGGTGAAGGCCGGCGAGGAGTGGCTGAAGATGTCGCCTTCGGTGTTCACCTCCGCCGTGCGGGTGCAGCTGCGCAGGTCCATCGCGATCAGCGACTGGCTGGACCCGGAGTGCAGGTAGGCGGTGTCCGAACCGGGTTGGCGCACTGCGGTGCTGTGGAACTCACCCCAGCCGCCGGGGGCGGCGAAACCGCCGGGGAGACGTTGGCCGTTCCCCGCGTCGCGGCAGACCACGCCGTCCCACTCGTGGTAGACGGCCACCGAGCGGTTTTCGGCGGGCAGGTCGAACACGCTCACCGGGCTGCCCGCGCGGCCGTAGCGGCGGACGGTGTCGCCGTGCTGCTCCTCGGCGTCGATCGTTTCCCAGACGACCTTGCCGTCGTTCGCGTCCAGCGCGTAGACCCGGCCCACGCCGGTCGTCAGGTACACCCGGCCGCCGTGGACGGTCGGGAACGACTCGGCGTCACCGTCCACATAGGTCCGCCACACTTCCCGCCCGTGCTTCAGGTCGTAGGCGAGCACCATGTTGTACGGCGAGTCGAAGGCTTGCGATGCGACGATCGCCTTGCCGTCGACGATGGCGGCACCGTTGAGGTGGAACTGCTCGCCGGTGTTGGCCGCCCAGCGCAGGTCGAGCTGGGTGCCCGGGTCGTCGGCGCTGGCGGACCGACCGCGTTCGTCGCCGCCTTGCCGAATCCAAGCCTGGCCGGTCTCGGCCTTCCGCACGTCCTTCTCCGGCACGACCTGGAACGTGGTTTTCGCCGCTGGCCAGGTTTTGCCGGTGGTGTCGACCGCGGTCATCTCGGCGGTGTAGGTGCCGGGCTTGAGCTCCCCGACGCGGTGGCTCACCCGCGTCCACGAGATCCTGGCCGCCGGACACGGTTCAGCTGTGCCGCCGGGTGCGGTGTAGCAGTTCACGATGCCCTGCTTGCCGATCTTGGTGCCGAACTTCAGGTCGTGTTCGTCGCGGACGGTCTTGCCGCGATCGTCGCGGATGGTCAGCGACGCGGTGGCCGGCGTGCGGCCGTTGTCCTCGGCGTAGAGCTCGACGGGGATGTCACGGCCAGTCGGGTGGACGCTGCCCTGCGCAGGGCTGACGAGTGCGGTGTCATCGTTCACGTCGAACTGCCGGTGCGTGCCGGTGACGTTACCGGTGTCCTCGCTGGCCTTCGTGGCCGGGTTGTCGGTGATCTCGCTGAAATCGAGGATCTTGTAGTCCGGGCGGGCGCCGTCGATCCCGTAGGTGCCCTGGTTGTTGACCTCGACAGAGCGATCGAAGGCGCCCCGGCGGAACTCGGCCTGCTGGTTGTGCCCGGCCGCGAACATCCGGACGTCATAGCGGGCCAGCTCGTCGACGATCGGCTGCATCCCCGCTCCGGGGCCCCAGCGGGTGAGCAGTGACCGGTGGGCGAAGACGAAGACCTGCTTGCCGACGGCGTGCCGCTCGAGGTCCTCGCGGAGCCACTCCAGTTGCGGTGCCAATCCGCTCGCGTCGTAGTTGTCCTCCAGCACGACGATGTGGCGGCCGTTGCGGTCGAAGCTGTACCACTCCGGGCCCACGTTGCGGCGCCAGTACTCGACACTGCCGCCGTAGCCCACCGAGGCTGCCGTGCCACCGAAATCGTGGTTGCCGATGACGGGGTAGAACGGGTGGCCCAATGCGCCGTCGGTCAGGCCCTTGCGCAGCAGGTCGTAGCCGCCCTGCCGGCGGGGTTCCGCGGCATAGTCGGTGACCGTGAGATCACCGGTGGTGATCGTCATCGTCGCATCGTCCACTTCGGACATCGCGTTGACCTGGCCGGTCCACCGCGGTAGCGCGGTGGTGGCTTCCTGGTCGGTTCGGTTGCCTACCTCGGTGTCGGAGACCATCAGCCACTTCTCGGTGGGGTTGGCCGCGTTCGCGTCAGGTACGAGTGCGAAATCGATGCCGGTGTGTGCGTCGGGCCGCACTTCGCGGAAGAACTGCGGCACGAAATCGGCGCGTAGTGCTGGGGTGTGGCCATTGGGGGAGACGACGCTGACGAGATCGGTCTCGCGCCGCGCCGGGTCGATGTCGATGCGGTAGGAACCGTCGGGGCCGCTCGTGGCCCACGCCGCACCATCGGTCACCGACACGCCCGGCAGCGGAGCTTCACCGGGGTCCCGCGCGCCATTTCCGTTGGCGTCGGCGAACACCGTGCCCTGAACGGGCAAGGTCGCCGGATTCGCTGGAGCCGCCGAAGCGACCGCGGGTGTCAGCGACGCGGCGGCCAGCACGCTCGCGACCGCCACGCGCAAGGGACGGCGGGTGCGCGTCGCCATGTCGCGGAGCCGCGGTCCGTACTGGCGGATCCCGACGGCAGCGAGCAGCAACCCGGCGGCGAGCAGCACGGCGAGCAGCGGGAACTGCGGCGGCTCGTGAGCGCCCGCCGCATCCACGACCGGCAGCTCCGGTGTCGCGTTCGCGGTCGTGCCGTTGAACTCCACGACGACCTGCGACAACCCGGCATTCTCCAGCAACGGAGCCAGATCGAGCTGCTCGACGGGACAGTTCCAGGCCAGCTCGACGACAACGCCTTCGGGGACGCCGCCGCTGTCGCCTGGCACACCCGAACCGGTCATCGCACAGGGGTCGGCCAGCAGGCTTTGCGCCCACCCGCCGGCGTCCTGCGCCGAGACGATGTCGCGGTGCACGATCAGCCGACCGCTGGTGGTGTCGCCGTGGCCGGCGACGATGAGTTCACCGTGTTGTGGAGAAACATGGGCACCGGCCGGTGCGGCACCCAGACCGAAGACCGCCAACAGCGACGCGAGGCAGATGCTCGCCGCTGCGCGTAGGAGTCTGTTCACAGCGCGGGCCGCTATTGACGGGCGACCATCAGGGGGAATGGCTGCGGGCAAGCCTTCATCCGCTGGCCACGAACAGACCAGACATGTTATCGAATTGAGATATTACCTGTGTAACCCCGTTCCGCGGGCCGCATCTCCTGCCGTGTCCGTCGTGGCTGGAAACAGGCGCAATGGTCGAACTGACAAGTTGATCGTGCGGGTGTCCGCCTGGCACGAGTTTGAAACGTTCTACGACGGACACCCCCCACGCCAGGGCATCGCGCGCCCGCTGAACCCGTCCGGCCGCGCGCGGGGCGCGGCGTGCCCGGCGGGGTCCGCTGCCGGGGCTTGACTTGCCGGTCGCCTTCGATACGCTCAAGCAAGCGTTTGGTTTTTCGTTGTCGCAGTCGACTCGTGCGTCAGGGACCGGGAGCGGGTACATGGCCGATGAACGAACGTCCGAGCGGGAGGTGCCGAGCAGCCTTCGTCCGGCAACGATCACCGGGATCAGGGGACGGGCCAGGCACCGCAAGCCGATGTCGTCGGCGAAAGCGATTCCCCGCTCGGATGTCGACGGTCTCGCGGTCGTCCCGTGCGGTGGGCCACTCGGCATGGCGGGCGAGCTGTGAGCGGCGACCGGGTCGCGGTGGTCACCGGCGCGAGCCGGGGCGCGGGCAAGGGAATCGCGCTCGCGCTCGGTCAAACCGGTGCCACGGTCTACGTCACCGGCCGGACCCGGCGGGAGGGTGCGGCGTCGCTGCCGGGCACGGTCTTCGCCACCGCCGAGGAGATCGACCGCAGGGGCGGCACCGGAGTTCCCGTTGTCTGCGATCACCGTGATGACGACCAGGTCGCGGCACTGTTCGAGCGGGTGCGCGCCGACCACGGCCGGCTGGACATCCTGGTGAACAACGCGTTCATCGTGCCGGACCAGCTCGCGACCAAGGGGCCGTTCTGGTCCAAGCCGCTGGCGTTGCAGGAGATGTTCGAGGTCGGGCTGCGTTCCAGTTACGTGTCCAGCTACTACGGTGCGCCGCTGCTCGTCAGCACTGGTGGCGGCCTGCTGGTCAACACCTCGTCCTTCGGCGCCACCTGCTACATGCACGGGCCTGCCTACGGTGCGGTGAAGTCAGGTGTGGACAAGATGGCGCACGACATGGCGGTGGACCTCGAACCGTTCGACGTGGCGGCCATATCGATCTGGATGGGACTGCTGCGCACCGAGCGGACCGAGGCGGTGCTGAACTCGGACCCCGAGCGCTACGGCGAGCTGACCGCGATGGCCGAGTCGCCGGAGTTCACCGGACGGGTCATCGCCGCGCTCGCCGGGCACCCCGACCGGATGCGGTGGACCGGGCGAGTGCTGGTCGGAGCCGAGGTCGGCGAGGAACTGGGCGTGGTCGACGTCGACGGCACCTCCCCGGCGTCGCACCGGGAATTCCTCGGCTCCCCGGTCGAGTTCAGCGACTCCATTGTGGATTGAGGAGAGCGCATCGACGTTCGTCGCCCGATGGTTCTGGCCCCCGCTGTTGACGTACTGAACCGCCGAACGCGGGATGGCTGTTGGCGAGTCTGGCGTACGAGGAGGCGGAAGTGTTCGATGACGGCGATGTGGATGTGCGTGACCTCGCTCGCAGGGTCGCGCGCCTGGAGGCGATCCAGGAGATCGAACGCCTGAAGTACCGGTACTGGCGAGCATGCGACAGCAAGGATCCCGATGCCTTCCGGGAATGCTTCGTGCGCGAGGGCGCCGATATCGACTACGGCCCCGGCCTGGGCGGCTTCGACGACCGCGAAAGGCTCGTCGAGCTGTACAGCGAGCTGGCCTTGCGCCGCGACGGCGACCGCTGGCTCTTCAACGACATCCATCACGGCATGCACCCGGACATCGAACTGATCGACGCGAACACCGCGGTCGGCAGCTGGACCTTCTGGTTCATGAGGGTCAACCTCGCCGACGGCGTCGTCGAGCAGGCGTCACTGGAATATCGCGACCGGTACCTGGTCGAAGACGGGAAGTGGAAGATCCAGAGTTCGCACGTCACTCCCCTGACGGGGGTGAACTTCCCGATCCCGGAAGGAGCGAACGTCGCTCCGGGGCCCGCGGTGCCGAAATGATGCGGCCGCGCGGAACGCGCGTCCGCAGAGTCGCCGGGCTGCTTGGCGGTATTCTCGTTGACGAGTCCTGCCACGGCTCGTCGGCGTTCGGGTCGTCGAGGGGTGCCCATTGGTCGCGGCTTGGTGGGGTCGATGGGTGTTCGGGAAGGCCTGCCGCGCGATCGACGTCACCGCCAGGGGGCCGCTTGGGCGCGCCACTGGGCCGTCTGGAAGTAGCGGGTTTCCTGGAAGTACTGCGTCGAGGGCCTGCGGCAGACCAGGACGATGAACGTGATGGTGCCGGTCAGAGCCAGTGCGCGGACGAGCCAGGCGAAGACGACCATCCCGATGGGAAGTCCGAGATCCCACGGCATCCCGAGCGCCACGTAGACGACGGGTGCCAGGAGGCCACCCATCAGTTCGAAGCACAGCCAGACCGCAGCGAGCACGATGAGGGTCACCCGAGCCCAGTTTCGGCCCGCCCGCAACTGGAATCCGAATGCGATCCACAGCGCGACCAGAACGGCGTACATGACCGCGGTGTAAATCCAGTCCGTGTCCTGGGCTGGCACCGGTTCTACACCGTACTGCTCCAAGGCGTCGTTGAGACCCGCGGTGATCACCTCATTCGTCAGGAGGACGAAGACGGTGTCCAGCGTGCTGACCAGCAGCGGTACGACCATTGCGATCCAGAACGCCATCTCGATCGTTCGCGGCCGACGAGGTTCGGTCCGTTCTTGTGCGGGCACCGGTGGAGCCGCGAACGGATTCCCGTACGGCGCTTGCGGGTGACCGTGCTGCGCGTGCGGGAAGCCGGTCTGCGGTTGCGGCGACTCGCTGCCCTCGACGTGCGACTGCCCGTCCTGGCCGGATGATTCCGGCTCGGGAAGCCCGTCCTGGGACTGTCCGCCTTGCTCTTGAATAGGTGGCAATGTCACGAATGAACAGTAGGAACGTCGCCGAACCCCGCCTACTGAATTCCGGCAATCGTTACAGAACCGCCGAATCCATCAGCAGGCATGAGGTCCTTCGGCTCCTCGCGCTCCGGGCACCGAAACTCCGGACGGCCCTGCGCCAGGCGAAGAAGCCAGGCATGGCCTACGTGATCTGTCAGGGTGGAAAGGGCTCCGGTGCAAGTGACTGGACGAGCGCGTGTCGGTCGGAACGCCTGCCGAGTGCCGAAGGGACCGCGATCACCTGTTCGGTCGATTAGGTGATGGGGGCGTCCAGACCGACGGATGATGTGGACTGGCAGGTCGTGGGGAGCTTCGTGGTGATCATCGGCAGAATTGTGCGGCGCCAGGGTGGTGGGCGGACGGGTGTGGCGCCTCCTGATCGCACTGTGCTCCTGCTGCTCGCGCTCTATGCGTGCTGGGGCTCGGCGATTCCGGCGATGAAGCTGATGGTCGACAGCGTGCCGCCGCTCGGTGGGGCGGCGCTGATCTTCTTGCTCGGCGGGGTCGTGCTCGCTGGTGTCGCGCGTGGGCGTCCCCGGCCTACGCGGGTGCAAGTGCGGCACCTGGCGGTTGCCGGCGTGCTGCTGCTGGTGGGCGGGCAAGGGCTCGCCACGGTCGCGCTGACCGCGGTGACCGCCAGTCTCGGGGCGATACTGGCTGCGGCGATCCCGCTGTGGGTGGTACTCCTGAGCGGGTTGATCGGAACCCGTGTACCGGTCGCGTCGTGGGTGCGCCTCGTGGCGGGGTTCGGTGGCATCGTGGTCGTGGTTCTGACGGCGCCGGGCAGTGCGATCGGCGGGGCGCCGTGGGCGGTCGCGGCGTTCTGCGTCGCGCCGATCCTGTGGGCTGCGGGGAGCCTGTTGATGGCGAACGTCGCCGGGACGGTCGATCGAGTTGTCGCCAGCACGGTTCAGTTGCTCGCCGGTGGGACCGTGTTGCTGCTGGTTGCGTTGTCGCTCGGTGAATTCGCCCCGATTCGGTGGTCGGACGTCAGCTGGGCCTCGGCTGGGTCGGCGGTGTTTCTGCTCGCCTTCGACTCGCTCGTCGGTTTCGTGCTCTACACGCGCCTATTGGAGAGCGCGCCGGCGCCGCTGGTCAGTACCTACGCCTACGTCACGCCGCTTGTCGGCGCCGCGATCGGCGCGACCGTGTTCGGCGAGTCGCTTTGGGCCGGTGCGTTCGTCGGGGGTGCCTTGGTGCTCGGCGCGGTCGCACTCGAGCTGCGCGGAAGATGAGCCGAGACCGTCGACCCGGCACGCTCGGCGATCCGGTCGAGTGCGACACCTGCGGCGTGCCGACGAGCGGGCACTACAAGGCTTCGCTGGCCTTGGCCTCTCACCGTCATGGCGCCCCTGATCGAACTACTCCGGCGTAAGCAGAACGCGGTCCCTTTCCGAGTCACCCGGCTCCCACGCCGGACGGGGGCGGGCGCAATTTGAGTTTGCAAAGACCGCACTGGTTTCGTTCCTGGTTCGGGTCATGGTCGACCCGTGCGTGCCGCGCGCCGAATCCGGCCGTCAAGCACGCTGCGGCGGCCGTCGCACCCCTCGCGGTGCGGCGCCTACAGTCGGGGGTGGGTGCGGCTGCCGCGGTGTGGCGGTGGTGCGCACGGATCGGCCGACGGACTGCGGGATGAGGTGCGAGCGCTGGTGCGCAAGGTGAAGGATCTGACCGGGCCGGGGCTCACGGATGGTTTCGGGATCGGGGGTACCGATCTCGGGGTCACCGCCATCGCGCCGGACGGGCGGCTGGTGTCGGTGTTCGGCGACACGTTCGAGCGGGCAGGGGTGGGCGGGCCCGGCTGGCGGTCGCCGGTCGTGCTGTTCGGTGACCCGCGGACCGCCACGTCGGGGATCAGGTGGACCGGTTCGACCGGCGCTCACCCGTACGCCGAGCAGGCGCTGCCGTACCACCACGACTCGATGGTCCACGGGCGGCGCGTGGGCACCGTGATCCCGACCGACGTCATCACCATCGGCGACGAGATGTACCTGCACGTGATGGTGTGCGCGGGGCTCGGCAACGTCCACTGGACCGAGGTGCACCGCTCGACCGACAACGGTGAGTCCTGGGCGCACACCGGTGCGTGGTGGCCCGGTGACCACCACGGCGGTCTGTTCCAGATGCTGACCTGGGAATTGGGCGACGACGGCTGCGTCTACGCCTTCTCGACCGGGTTCCAGCGGGACAAGGGCCTGGTCCTGCAACGCGTCCCGGCCGACCGCCTCACCGATCCCCGTGCGTGGGAGGGCTGGGGTTTCCGCGATGGCGTCTGGGCCTGGGGAAATCCGCCGACCATCGCGCTCACCGGTGCCTACGGTGAACTGTGCCTGCGCCGGGTCGACGATCGTTGGTTGTTGTCGTTCTTCGATGCCGGCAACTACCGCATCGACGTGATGAACCTCGACGGGCCGACGTCGAATCTGTACGAAGCGGTCCGCAGTACTGCGCTGCAGGGCTGCTCGTGGCACGGCGAGAACCACGGCAGCGGGCATGTCGCGCAGCTCTACGGCGGTTACATCGTGCCCGGCTCGACGCTGGACGACCTGCACCTGGTCGTCAGCCAGTGGAACACCGAGCAGAACTGGCCGTACCGGGCGATGCAGTTCGCGGGTAGCGCTCCCCGCCCTGGGGCTCGCCCGCTCCCCGGAGCGGAGGAGACGGGCAGCGGTACTGGTCGCCGGATCCTGAGGGCAGCTCATGACCTCGTCCTGCGCCGCATGAGCTAGCAGTGTGCCGATCGGACACCGCGAGCATCGCCAGCGCGTCGGGCATGTCCCTGCTCAGCAGCGTGGTCCCATCGATCGGTCGACGGCCACGTCGCACCTCGTGCCCCTCGCCGATCACGACGACTCCCCGCACTGACACGGTTTAGGTCTGCTTGCGCCTCGTTCGGTGTCGGTGGAGGCGTTCGGCCGGTCGGTTTGCGGCGCATGGATCCCGTTGTTGGGCGCGATGGCGGAGTTGAGGACGGCGGTGTTGGGCAGCTTGATCATGCCGTCGTCGCTTTCCAACGTCAGGTAGACGAGGCCCACTTCGGCTACGCGGCCTTCCAAGGGCCCACCGAGGGTCCCCGAGTGAACGATCAGGTGGTCGCCGAGGTTGAAAGGGCGCGCGGTGGCGAGCATCAGGCCGGCGAACACGTTGCCGAGCGACTGCTGCGCCGCGATGCCGATGATCACTCCGGTGACGGCGCCGCCGAGGAGGAGTTGGTCCACGCGCACGCCCAGCTCTCCCAGCGTCAGGACCGCGACGAGGGCATAACCGGCCAGGGAGATGACCAATCGGATCGCCCCGGCATGGCTTGCGCTGAGCCGAACCCTGGCGCGGCGGCCCGCTTCCCTCGCGAGGCTCTGCACGGCGACCGATCCCAACGCGACGAACACGATCGCGCCCCCGATCGCAGCGGCTTTGTACAGGGGCTGGCCGTTGCGGAACCACTCGGCCGGATCGATCAGAGCTGCCGCCACCAGCATCGCCACGGCTGACAACGTGGCGCCCATGCTGCGTTTCGTGTCGGCGGTGAGCTGTCGCGGCTTCAGCGCCAGCCGGATGTTCCGCCGCCGGCTGCGGTCACCGATGTCGGGGTCGCTGTTCGGGGAGTCCATGTGTTTCGATTCTCGGGGAATCAGCCACAAGATCAAGGGGTTGCCGCGGCCGGGCGAACAGCACCGCGCAGCAGCTGGTCAGCCACGTCGGGCACAACACCGACTACCAACGGCGGCGCTGACCACCTTCCGGATGACACCTACCCCGCATCCGCGGTCGCGTCGAGAAGGGGTTATTCCCCGTTCAGCAGCACCACGATCCCGATCTCCCAGAGCCGGTCGGCGAGATCGGGCCGGAGCGTGAGCCGTCCGGTCCGGACTGCGTTGTCGACCACCGAGAGCGCCGCGCTGACGACGACCTTCCCCTCGCTGGGGTCGAGCCCGGGCACGACCTTCTCGAGGATCTGGCTCCACATGGCGAGGTAATCGCGCTGGGCCTGGCGGCTGGACCGGCGGTTCTTCTCGGGCAACTGGTCGAGCTCGCTGAGCAGCAGGCCGATCAGGTGGCTGTTCTGCAGGGCGAAGTCGATGTAGGAGCGGAGCAGGAATTCCAGCGCTTCCCCAGGGGTCGAGGCGCGGGCCAGGGCCTGGTCCGTGGCGGCCTGCCGCCGTTCGCCGCCCCTGACCACGGCCGCGACGAGCAGGTCGGTCTTGCTGGGGAAGTGCTTGTAGATGCTGGGGCCGGTGCTGCCGACCACCTTGCCGATGTCGTCGGTGCTGACGGACTGGAATCCGCGCTCGTCGAAGAGCTTGACCGCCTCGGTCAGCAGCTGCTCGCGGCGGGACGGGGTCGCCATCGCGGAGCCGTCCGGGGCCTCCGGCTGACGGGCCGGGCGCGCCGTGCCCGGGCGGGAGGCCAGATCGCAGTACGCCACGCTGTGGAGCACCCGATGCATCACCCGCTCGAGCCTGCGCCGGGACAGGGGGATCCGCTGCCTGGAGATGCTGGCGGATACTGCGAGAAGAGCCCAGGCGAGGAGTTCGCAGTCCTCTTTGGAGAGATCCGGCCGTCCCTCCCGGATCAAGGTGGCCCGGCGGGCGGCGATGTCGTTGAGCCGCCGTCGCAGCTCGTCTCGTTGCTCGTCGGACAGGTGGCGCGCCTCGCGCTGCCAGAGGGTTGCCAGGCCGCCTTGCTCGGCGGCCTGAGCCGCGGCCGTCGCCAGCAGCTGGTCGAGTCCCGCCGCCTCGCGCACCGTGGCATCCATGACGTCGAGACCCCTGCTGACGACCTCCGACAGCAGCTCCTGCTTGTTCCGGAAGTGCCGGTACAGGGCAGGGGCGGTGATGTCGACGGCCGCTGCGACATCGGCGACGGACACGTTGTGGAAGCCGCGCTCGCGGAACAGGTCTCCGGCGGCGACGAGGATTCGGTCCCTGCGGTCGGGGGGCCTGGGTACCACCACGCGCTTACTCTCCCCTGAATGAACCGGGGATGATCACTTCCCCGTTGTTGCTGATCCGACGGCTGAGCCTAGTGCACGCAGGTCGCCTCGAAGCGATGCGGGCGCGGGCGCCGCCGGTCAGCGGTCACACGGCCGAGATGTCCACAAGATTGCAAGTGATCGATCACTAACTCCCGGGGAAGTTGCTGATGTGATAGCGGATTCATCCTTCCATGCCTGGACAGAAAGGTTATCGACAATTAACTTCAGACTGCGCTGATGCGCGTCGGGAAGATCGAAGGGAAGCGCCGGCCATGCATCTGACCGTGTTCGCCGAAGGTCCAGTACCGCTGCGCGGACGTGGTGGCGACGGCCCGGCTGCGGCCGCCTTCATGCCGCGGCGCGTCGCGCGCTCCGGGGGCCACCGATGACCGGCCCCGCCCGCGGCGCCGCCTCCGAGGCCGCCTCCGTGCTGCCTGACGCCCTCGGCAGCGACCTCGTCGGCTTCCTCGGCCTGGAGCAGCTGGACCGCGACCTCTTCCGCGGCTGGTGCCACGCGGGCTTGCCGCTGCGCGCCTTCGGTGGGCAGGTCGCGGCGCAGGCGCTCACCGCGGCGGGCCGTACGACCCCGGACGGGCACCATGTGCACTCCCTGCACGGTTATTTCCTGCGCGCCGGAGATACCCGGAAGCCCATCCTCTACCACGTCGAGCGGCTTCGGGACGGCCGCAGCTATCTCTCCCGGAGGGTTGCGGCCGTCCAGGGGGGTGAAGCGATCTTCACGCTCTCCGCATCGTTCAAGCTTCCCGAGGACTGCCAGGACCGGCATCCGCGGATGCCGGTCGTGCCGTTGCCCGAGGACCTGCCGGACCCGTATGCGACGTGGGCCGAAGCCAGTCCCGAGGACTACGAGAAGGCCCAGTGGCGACGGGTGATGTCCATGCGATTCGTCCCGGGCGAGCCCGAACCCGTACCGGGCCTCACCCAGCAGTTGGTGTGGCTGAAGTCCACCGAGAGATTGCAGGACGACCCGCTGCTGCACGTGTGCGCGCTCGCGTACTGCTCTGACCTCACCCTCGCTCCCACTGCCAGCCTCGACAGCGACCGTCCCCGCCCGCTGCGGGGTGGGCCGTCCCGGTTCTTCATCACCTCCCTCGACCACGCGATGTGGTTCCACCGGCCCTTCCGGGCCGACGAGTGGCTGCTGTTCGCCCAGCGCAGTCCCTCCGCCGGCGACGGACGTGGCTTGTCCTACGGGGAGTTCTGGACCCGCGACGGCAGGCTTGCGGCATCCGTCGTTCAGGAAGCGACGCTCCGCCCCCTTCGCTCCTGACCGCGTCCCCGTCATTCGTCGGGGGAGTCGCCTCGCGTGGGGCGGCCTTGAGAACACCGGCGAGGGCGACGAAGTCCTCGGCCGGCAAGGGCCCCGGCCGTGAAGTGGAGCGGCCGGGCCAGGGGGCACGCGTGTCTCCAGCGGGCCGGTCGCGGCCGCTGGTAACTCGATTCTCGTGGTTATTCACCGATCACTTTCTAGCGGCATTTCCGCGGCGGGCGACGTCGTGTGAACCGACTTGGACCGTGGCGCGGGGTGGTCGATCGGAGTTGCTGACCACGGGCGATCACGTTCAGCTAGCGGTGTGAACGGGCTGATGTCAGTGCGCGCGGTCTCGTGGGAAACCGCCTGTCAACTGGCTCTCGCTGCTCCGATCGAGTCTGGTGCCAGCCTCTGGACTCTTGTTCTAGTGCGTTAGCGATGCTTCACTTTTTTGCAATCCAGGTACCCATTCGGGGAGATTCCTATGAACGTTGAGCAGCGCGCCGCGGCAGGTCCGGTCCCGCGCAGCGGCGCCGACTCCGGCGATGTCACCGTCAGACGCAGGGCATGGGTCGTCCTCGCGGTGCTCTTCCTCCTGATGCTCGTCAACTACGCGGACAAGGTCGTCGTGGGCCTCGCCGGCGTGGACATGATGGACGAGGTGGGACTGAGCCCCGAGCAGTTCGGCGTCATCCAGAGCAGCTTCTTCTGGCTCTTCGCGATCGGGAGCGTCGTGGGCGGCTGGCTCGGCGGCAAGGTGAAGGCCCGCTGGGTGCTCGGCGGCATCGCCGCGCTGTGGGCGATCAGCCTCGCCCCCATGACGGGTCAGGTCGGCTTCACCGTGATCGTGGCCTGCCGCGTGTTGCTCGGCTTCGCCGAGGGCCCCACCACGGCCCTGGCCATGCACGTGGCCCATTCCTGGTTCCCGGCCCACAAGCGGACGATTCCCAGCTCGCTGCTCCTGGCGGGCGCGGGCCTCGGTCCGATGATCGCCGCCCCGCTGCTCACCTGGGTCATCGCCGCCCACTCGTGGCACGCGGCATTCGGCGTGCTGGCCGCATTCGGTGTGGTGGTGGCGGCGTTGTGGCTGTTGATCGGTCGCGAAGGCCCGGTGGCGGCCCACGCGGGAGGCGGCGAGGCGCCTGCGGTGGTCCTGCCCGAACGCGTCCCGCTGAGGCGCCTGTTCGGTACCGGCTCGGTCATCGGCCTGCTCCTGCTGTTCGTCGTCGCGTACGCCAACACCGCGGTGAAGGTCAGTTGGCTGCCGCTCTACCTGCGTCAGGGCCTGGGGTACAGCGCCGAGGTGACGGGCAAGCTCGTGGCCCTGCCGTACCTGGGAGCGGCTGTGGCGATCGTCGCGGCAGGCGTCGTCTCCCGCGTGATGACCAAGCGCGGCATGTCCAACCGGATCACCCGCGGTGTGCTGCCAGGTGTCCTCGTGATCGTGGGCGGCCTGGCCACGATCGCCTTCGCGCTGCTGGGCGCCGGCCCCCTGCAGATGGCTCTGATCGTGCTCGCCTCCTGCACGTACGCGGCGGGTTACGGTGTCGCGTTCACCGGCCTGGCAGATGTGGTGCCGGCCGGGCAGCGAGGCGTCGTGTTCGGGATCGTCACCGCCGTCTACAGCCTCGGCGGAATCATCGCCCCGATGATGGTCGGCAAGCTGGTCGGCGCCGGCGAGACGGCTTCCGATGGCTACGGGCAGGGCTTCCTGGTCCTGGGCATCGCCTTGCTGGTGGGCGGGCTGGCGGCTGCGGCGCTGGCCGATCCCGAACGGGACGCGGTGAAGCTGGCGGCGCGGCAGGAGGCCGGTAGGTCGTAACGGCTTTCGGGGTCACCCGACGTCGGCACCCCTTTCAAGTGAATCCCTGATGACAGGGCAGATCGAGGTCAATCCGCCAGCGTGGATGAAGATTGCCGTCACCGCAGGCAGATCGATGCTTGACAACAGGGATTCAGGCGGCAAAAGTGAATTGACGGTAACCAACTCTTGGAGGGTTCGTGAGTCGCAGAGTGCTGGTGGCAGGTGTCGGTATGGTCCCGTTCGCCAAGCCCAGTGCCGCCAAGACGTACGACGAGATGGGCGCGGGGGCCGTGCGAGCCGTTCTGGCGGACGCCGGCCTCGGCTACGACGAGGTTCAGCAGGTCTACGCCGGTTACGTGTACGGCGATTCGACCTGCGGGCAACGCGTCGTCTACCAGCTGGGCATGACCGGCATCCCGGTGCTCAACGTCAACAACAACTGCGCCAGCGGTTCCTCGGCCCTGTGGCTCGCGCGGCAGGCCGTCGAGAGCGGCGTGGTCGAGTGCGCGCTGGCCGTCGGCTTCGAGCAGATGCCCCCCGGTGCCCTGGGCGGCAAGTGGAGTGACCGGCCTTCCCCGCTGACGCACTTCAAGGAGACGCTGGGCGAGGTCTTCCCGGTCGACCCCGACGCGCCGATGACCCCGCAGTACTTCGGTGCCGCCGGTGTCGAGTACGTGGAGAAGTACGGGATGAAGCCAGAGGTCTTCGCCAAGGTCTCGGTGAAGGCCCGGCGTCACGCGGCCAACAATCCCCATGCGGTGTTCCGCACGCCGATCACCGAGCAGGAAGTGCTGGAGTCCCCGCACATGTCCGGGCCGCTGACCCGGCTCCAATGCTGTCCGCCCACCTGTGGTGCGGCCGCTGCGATCGTGTGCAGCGAGGACTTCGCCCGCAAGCACGGGCTGACCCCGAAGGTCGCGATCAAGGCCCAGACCCTCGTCTCGGACACCGAGGGCTTGTTCGAGAAGAAGAGCGCTATCGCGCTGGTCGGTGCTGACGTGACGCGTGCCGCCGCCACCGAGATCTACGAGCGGACCGGTGTCGATCCGCGCGACATCGAGGTCGTCGAGCTGCACGACTGCTTCACCGTCAACGAGGTCCTGTGCTACGAGGGTTTGGGACTGTGCGACGAGGGCGGTGCGGAGGAGTTCATCCTCAGCGGCGACAACACCTACGGCGGACGCGTCGTCACCAACCCGTCCGGCGGCTTGCTCTCCAAGGGCCACCCGCTGGGCGCGACCGGCCTGGCGCAGACCGCGGAGATCACCTGGCAGCTGCGCGGCCAGGCCGGCGCCCGCCAGGTCGGGGGCGCGACCCTGGGGCTGCAGCACAACCTGGGCCTGGGCACCGCGGGCGTCATCACCCTGTTCGAGAAGGTGAGCTGAACCCCGATGGTCATCGACCGCAGCATCATCGGCAGCCGCGCGCCCGTTCACTCGGTGGACGTCGAACGCGGACGGCTGCGCTTCTTCGCCAAAGCGACCGGCCAGACCGACCCCACCTACACCGAGTTGGAGGCGGCCAAGGCCGCCGGCCACCGCGACCTGCCGGTGCCGCCGACGTTCCTGCTCTGCCTGGACGCGGAACGGCCCAATCGCTCGTCTTTCCTGCAGGACCTGGGCATCGATGTCCGGACGATCCTGCACGGCGGGCAGTCCTTCGAGTACCACGCACTTGCTTACGCGGGCGACCGGCTGACCTTCGCCACCGAGGTGTCGGACGTGTACGAGAAGAAGGGCGGGGCGCTCCAGTTCATCGTTCGCACCACGACCGTGACCCGTGGCGATGCGTTCATCGCCCGCATGAGCAGCACCATCGTGGTGCGCAACCTGCCCGGCAAGGAGGCGGCAGCGTGAAAGCCGGCGACACCTCGACGGTGGAACTCCCGAAGATCACCCGCACGACGCTCGCGCTGTACGCGGGGGCGTCCGGCGACCACAACCCGGTGCACATCGACATCGACGCCTGCCGTGCGGTGGGCATCGAGGACGTCTTCGCGCACGGCATGCTCTCCATGGCGTATCTCGGCCGACTGCTGACCGACTGGGTGCCGCAGGAGCGGATCCGCTCGTACCAGGTCCGGTTCTCCGCGATCACACCGGTCAACTCCACCCCGGCCTGCAAGGGCACCGTCACCCGCGTCGAGGACGGCCTGGCCCACCTCGACCTGACGGTCTCCCTCCCCGACGGGACCGTGACCCTCCAGGGCTCCGCCGTCGTCAGCACCAACTGAGAGGACTGCGCACATCATGGGAACTCTGGACTCCAAGGTCGCCATCGTCTCCGGCTCCGGCCGCGGCATCGGCCGCGAGATCGCCCTGAAGCTCGCCGCCGAGGGAGCGGCCGTCGTGGTCAACGATCTCGACAAGGACCCCGCCGAGCAGACCGTCGCGGACATCATCGATGCCGGGGGCCAGGCTGTGGCGTGCACGGGCTCGGTCAGCGAGGAGGGCTTCGCGGAGCGGTTCGTGAACGCGGCCGTCGAGTCGTTCGGTGGCCTGGACATCATCGTCAACAACGCCGGGTACACCTGGGACACCGTCATCCAGAAGATGACCGACGAGCAGTGGGACGTCATCCTGGACGTCCACCTCAAGGCCCCCTTCCGGATCCTGCGCGCCGCCCTGCCGTTCTTCAAGGCGAACCCGGCCGATCATCACCGCAAGGTCGTCAACGTCTCCTCGGTCTCCGGTCAGTTCGGCAACCCGGGCCAGGTGAACTACTCCTCGGCCAAGGCCGGTGTCATCGGCCTGACCAAGACCATGGCCAAGGAGTGGGGCCGCTACAAGGTCAACGTCAACGCCGTCGCATTCGGTTTCATCCTGACCCGCATGACGGAGGCGACCGCCGCCGACGACGCCTTCATCGAGATCGACGGCCGCAAGATCAAGGTCGGCATCAGCGCGAATGCTGCCGCGAACGCCTCCAAGGTGATCCCGCTGGGTCGGCCGGGCACCCCGGCCGAGGCCGCCGGCGCCGTCTACCTGCTGTGCACCCAGGAGGCCGACTACGTCTCCGGCCAGTGCCTGACCGTCGACGGCGCCCGGCACTGAAATCCTCGCCCCGCCGGGAGATCGCCGCAGCGGGCACATCATCCACCGTCCACTCCACACACAGCGGGAGGCCTGCACATGAAGCGGACCATCTACAACGACGACCACGAGGCGTTCCGGGCGATGATCCGGGACTTCATCGCGAAGGAGGTGATTCCCCACTTCGAGCGGTGGGAGAAGGAGAACCTGGTCGACCGCGAGCTGTTCCGGAAGCTCGGCGAGCTGGGCGTGATGGGCTTCGGCATCCCCGAGGAGTACGGCGGGCCGGGGGAGACCAGCTACAAGTACCAGGCGATCATCAACGAGGAGACCTCCCTGCACGCCGTCTCCTTCGGCCACTACTCGGTCTCCACCGGCATCGTCCTGCCGTACCTGCTGCGCATCGCCGATGACGAGCAGAAGAAGCGCTGGCTCCCCGGCATCGCCTCCGGCGACACGATGCTCTGCATCGCGATGACCGAGCCGGGCACCGGCTCGGACCTGGCGGGCATCCGCACCACCGCCCAGTTGTCCGAGGACGGCACCCACTACGTTCTCAACGGCGCCAAGACCTTCATCACCGGCGCCCGCAACTCCGAGCTGTGCGTGGTCGCCGCCCGCACCTCACCGGCCACCGAGCAGAACCGCCGATTCGGCCTGAGCCTGCTGGTGGTGCCGACCGACAGCGAGGGCTTCGAGTACGGCCGCAAGCTGGACAAGATCGGCCTGCGTTCCTCGGACACCTCCGAGCTGTCCTTCACCGATGTCAAGGTTCCGGTGGAGAACCTGCTCGGCGAGCAGGACCGGGGCTTCTCCTACCTGGGGCAGAACCTGCCGCGCGAGCGGCTCTCGATCGGTGTCGGCGCGGTCTCCTCGGCCACCGCCGCGATCAACTTCGCCCGCGAGTACACCTTGGAGCGCCAGGTCTTCGGCAAGCCGGTGGCCTCGTTCCAGAACACCAAGTTCGCGCTCGCCGAGTGCGCCGCCGAAGTCGAGGCCCTCCAGGCGCTGGTCGACAAGGGCATCGAGCTGGACGACGCCGGCGAGCTGACGGCCGCCGACGCCGCGAAGATCAAGCTGTTCGGCACCGAGGTCGCAGGCCGCGTCATCGACAAGTGCCTGCAGCTGCACGGCGGTTACGGCTACATGCTGGAGTACCCGATCGCCCGCCTGTACGCGGACACCCGCGTCTCGCGGATCTACGGCGGGACCAGCGAGGTCATGAAGACCATCATCGCCAAGGACCTGGGCCTCTAGCTCCGCCGCACTGCCCGGCCGCCCCGGACTCCGCGGGGCGATCGATACGACCACGCCGTCAAGGAAGCCGAGCCCGTGAGAAACGCACCTACCGTCCACACCGGACCGCTCGCCGGTATCCGCGTCGTCGAACTCGGCGGCATCGGCCCCGGCCCCTTCGCCGGGATGCTCCTGGCCGACCAGGGCGCCGAGGTCATCCGCATCGACCGTCCCGCGGGGGCCGGCCAGGCCTCCGGTCATCCGATCCTGCACCGGGGCCGCCGCTCGGTCACCCTGGATCTGAAGGACCCGGCGAGCATCGAGGCCTTGCTGAAGATCATCGACACCGCCGACGCGCTCGTCGAGGGATTCCGCCCGGGCGTCACCGAGCGCCTGGGCCTGGGCCCGGTGACCTGCTTGGCCCGCAACCCGAAGCTGGTCTACGGCCGGATGACGGGTTGGGGGCAGGACGGCCCGCTCGCCCAGAGCCCTGGTCACGACATCAACTACATAGCGGTCGCCGGTGCCCTCGGCGCGCTCGGTGGCGCCGACGAGAACCCGCCCGTCCCGTTGAACCTCTTCGGTGACATGGGCGGCGGCGGGATGCTGCTCGCCTTCGGCATCACCACCGCGCTCGTCCACGCCCAGCGAACCGGTGCGGGCCAGGTGGTCGACGCCGCGATGACCGACGGCACCGCGGTGCAGCTCGCCCTGATCCACGGCCTGCTCGCGACCGGCCGCTGGACCGATCAGCGCGCCTCCAATCTCTTCGACGGCGCCGCGCCCTTCTACCGCACCTACCGCACCTCGGACGGCGGTTTCATGGCCGTCGGCTGCGTGGAGCCGCAGTTCTACGCGGCGCTGCTGGAGGTGCTCGACCTCACCGGCGATCCGCTGTTCGCGAAGCAGCACGACCGCGATGCCTGGCCGGTGATGGGGGAGCGGCTCGCGGAGATCTTCGTCGCCAGGACCCGCGAGGAATGGGCTGCGACCTTCGACGGCACGCAGTCCTGCGTCACCCCGGTGTACGGCTTGACGGAAGCCGCCACGCACCCGCACAACGTGGCCCGCGGCACCTACGACACCAAGAACGGCCTGCTGCAACCCGCCCCCGCCCCGCGCTTCCTGGGTACCCCGGCCGCAGCCCCGCACCCGGCCCCGGTCGTCGGCACCCACACCCGCGAAGTGCTCACCGAGATCGGCCTCGACGCGGCCGCCGTCGACGCCCTCGCATCCCACAGCTGATCCGGCGCCCGGCCTCGTCCCGCACCCCCGCACCTGCGTTCCGGGGCGACGTGTGGACGGCGGGCGAGGTCGCGCACCGGGGTGCCCGGATCACCGGAGGAACTGCGGGCTCTCGCCATGGCCCCAGAGTTAATCGGCAATAACGTTGTGTCTGCACTACCGGTGACGGCTTCACGCTTCTGTCCGCATTCGGTTCGGTCGCGCCGGATGGTGCGGTCTGCTCGTTGGCGGGCGACGTGGAGGGCGGATCGATGTCCGGATATTCGGCGATTTTACAGGGAAGTTGCGCGCGCTTGTCGGCGAGTGGCAGGGCGGTGCCCGTGTGCGTGCCGTGTCTTGTGGAGATGCTTTCGCCGGTGGGTCTGGACATAGAAGTGAATACATATTAACTTAGTTCCTGGAGGCAGACTCGGATGTGAGAGAAAGAGTTCCTGCCAGTTCTACGAGATTCACCTGGAGCGATAAGACCCTCCGGGACCTACTGGTGATCCGCCGCCACAACACCGCTCCGCGGCACCCGGACCACCCCGCGGCAGCAACCCGCATACGCCTTCGGGACAGCCATCCTCCTGAGCAAGGGAGTGCCCTATGAGTCGGCCATGGCCGAAGAACATGCCTTTTTCGCTGGACTACCCCAAGACAGGCGCCGACTCCCTGCTCGCGGGTGCCGCCCGTGCCTACCCGGATCGCATCGCCCTGCTCGACGGCGACGAGACGATGACCTTCGCCGAGCTCCACGACAACGCCCTGCGTGTCGCGAAGGCCCTGCATGATCGCGGACTGGAGCCCGGCGACGCGGTCGCCCTGCACATGCCGAACTCGATGTGGTACATCGTCGCCTACTACGGTGCGCTCTGCGCCGGCGTCGCGGTCGCCCCGATCAACCCCGCCCAGCCCGCGGTCGTTCTGCGCGCCCAGCTCGCCGACTGCCGGGCGAAGGCGGTCTTCACCCATCCAAGCAACGCAGTGGTCCTCTCCGAAGCAGCAGCGGAGAACATCCGGTTCACGGTGTGCATCCCGGGAACCGCCGCGTCTCCCGCCCCAGCGGAGGCGCGACCTCTCGAGGACTCGGTGCCGCTCTCGGACCTGCTGACCTCCGCTCGGCTCGAAGGCTACGCCGTCGACCCGGAGCTCGTCGCGCATCTCCAACTCACCGGCGGCACCACGGGCCGGACCAAGGCCGTCCGGGTCCTGCACCGGAACCTCGTGGCCAATGTCATCCAGACCGGCTGCTGGCGCTGCGCGGGCGTACCGAGCCTGGACGACCAGGGCGGCATCCGCGTCACCCAGGTCGATGACCCGCCGGAGCAGGCGATCACCCCTGGGCGGGGCTCGAACATCGCGATCGCCCCGCTCTTCCACGGCCTCGGCCTGGTCGGTCACAACCTCAACACCCTGCTCGGCGCCACCGCCGTCATCACCGGCGGCCGCTTCGATGCCGACCAGTTCATCGCCGACATCGAGAAGTACGGCGTCACCCACATGTCGGGGTCCCCGGCCATGTACTACGGCATGCTGCGCAGCCCCGCCCTCGGCAAGCACGACGTTTCGTCAGTGCGCCTGATCACCTCCGGTGCGGCGCCGATCGACACCACCGCGCTGGGCAAGCTGCGCGAGGCGTTCCCGAACGCGAGCGTCACCGAGGGCTACGGCCTGAGCGAGGCCACCATGGGGCTGACGATGTCGCCGCTGGGCTCCCGGGTACCAACGCCGCTCGGCAGCGTCGGAGTGGCGATCTCCGACACCGAACTGAACATCCGCGACATCGACGGCACCACCGTGCTGCCGCAGGGCGAGACCGGCGAGGTGTGGGCCCGCGGTCCCCAGATCACGGACGGCTACTCGGGCGAGCCCGAGTTGACCGCCGAGCAGTTCGTGGACGGCTGGCTGCGCACCGGCGACATGGGCCGCCTCGACGAGCACGGCTTCCTGTTCCTGGTCGGCCGGGCCAAGGACATGCTGATCTACAAGGGCTACAACGTCTATCCGCAGCCCCTGGAGGAAATCCTCTGCGCCCACCCTGCGATCGCGCAGGCCTCGGTCGTCGGCCGTCCCCGCGACGACGTCGGCGAGATCCCCGTCGCGTTCGTCGTGCTGCGCCCGTCCGCGACAGCCGAAGCCGAGCGCGGACAGGAATTCCTGGACGAGGTGATGGCGCACGTCGCCGAGAAAGTCGCCCCGTACCAGAGGATCCGCGAGCTGCGAATCGTCGATGCCCTGCCGCTCACACCGACCGGCAAGGTCCTCAAGACCCAATTGCGGGCCCGTCTCGAGGAATTCCGGTAAATCCCCGCTGATCGGGGATCGGCTCCCCGATGCCGTCGAGAGCCGAGCGTGTTCGTCGAGCGATGCTCACCGGACATCACGCCAGCCACCGCTGAAAGTGCATTCCTCCGTGCGATACGAGGCGAGAAACCATGACCAGCACACCTGGACCGGACTGGGACGACACCACCGACCGCACCAACGCCACCCGCGGCCTGATCGACAAGCTCGATCCGTGCGTCATCCGCGATGACACCGGCCGGGTCGTCTGGGACAACGAACGCTGGAACTTCCTGCACGCGGACGAGTGCCCCGAGACCGTGCACCCCGGACTGTGGCGACAGGCCGGGCACAACACCGCGCAGGGCCTGTTCGAGGTGGTGCCCGGCATCTACCAGATCCGCGGCTTCGACGTCTCCAACATGACGATCATCGAGGGCGACACGGGCGTGGTGGTCGTCGATCCGCTGATCTCCGCGGAGTGCGCCGCCGCCGGGCTGGAGCTCTACCGGCGCAATCGCGGCGAGCGGCAGGTGAAGGCCGTCGTGTACACCCACAGCCACGGCGACCACTTCGGTGGAGCGCTTGGCGTCACTTCGTTCGAGGACGTCGCCGCGGGGCGGGTCGCGATCGTCGCGCCCGACGGTTTCATGGAGCACGCGGTCAGCGAGAACGTCTTCGCCGGGCCGGCGATGCGCCGTCGTGCGGTCTACCAGTTCGGCAAGTCGCTGCCGGCCGGCCCGGAGGACTCGGTCGGGTTCGGAATCGCCCAAGGCACTTCCACCGGCACCGTCGGCCTCATTCCGCCGACCGTGACGGTCACCGAGACGGGCGAGGAGATGTCGTTCGACGGGGTGCGGTTCGTCTTCCAGCTGACGCCGGAGACCGAGGCCCCCTCGGAGATGAACTTCTACTTCCCGGACCACAAGGTCCTGCTGATCGCCGAGAACGTCAACCACACCCTGCACAACGTGCTCACCTTGCGCGGAGCGCTGGTGCGGGACGCCCATTCCTGGGCGGTGTACATCACCGAGTCGATCCGGCTCTTCGAGGACGTCGAGGTCCTCATCGGCTCCCACAACTGGCCGACGTGGGGCCGGGCCGAGGTGATGGGGATGCTCACCGAGCAGCGCGATGCCTACGCGTACATCCACGACCAGACGGTGCGACTGATGAACCGCGGCCTGACCGGCCCGGAGATCGCCGAGGAGATCCAGGCATTCCCCGGCGAGCTGGGCAAGGCCTGGAGCGTGCGCGGCTACTACGGATCCATCAGCCACAACGTCAAGGCCGTCTACCAGCGCTACATGGGCTGGTTCGACGGCAACCCGGCACATCTGTGGCAGCATCCGCCGGTCGAGCAGGCCAAGCGCTACGTCGCGGCGATCGGCGGTGCCGATGCCGTCGTCGACAAGGCCCGCGAGTCCTTCGACCAGGGCGACCTGCGCTGGGCCGCCGAGTTGCTCAACCACGTGCTGTTCGCGGCGCCCGAGCACGCCCGTGCCCGCGAGTTCCAGATCAAGACCTTCGAGAAGCTCGGATACGCCCAGGAGAACGGCATCTGGCGCAACTTCTACCTAACGGGCGCACAGGAACTTCGAAGCGGCGTCGAGGAGCGGGGTGCCGTCGGATCGCACCAGCAGCGAGCGGACATGCTCGCAGGGCTGGACACCGGACAGATCTTCCAGCTCATGGCGGTACGCCTGGACGGCCCGCGTGCGGCGAGCCACCGCCTGCTGCTGCGCTGGGAGTTCGCCGACACCGGCGAGGTGTGGACGGTGTTGGTCGGCAACGGCGTCCTCACACCCATGAGGGGCGGCGCGCCCGGCGGGGAAGCCCCGCAGCTCACGATCCGGCTGGAGCGCGCCACGCTCGACCGCATCCTGGCCAAGCGGGCCACGTTCGCTGACGCCACCGGCTCCGGCTCGGTCGTCCTCGACGGCGACGCCACCGTCCTGTCCACATTGCACAGCCTGCTGGAAGAGCCCCCGCGGAATTTCGCCATCGCCCTCCCGTAACCGTTTTTCCGCCGCACAGCCAAGGAAACAGCTCATGACCGAGTTCGTGGAGCACCACAAGCTCTTCATCGCGGGGAAGTGGACCGAGCCTGCCGGCGCCGAGACCATCGAGGTGGTCTCCCCGCATACCGAGCAGGTGGTGGGGCGCGTGCCTCACGCGACCCCTGCGGACGTGGACCGGGCGGTGGCCGCAGCCCGCGCCGCGTTCGACGACGGCCCGTGGCCGCGCATGACACTCGCCGCGCGCGCTGAGGTCGTCACCCGCATCAAGGACGGTCTCCTCGCCCGCCACAAGGAGCTCGCCGAACTGGTCACTCGCCAGAACGGTTGCCCGATCACCGTTTCCGTCCGCGCGCAGGCACTCAGCGCCGTCGCCGCCTTCGGCTCCGCACTGGCGGTCGCCGATCGGCTGTCGCTGGAGGAGGAGCGCCAAGGGCTAACCGGCCCGCTGCTGGTGCGGCACGAGCCTGTCGGAGTGGTCGCCGCGATCACGCCGTGGAACGTGCCGCAGCTGACCATCGCGGGCAAGCTCGCCCCGGCGCTGCTGGCAGGCTGCACCGTCATCGTCAAGCCGTCCCCGGAAACGCTGCTGGACGCTTACCTGCTCGCCGAGGTGTGCGAGCAGGCCGGCCTGCCGGAGGGCGTGCTGAGCGTGCTACCGGCCGACCGGGCGACCAGCGCGCACCTGGTCTCGCACCCAGGCGTCGACAAGGTCGCGTTCACCGGTTCGGTACCCGCGGGCAAGCAGATCATGGCTGCTGCGGCCGAGAACCTCACCCGGGTCACCCTGGAGCTCGGCGGCAAGTCCGCCGCGATCCTGTTGGCGGACGCCGACCTCGACGCCGCCCTGCCGAACCTCATCGGCGGTGCCTTCGCCAACAGCGGCCAGGCGTGCGTGGCCCTGACCCGCATCCTCGCCCCGGCGAGCCGCTACGACGAGATCGCCGACCGGCTCACCGCCGCAATCGGCGCGTTGAAGGTCGGCGACCCGTTCGACCCGGCCACCGAGATCGGTCCGATGACCAGCAAACGCCAGCAGCAGCGCAACCTCGACTACATCCGCATCGGCCAGGCGGAGGGCGCGAAGGTCCTCACCGAAGGCGGCGTCCCCGAGGATCTGACCACCGGTTGGTACGTCGAGCCGACCCTGTTCGGCGAGGTCACCAACGACATGCGGATCGCCCGCGAGGAGATCTTCGGCCCGGTCGTCTGCCTCATCCGCTACCAGGACGAGGACGAGGCGATCCGGATCGCCAACGACTCCGACTACGGCCTCGCCGGCACCGTGTGGGCGAGCGACGACGCGCACGGCACCGAGGTCGCCCGGCAGATCCGCACCGGCACGTGCTCCGTCAACTGCCAGCGCTTCGATGTCGCAGGCCCGTTCGGCGGCTACAAGAACTCCGGTATCGGCCGCGAGTTCGGTCCCGAGGGATTCGCCGCGTACCTGGAGACCAAGACCATCCACCTGCCGCCCCCTGCCCAGAACCCCGCATAGCGAAGGAGCTTCCCCATGCGCGCAGCAGTGCTTCACGAGACAGGCGACGAGACCCTGGACGTCACCGACATCGAGGCCGTGTCCTTCGGGCCCGGTCGGGTCCGCGTGAAGATCCACAAGGCCGGTCTGTGCCACTCCGACTTGTCCGCGATGAGCGGCGTGCTCACCCACCCCGCTCCCTTCGTCCCCGGCCACGAGGGCGCGGGCGAGGTGGTCGAGGTCGGTGAAGGCGTCACCCACGTCAAGCCCGGCGATCGCGTCATCGTCTGCTGGATGCCGCCGTGCGACCAGTGCCCCTCCTGCGCCGCGGGCGACGGACACCTGTGCCGCAGTGGCCGCGGCAGCCTCGAGCCGAACTTCCGGAACGGCGAAGCGGCGCTCCTCGGCATGAGCGGTGCCGGCACGTTCGCGGAGGAAGTGGTCATCGCCGGATGTGCGGCGATCCCGATCCCGGAAGACCTGCCGTACGACATCGCGGCCTTGATCGGTTGCGGCGTCACCACCGGCATCGGCGCAGCCCTGAACACCGCGAAGGTGCAGCCCGGTTCGTCGGTGGTCGTCATCGGCCTGGGAGGCGTCGGGATGAGCATCCTGCAGGGCGCCAAGGTCGCGGGTGCCGCGCGGATCATCGCCGTGGACCCGACCCCGAACCGCCGGGCGTGGGCGCTGAAGTTCGGTGCCTCCGAGGCGATCGTCCCCGAGGACCTGGAGGCGGCCAAGCAGCGCCTGACCGGTGGTTTCGGCTTCGACTACGCCTTCGAAGCCGTGGGCAAGCCGGTCACCCTGCGCGCCGCTTACGACGCGACCCGGCTCGGCGGCACCGTCTGCCTGGTCGGCGCGGGCTCCCGCACCGATCTGCCGGACCTCAACATGACCGAGCTGGTGATGAACGAGAAGAAGGTCCTTCCGTCCTTCTACGGTGGCGATGACGTGCGCCGCACCTACGCGAAGATCATCGACTTGTGGCGGGCGGGCCGCATCGACCTCGAGTCGATGATCACGCACCACGTTCCGCTGACCGACATCAACGAGGCGATCCGCTACATGCATACCGGCGAAGCACTGCGCACCGTCATCGACATCGCCTGACCGGGCCTGCTCCCCGAAACGCTGGGCACCGCGCAACCGTGGGCTCCCGGCCGTGCCCTGTGGACTCCGCACATGCCGCACAGGCAAGCCCCAGGAGATGGCTCTCGATGAGGACGTGAGGTGGCAGGATCGTGGCGGCGCGCAGACCTCCCAACCGCAAGGCGCTGGTTCTCACCGCGGCCACCGAGCTCTTCTTGACGCACGGCTACCACAAGGTGTCCGTCGCCGATGTGGCCGACGCCGTGGGCATCACCGCTCCCGCCGTCTACCGGCATTTCCGCAACAAGCAGGATCTTCTGCTGCACGCCGTCCTCGGCAGCCTGGATTCCATCGACAGTCTGATCAGGAACTCCACCGGGCTCGACGAAGCGCTGTCGTCCCTGGCGGAAAAGGGAGTCGAGCGGCGTGGCGTGGCCGCGACGTGGGAGCGGGAGGCCCGTCATCTCGGCACCGCCGAGCGGGCCGTGGTCCAGCAACGCGTGGCGGGCACGAGGAAACACCTGGCCTCCCTCGTGCGGGCTGCCAGACCAGAGCTCTCGCCCGCCGATTGCGAGCTGTTGGCGGTGGGCGCGCTGGCGGTGCTCGGCAGCAGCTCCCGCCGTCGGCTGCGTCTGTCCCGGCAGCGGCACGAACAGCTGCTGTACCACCTGGCTGCCCTGACAACACGATGCCAGTTGGCGAAGTCCCCGGATGCCGGGCCTTTGCCGGGAGGCTCGAAGATCAGCGCCGGTACCGTCGAGGGGCTGCGGATACCTCGCCGGGAGCAGTTGCTGACCGAGGCGACCCGGCTGCTCGACGAGCGCGGCTTCCAGTCCGTCAGCATGAGAGACATCGGCGAGGCCGTGGGGATCGTGGGCTCCGCCGTCTACCGTCACTTCGCGAACAAGACCGAAATCCTGGTGGTCGCGGCGAACCGGGGCGGAGAGAGGATGCGGACGAGCGCGGACGAGGCCCTTGCCCTCGCCAGGGAACCACGAGAAGCACTGGAGCTGCTGCTGCGTGCGCACGTGGCCGTCACCATCGAACACCGGCATCTGGTCGGCATCCTGGCCAATGAAAGCGAACAGCTTCCCGACGAAGAACGTGCGGCGCTTCGACGGTTCCGGAGCGAACGCGCGGATTTGTGGGCTCAAGTACTGGACAAGGCCCAGTCGGGGAAGGACCCGCTGGAAGCCGGGGTGGCCATCCGCGCAGTGCGCGCAATGGTCCACTGCGTGGTCCGCGCCAGGTTTTCCGGGGCGCGGCCGGACTTGGGCGAGCGGTTGGTCGAGCTGGGGACAGCCCTGCTGCTGGATGGGCGAGGTGCTCCAACCGCTCTGCTCCGGCCGGCCCTCGGCGGACGCGACGCGGTGGGCTGACGGTCAAGCCGGTCACGCGTCCCGCGTCAGGTCATCGCCGTGCACGACGACCGCGCGGGGCTGGTCGGCAGGACGACGATCATTCGCTGTGGCTGAGCCGAACTGGGGCGGCCGCCCGCCTTCTCGTGCCCTGCGAGCCGGACGCGAGCGAGTCCTACTGGCCTGAGCGCCACGTGGTGAGCAGCCGGGTCAGCGCCTCGGTCGCTTCGCGGATCGCCGTGACGGAGCACGTCTCGTCGGTGACGTGCGCCTGATCGGGGTCGCCCGGGCCGTAGATGACGACCGCGGGCGAGCCGAGGGCAGTGGCCAGCACCGAGGCGTCGGTGAAGTACGTGGCGTACTCGGGCCGTCGGCCGGAATCCGACGGGCGCAAAGCGTCGATGATGGTGCGCGCCAACGGGTTCTCGGGGTCGGTGGCGACGCCGGGCAGGTCCAGCTCGGTGGCGAAGTCCGTACCGGGCAGCGCGAGCTCGCCGATCGCGGCACGTGCTTCGGCGGCGGTGAACTCCGGCGTGGTGCGGATGTCGAGCACCAGCTCGGCCCGGTCCGGGACCAGGTTCGGCTGCACACCGGAGTGGAACGCGCCGACGTTGACCGTGGCGGGGCCGTGCGTCGGGCTGGTCGGCCAGCCCGCGTGCCGGTGGATGCGCACGGCGGTTTCGGCCAGTGCGGCGAGGGCGTTCTCGCCGAGTTCCGGGCGGGATCCGTGGGCGCTGCGGCCGTGCGCGGTCAGCCGCAGCCACAGGACTCCCTTGTGCCCGAGCACGATCCGGTTGGCGGTCGGCTCGGCGACCAGCAGCGCGGGGCTGGGTGCGAGCTCGGGGAGCAGCGCCGCGCCTTCGCAGCCGGTTTCCTCGCCGAAGGTGAACACCAGCTGCACGGCCAGGTCGTCAGGGCTGGTGCGGGCGCAGTGCATCGCGGCTGCGGCGATCGCCGCCACGCCGGCCTTCATGTCGCTGCTGCCGCGGCCGCGCAGCCGGTCGCCGTGGATCTCGCCGCTGTGCGGGTCGAACGACCACGTCGCCGGGTCGGCAGGCACCGTGTCGAGGTGTCCGGTGAGGGTGATCGGGGTGCCGGTGCCGAACCTGGCGACCAGGTTGGCGCGGTCGGGGCGCGGTTCGTCGACCGCGACCTCGAAGCCGGCCGACGTCAGCATCGGGGCGAGCAGGTCGGCGGCGGCCTTCTCGCCGGCCGCGCGTGTGTCGAGTCGGACGAGCTGCTGGGTGAGCGCGATCGGATCGGTCACGGGTCCTCCGTGGTCAGTGCTGGGGCGGGGTCGCGGAACCGCGGATGACCAGTTGCAGCGGGAGGGTCCGCCGCACGGTGCCGGTCTCCGGTTCGGCGATGCGGGCGTGGACCAGTTCCAGGGCCCCGTGGGCCAGGTCGGCGACGGGCTGCTGCAGGGTCGTGAGCTTCGGGCGCAGCCATTCGCCGACCCGGATGCCGTCGCAGCCGATCACCGACAGGTCCTCCGGGATGCGCAGGCCGTGCAGTTCGGCGGCGCCGAGGACGCCGACCGCGGCGATGTCGCTGCCTACGAACACGGCGGTGGGCGGCTGCGCGGCGCCGGTGAGGTACGGGAAGGTGCTCGCGCCGAACTGCTCGGTGTAGGGGCCGTGCAGGATCAGGTCCTCGTCGACCTCCAGGCCGGCGTGCGTCATCGCGTCGCGGTATCCGCGGAGGCGGTCGCGGGTGGTGGAGAGCTCCCGCGGTCCGGCTATGTGCGCGATGCGCCGGTGTCCCAGCTGCGCCAGGTACGCCGTCGCCTGGTAGGCGCCGCCGTAGTTGTCGACCCCGATGGTGTCCACCCCGGCGGTGTCGGCGATCTCCTCGTCGAGCACGACCACCGGCAGCCCGTCGGCGATGGCCTGGAGCAGTCGCGGGTTCTCCCGGTGCATCCCGACGTAGATCATCCCGTCGATGTCCTCGGCGCCGGCGACGAAATCGCTCACCTTGGCTTCCCGCTGCGCCTGCCGCCCGGTCACGCCGATGACGAGCGAGGCGCCGCTGACCGCGGCGGCCGTGGCGATCTCCTCGGCCAGCGCCGCGAAGAACGGGTTGACCAGTTCCGGGACGATCAGCGCGATGACCGGGCCGTGGTCGCGTGCGGCGTCCGGGGATGCCGACGGGCGCACCTCGTAGTGCAGTTCCCGGACGGCGGCGTCGATCCGGGCAGCGGTTTCCGACTGCACCTTCAGCTGGCCGCGCAGGTAGCGCGACGCCGTCGAAGTCGACACTTGCGCAAGTTGCGCAACGCGCGTCAACGTCATCGCCGCCCCTTTCGTCGAGTGCTCGACCGCAGTGTATCGGCAGGTCTCCGGGGGATTGCTCTTGACGCGCCGAACGGGCCCGCTTATGTTTGCGCAACATCGAGCGCAAAGTTTGCGCAAAGAACGTTCATCAGGAGGCGGAATTGAGTCGGGTGCTGTTGGCCGGGGAGTCCTGGGTCGCGCGGACGACCGACGTCAAGGGCTTCGACGCCATCGACCGGGCCCAGCTCGAGATCGGCGCCGAGGTGTTGCTCGCGGCGTTGCGCGCCGAGGGGCACGAGGTGGTGCACCTGCCGTCGCACGCCGTGGCGACCGACTTCCCCGCGTCGACGGCGGAACTGGACGAATACGACGTGGTGATCCTGTCGGACATCGGCGCGAACTCGCTGCTGCTGCACCCGCAGGTGTTCAACCAGGGACGCCCCTTCCCGAACCGGCTCAAGCTGCTGGCCGAGTGGGTGCGGGGCGGCGGCGGGCTGGCCATGGCCGGCGGCTACCTGAGCTTCCAGGGGTTCCAGGCCAAGGCGAACTTCCACGGCACGCCGATCGAGGACGTGCTGCCGGTCGAGATCCTGCCCTACGACGACCGGGTGGAATGCCCCGAAGGCGTCGCCGGCGAGCTCACCGGAACCGCGCACCCGGTCACCGAGGGCCTGGACGCGCAGTGGCCGATCCTGCTCGGTTACCAGCGGCTGATCGCCAAGCCCGACGCGGCCGTGCTCGCCACGGTCGAATCCCGGCCGCTGCTGGCCGTGCGCGCCGAAGGAGCCGGCCGGACCCTCGCCTTCGCCTCGGACATCTCGCCGCACTGGGCACCCACCGAGTTCATGGAGTGGCAGGGGTACCGTCGGCTGTTCCACCAGGCGGTCACCTGGTTGGCCGGCGACCGGTAGCCCGGTCCGCGCCCCGCCGGGCTGCCCACGTCACCCGCGGTGTGCCTCGGCGCGACAACGACGTCCAAGCCTTGCCCCCGTCTCACCTCATCCGGTGCACCACGGACAACTAGGGAGTGCGCACCGCCATGACCAATACACCCGCTCCTCCGGTGGCCCCGCCGGCGACGTCCGGCCGGGCGGCCCGCGGCGTCACCACGACCGCCCTCGTCATCGCCACGGTGCTGGCCGGCATGCTCAGCCCGCTGCAGTCAGCGGTCAACGGCGCGCTCGGCGAGACCGTCGGCGACGGCAACAGCGCGGCCGTGATCTCGTTCGGCAGCGGCTTGGTGCTGATGCTCGTCATCGTGTTCGCGCGGCCCGGCACGCGCCGGCAGGCGCTGGGCATCCCGCGCCTGATCCGCAGCCGTCGCATCGGCTGGTGGAACTACCTCGCCGGTCTCTGCGGCGGCGCGGTGGTGCTCTCCGAGGGCGTCTCGGTCGGGGTGCTCGGGGTGGCGGTCTTCCAGATCACCCTGATCGCGGGCCTGATCATCTCCGGGGTCATCTGCGACCGGATCGGCGTCACCGCGACGGTCAAGCAGCCGATCTCGGTCGCCCGCGGGCTCGGCGCCGCGCTGGCCGTCGCCGCCACCGCGGTCACGATCTCGCCGAACTTCCACGTGCCGCACGCGATCGCGCTCGCCGTCCTGCCGTTCGCCGCCGGGCTGCTCGCCGGGTGGCAGCCGGCGGGCAACGCGGCGGTGGCGCGGGAGAGCGGCTCGATGCTGGTGTCGATCACGTTCAACTTCCTGGTCGGCTTCGTCGTCCTGCTGGCGGGCCTGCTGGTCCGGCTGGCGATCGGGACGGCGCACTTCTCGCTGCCGCCGACCTGGTGGATGTACACCGGCGGGGTGCTGGGCCTGCTGTCGATCGGATTCATGGCGCTGCTGGTGCGCGGCCTCGGCCTGCTCCTGCTCGGGCTGGGTTCGGTGGCCGGGCAGCTCGTCGGTTCGCTGCTGCTCGACCTCGTCGTGCCCGCGGTCGGCCACCCCATCCACCTCGTCACCGTGATCGGCACCGTGCTCGCGCTGGTCGCCGCCGGGATCGGGATGATCCCCTCCCGCCAGGCCGGCGAACCGGGAGCCGCGCGGTGACCGGCGGGTTCGTGCAGACCGTCACGGGTCCGGTGCCCGCGGTCGAGCTGGGGCTCGTCCTGCCGCACGAGCACCTCTTCAACGACCTGTCCGGGGTGCTCGACCCGCCGAGCTACCGGTTCACCGAGTTCCTGGCCGATCGCGCCGTCGACGCATCGGCGGCGTGGGCGCTCCGGCAGGACCCGTACTGCTGCGCGGACAACCTGGCCGCCAAACCGGTCGACGGCGTGGTCGACGAAGTCGCGGCCTTCCAGGCGGTCGGCGGCCGGACCATCGTCGACGCCACGTGCAGCGCGGCCATCGGCCGCGACCCCGACAAGCTGGTGGAGGCGGCCCGCCGCACCGGCCTGAACATCGTCATGGGCTGCGGCGCCTACCTGGAGAAGTTCGAGGGCGAGCGCATCACGGCGAACTCGGTCGAGGCGCAGGCCGCGAGCATCGGCGACGAGCTCGCCCGCGGCGTCGGCGAGCACCGGGCCCGGCCGGGGATCATCGGCGAGATCGGTGTTTCCCCGGACTTCACCCCGGCGGAGTCGGCCTCGTTGCGGGCTGCCGCGCTCGCCCAGCGCGAACATCCCGAGGTGGCGCTCATGATCCACCTGCCCGGCTGGCAGCGCCGCGGGCACGAGGTGCTCGACATCGTGCTCGACGAGATCGGCGTCGACCCCGGCCGGGTGGTGCTGTCGCACATGGACCCGTCGGCGGCGGACACCGCCTACCAGGCCGGCATCGCCGACCGCGGGGTCTGGCTGGAGTTCGACATGATCGGCATGGACATCACGTTCCCGAAGGAGGGTGAGGCCCCGGCGAGCCGGGCGAGCGCGGCGGCCGTCGCGGGGCTCGTCGAGGCCGGCCACGGCCACCGGGTGCTGCTCAGCCACGACGTCTTCCTGAAGCAGATGTGGACGCGCCACGGCGGGAACGGATTCGCATTCGTGCCAACGGTTTTCGCCGAGATGCTGCGGGTGCTCGGAGTCGGCGACGACTGGATCGAGACGCTCACCCGGACCAATCCCGCCCGCATGCTCAGCGGGCAGGAACGGGCCGACTCCACAGGGTGCGGCTCGTGAGCTCACCGCGAAGGCGCAGCGGCTCTCTTCGTCGATGAGCTCGTCCTGACCCCCGCGCTGATTCGTCCTGCGCGTTCCCGGCTCGCTCCGATGATCATCCCTTGTGGACTGTTGAGCCGGGGGAGGGCGCTCGCTGGACGCTGCTGGGCTTTTGCGTTGGGTTCGGCTGGGGCGTCGATGGATCGCCGACGCTGCTCTCCATGGCGGGCCTGCGCCGGTCGCGTAGCAGCAGTGCTACGACCGGTGCGGCGACGGCGAACATGGCGAAGAGGATCCACAACACGGTGTGCAGGGCTCCGGTGTACGCGGCGCCGGCCACGTCTGTGAAGGCTTGCCGGGCCGTGTCGGGCTGCACGCTCTTGACGAGCGTGTCCATGTCGCCCTGGTTCAGGAGGTTCGCGACCTCGGCCGGATCGTCCGCGTAGGGGCTGTCGAAGGAGCTCAGGTCGTTGCCCAGGCTGCTGCGGGTGAGGCTGACCAGCAGCGAGCTGATCGCCGCGATGGAGGCGGCCTCGCCGGCCAGGCGCATGGTGTTGAACATGCCGGCGGCCATGCCCGCACGTCCTGCCGGGACGCTGCTGACCGCGGCACCGTCGAGCAGGCCGAAGGAAATGCCGGTGGCGATGCCCAGGACCAGCAGCGGGGCGAAGATGGTCCAGTTGGACGAGCCGGGCTCGATCACGGTCAGCCAGGCAGTGCCGAGCGTCATCAGCACGATGGTGATGACGAGCTGCACCTTCGCCGGAATCCAGCGGGTCAGGAAGCCCGCGATCATCGGGAAGGCCAGGGTCGCTCCGGTGAGCATCATCAGGGTCAGGCCCGCCTGTTGTGCGTTGAGCCCGTCCACCGCCGAGAGGTAGGTGGGAAGCGCGACCAGCAGCGGGGTGAACCCGAAGACCACGACGACCGCGGTCAGGCACAGTGCCAAGAACTGCGGCCGGGCCAGCAGGCTCAAGTCGAACATCGGCTGTTCCTGGCGGTGTTCGATGACGACGAACGCGATGAGCAGTACCGCGGCGGTCAGGAAAGACCCGAGCACCAGCGCGCTGAGCCAACCCGCCTGTGGCCCTTCGACGAGGCCGAAGATGAGCAGCAGCAGGGCGCCGGTGAAGGTGACGGTGCCGCCCCTGTCCACCCGGCCGGCCGCGGGGTTGCGGGACTCGGGGATCAGCGGGGTCAGCGCGACGACCACGAAGGCGATCACCGCGGGCACCAGGAAGACGGCCCGCCAGCTGAAGTTGCCGACCAGCACGCCCGCGATGGTCGGGCCCAGGGCGAGACCGATACCGGTGGTGGTGCCGAACACGCCGAACGCGCGGGCGCGGGCGGGGCCTTCGAATGCCTGGGCGAGCAGCGCGCTGCCGCTGGGCAGGGCCGCGGCGGCGCCGAGACCGGAGGCGGTCCGTGCGATGTCCAGCACGAGGATGTCCCCGGCCAGGGCGGAGATCAGCGCACCCACCGCGTACAGGCCGGTGCCGATCGCGAACGTGCGGCGCCGGCCAACGAGGTCGGCGAGGGACCCGGCCGCGAGGACGAAGCACCCGAAAGCGAGGTTGTAGCCGTTGATCGCCCACTGCAGGGAGGCCAGTGGGGCATGCAGTTCCGCGCCGATGCTGGGCAGTGCCACCGAGGTGCCGGCCATGGACAACGGCAGGAGCAGAGCGGACAGGCACGTGGACAGCAGAACGACTGCCGCCCGTCGGCGGGTTGTGGGAGGGGAGGCGCTGATGGCTGAGGACATGAGGTGCGCCGCCTCCGAAACGGCGCGGGGCTTGCTCATGGCAGGGATGTCAGGGTTCGAGACAGTATCAGGACTCTGATTCAGATGAAACCCCTGATTCGATCGCGCAGGCAGGGCCGCAGAATCCTGGTAACACGGGTGCTCGTGCTTGCGGACAGTGCTCGAACAGCTGGCTGTAAGCTGATGCAGGTACGAACCCTGATAAATGGACGCGTGCGTACGCCGAGGATTTCCGCGCTGAGTTGCTCCGGTTCCATGCACATGTCGCCCGGTGCCGGAGACCGCTGACCGAGCAGGACCGCTAGCTGAGGTGCGAGCTGTGCATCGGCAGCCCTGATCCGGCATAGAGTCCACGCATGAGCACGGGGAGCAGGACATGACGGGTACGCCAGCGGCAGCCGACGGGCGCACCAACCTCACGGACCACTTCAACGACCGGACAGGTCACCTCATCAAGCGCGCCGAACAACACTTGATCAGCGAGAAGAGCCGCGCCCTCCGCGCCGTGGACCTCACGGTGCCGCAGTACGTGGCCCTCTTGGTGTTGCAGCACCAGCCGGGCTTGTCAGGGGCGCAGTTGGCACGGGAGTGCATGGTCACGGCGCAGACGATGACCACGGTCCTGAACAATCTCGAGGGCAAGGGACTGATCACCCGCACCCCTTCGCAGGTGCATCAGAAGGTGCTGGTCTCCAGCCTGACCCGCTCGGGCCGGACCGTGCTCAGGAAGGCCGACAAGCTGGCCGGTTCGGTGGAGAGCCGACTCGACGACGAGTTCACCGAGGAGGAACGACAAAACCTGCACGGCCTCCTGGAGCGTGCCATCGTCGCACTCCAGCGCGCCTGAATCACTGAGGGTTTTCCAACCTCGTTTTGCGTGGCGGTGCGGGTGGCGGAACCTCAGAGGCTTCCTGGAATGTGGGAGGGGCCGCCGTGTGGAGGCGAGAGCAGGGGCAGGAAGGCGAACGCCAGCAGGGCCAGGGCGAGGTTGATCACTGGATGCCGGTCTCCAGCACACCGGAGGCGGAACCGGCGTCCCGTTCGGGCACACCGGTCAGCACGATGTTGATCAGCGGTGTCAGACCGAGTCCTTCGCCGAACCCGATGACCGCGAAGGACACGACGATGGCGGCATTCGACAGCTCCTCGCCGTAGCGCATCGCGGCCACCAGAAGGGCCACCGTGCCGAGCACGTTGATCGCGTATCCGATGGTCAGGACGTGGTGCCCGAGCTTCGGCTGGATCCTCGGGGCCACCAGGGAGGCGATCCCGAAGAAGAGGGCCAGCGGGGTGAAGATCAGACCTGCCTTCAGCGGCGAGAACCCGAGGGGGCCCTGGAAGTGGAGCGAGACGAGGAAGAACAGCCCGGTGTTCCCCGCGACGAAGGTGAGGGAAAGGCCCGCCCCCGCACGGAACTTGCGGTGCTGGAGCAATGCGGGGTCGGCCAGCGGCAGCCCGTTCCGCCTCTTGGTGCGGTTCTCCCAGCGCGTGAAGGCCCAGCCCCCGAAGACCGCGGGGACCAGCAGCGCTAGCGGCAGTGCATGGCCGTGCTCGCCACCGCCGGCGATCAGCGGGGCGATGACGAACAGCAGCGTCACGGTGAGCAGGAGGACGCCGACGAGATCGAGGCTCGGTCGGTCCTCCTTGCGGTCCTTGGGAAGCAGCGCCAGCGAACCGAGCACCGCGGCCAGGCCGAAGGGAATGTTGATCAGGAATACCGTCCGCCACGAAAGACCGGCGACGTCCAGAGTGATGAGCAGGCCGCCGACGGTCTGGCCGATGATGGTGGCGATCCCGGTGACCGCGCCGAAGACGCCGAAGGCCATGGCCCGGTAACGGCCGGAGAACTCGATCTGGATGATCGAGAGGGTCTGCGGCAGCATCAGGCCGGCCGCGATGCCTTGGAGCACGCGGAAAGTGATGAGCGCGGCCGGAGCCCACGCCAGCGCGCAGGCCAAGGAGGCGGCGCTGAAGGCTGTCACTCCGATGATGAAGAGCCGGCGGTAGCTGAAGAGATCGCCCAGCCTGCCCCCGGTCACCAGCACCAGGCCGAAAGCGAGGGTGTAGCCCGCCACGATCAGTTCCATCTCGGTGACGCCGGCGCCCAGGTTCGCGCGAATGGGCTGGAGTGCCACGTTCACGATGAACAGATCGAGCTCGACGAGGAACGTGCCCGCCAGTACCACGATGAGTAGTAGCCACTGGCGCAGAGCGGGGGGATCAGCGGGAGCGGGGCGGGATTCCCCTTGCGGGGGTGCTGCGCGGTCAACCATGTCGATCAAGTCTTCTGAGCCCGCATCGGGCGATCAACAACGATCTGCGAATGAATCGACAAGCAGGATTGATGAATGCACCGAGACCTGTGCCCCCAGCGCGGAAGCCGAGCTGCTCACCCATGTCCCGGCGGCACCGGCGGTCCGGTTCAGCCAGAGCCGGTGGCGCCTCTCGCCGGTGCGGCGGCGGGGCGCGAGGCGTCGGACCGCCGGCGTTGCGCCTGCGCATACTGTGCGGCCGTCGCCAGGAAGGACTCCACAGCGGGTCGGCGGTCCGACTTCCGCCGCACCAGGGCGACTTCGGCGGGAGGCAGATCACGGATCGGGATGAACGCGACGTCCGGGCGGGCGTAGAACTCCGCGGTGGATTGGACCATCGGCGCGAGACCTTGCCCCGCAGCCACCAGGGACAGCACCTCGTGCACCGTGGCCACCGGGTAGCCGCGGTGGATCGGCTTCCCCGAGGGGGTGCGCGGCGGGGACTGCGCGTCCCACCAGTACTGCGGCGCATTCCCGGCGGCGGAGAAGACCTGTTCGCCCGCAAGCTGTTCGACGGAGATGGACTCCCAGGAGGCCAGCGGATGCCCGAGCGGGACCGCCAGCGTGCGCGGCTCGACCGACATGATCGGACCGACCTGCAGGTCCTCTTCACGGACCGGAAGCCAGTGGCTGAGCACATCGACCTCTTCCCGGCGCAGCGGACCGAGCGGGTCGGCGATGTGCACCTCCCGCTGCTCGGTCTCGCACCGGGGGTATCGGGCGCGGAACCGCCGGACCACCTCGGGCACCACCATCGTCGCGCACAGGAAGCCGACCCGGAGGCTGCCATCGACGCAGCGCGCGAGCGAGCGCGCCTCACTCAGCGCGTTGTGCATCTCCTGGAAGGCGGGGGCGATCCTCGCCCGTAGCGACTCGCCCAGCGCGGTGAGCCGCACGGTGCGCGTCGTGCGTTCGAACAAGTAGCCGCCGACACGTCTTTCAAGCGAGCGCGTCAACTGGCTCACGCGTGCTTGCGAGACCATCATCCGCTGCGCTGTCCGGCCGAAGTGGAGCTCTTCCGCAAGGGTGAGGAAGCACTCGATCTCCCGGTAGTCCATCGCTCCTCCAACTCCACGGATCCCCACCGGTTCTGCAACGGTTCGCGCCGCCGACGAAGCATACGGCGACAACCCCGGTTCGCGGTCCTGGTTGAAAAGCGAGGCCCGAACTGCGTCATGGCTCTGCCGAATTTGCTCTGAGCGCAGCAGTTCTGGCGAGGGTGCCGGGTCACGCGCTGGCGGCGTAGAGGACCTGGCGCAGTCGATGGTCATCGGTGCGACCGGACCGCCAGATCAGGCGAAGCACGAGTGGCGGGATCTCGGCGGCGAGGTCGAGACGGATCAGCCCGGCCGGAGCGAGTTCGGTGTCCAGGAGGAAGTCCGGGATGACGGCGATGCCGAGTCCGTGGCCGGCCCATGCCCGCACGACCGTGATGCTGTCGAGTTCGGTTCGCGGTCCGTCGGGGCCGAACAAGCGATCCGCGGCCATGCGGAACGAGCATCCGGGTGGTGCGACGAGCAACTGGTGGGCCGCGACCTCCACGCGGGTGAGATCTCGTCGGCGGGCGAGCGGATGGTTCATCGCGGCGGCCACGGCGAGCGGGACCGATTCCAGGTCGTAGTGCTCCAGTCCGGGCGGCGCGGCAAAGCCGAGGGCCCCCAAGGAATCGCCGGTGTCGAACAGCAAGCCGACGTCGAGTTCCCCGGTGTCGAGTCCGGCGAAGACCTCCTCCCGGGAACGCAGTGCGCGGACGGTGACCGCGATGTCGGGTCGACGCGTGGCGAGTCGGGTCAGGATGCTCGGCAGGCGCGTGGCGGCCAGGGTTTCCAACGCACCAAGCCTTACCTCCTCCTGGCCACCTGTGACCGCCCGGCGCGCCTGATCGGCTTGCTCGAGCAGGCGTTCGGCCCACGGCCGCAAACGCTCACCTGCCGCTGTTGGTCGCATCCCGGCGGAGGTGCGTTCGAACAACACCACCCCGAGGTCGCTTTCCAAGGCCCGGATCTGGGCCGACACCGAGGACGAGGCCAGATCGCGGGCCAGTGCCGCCGCGGTGACGCCGCCGCCACGGCAAACGGCCAGGAAGGTCTCCAACTGACCGAGGTTCATCGTGCCAGCGTAAGCGTGCGGCGTTCGGCTTTCCCGGACGCCTCGTTCGGTGCCGCCGGTTGAGCCGGACGGACCTGCACGGCGATCGTGATCGAGAACCCGGCGATCTGCACATCGTCTTGATCGCCGAAGATCCCGCACACCGAGGACGAGGACCATGGGACTGAACGATCAACGCGTCATCGTGGTGGGTGCGAGCTCCGGGATGGGGCGAGCCACCGCGGCATTGTTGCACCGCAACGGGGCACACGTGGTCCTGTCAGGACGTGACCACCAACGCCTGCGGGAGTCCGCCGCCGGCTTCTGCGCCGATGACGACCGGGTCACCTGCGTGGCGGCCGACATGACCCGGCCCGAGGGGCGCGAACTGCTCTTCGCTTCGGCCGGCGGTGTCGATCACCTGGTCGTGACCGCGGCCGATCTGGTCTACCGCGATGTCCAGGACGTCACCGAACAGGACGTGGACACCGTCCTCCGCTCCAAGGTCGTCGCACCGTTCTTCCTCGCCCAGCGGGCCGCGACGATGATGCCCGCGAACGGGAGCATCACATTCGTCTCCGGCATCGCCGCAGAACGGCCCCTGTCTTCTGGAGTGCTCACAGGTACCGTCAACGGGGCTCTCAACGCCATGGTCCGAGGACTGGCGGTCGCGCTCGCCCCCATCCGGGTCAACACGGTCTCCCCGGGCTGGGTGGACACGCCCCTGTGGCGGCACATCACCGACGCCGAGGGCAAACGCGCCGCCTTCGAGGCCATGGCGGCCAAGATTCCGGTGCGCCGTATCGGTACGCCCGACGATGTCGCCGAAGCGATCCTCGCCATCCTCACCAACCGGTTCATCAGCGGATCCACCCTCTACGTCGACGGTGGGCAACAGTTGGTCTGATCCGGGTGCGGACACGGGATTCGCGGCCCGGAGTGACCGCGCGAGGCCCCTTGCGGGAAGGGATGGTGTCCGGCGGAATCAGGAGCTCGCTACTGCCATCGGATCGGGTCGTTGCCGTAGTGCTGTGCGGGCTGTGGGTCACCGATGTTGAACTGCACGCCGCTGTACGTCGCCGTGACCGTCGCGGTCGGGCTGACCATGATCATCCTGCAGATCTCGTACTCGGCGCCCCGAACCGCGAATCCCGTGGCTCGTCCCGGTATGCACTTGCCTTCGACGACGCCGGAGTAGTGCATGGTTTCGGAGTTGTCCGACGGCTGCAGGCCCAGGAAGGTCTCGGCGTCCATATCCTCGAATGCGGTGTCGCCTTCATTGCTGATCACGGCGTGCAGGTAGTACGGCACCCGGCCCGTCCGGCTCTCGGCACCCGGATCCGGTCCGAGGTCCGCACGGTCACCGCGGACGACGGAGGTGACGGTGATGCCGATCGTGCCGCGCTGGTCTCCGTCGGTGTAGTCGACGAGTGCTTTCGTGCCGATGGGAAGCACGGTCCCGGGTGGAGCCGGGCGCCCCGGCGTGGTGTCCTGTTCGGACGAGCACGCCACCAGCATGCACGCGCCCAGCGCAAGAGCCGACAATCGGCGCAAAACGTTCAAAGTCATCATTCTCTTTTCGTGGACGGCAGTCCCGGAACCTGCTCAGGTGGGACTCGGGGCCAGTGACGGTCACGATCGCCCGCGAGAGGGCGGTCTCGTTCCTGAAATCATCATGGTTTCGGCAGCCCTTCCGGGGCGGTGCAAGCCTCAGCAGGAACTGGAACTGTCACTGCCGGACGAACTGCTGCCACCGCTGTCACCGCAGCCGAATCCGCCGAAGTCGGAGCCGCTGCCGGTATCGCCGTAGCTCGTCGAGCCGCTGCCGAACGTCGAGGAATGCCCGGAGCGCCGGGCCTTTCTCCTGCGCGCCTGCACGATGTTGAGGATGAGGATGAGCGCAACCCAGAACACCCAGAACGTCAAGAACGAACTCTGCTCAAACACCGGTCTCGCCCTCCTAGGCCGTCTGCCCGCAGTCACTGGTTGGACGTGGAGAATCCGCAAATCGTTCCCGGCCACGCCAACGAAGTACGCTGTTCGACATCGCGACGGCAAGAACCGGCCTCTCGCTGGGCAGGTCGTGTCCGTCCAGCCGCATACTTGTCCAATGTGGAGTGTGTCGTGTCCCGCTGTGGGCCGTTCCTGGCTGGTGCGGGTGAACCTTGCGAAGCTGACCGGGGCAGGCCGAGGTGATGTCATCGGTGAAAGCGCGCACACGGTCTTGCCGGGCGTCAGGCTGGTGGCAGCTTGGCCTTCACCTGCTGCGCGAAGCCGACCGCGCTCGCACAGGGGTCGATCTGGGTCGGATTGAGATTGGTCGCGACCACCACGACCTTCTCGGTCGGGAACCTGCTTTCGGCCGGTTGCGGCCGGTGTTCCCACTCGATCTGGCAGGAGGCATCCGGGGGGTCCGGGATGAGCGACGCGGGCTTCCCGCCGACATCCGCGGGCAGCCCGCTGGGGTCCCTGGATCCGATATCGAACGACACGTCCACCTGGACACCGCTGGGCAGCTTCCAGCCGCACTCGTGAATTCCTCGCGGCTCGGGCTTGGCGGTCGCGCCCACCTGCGGATCTTGGCCTGCCGGCGGATCGAGCAGGAGGCACGGATCGATCCCGGCCAGTTCTTCTGGCGACCGAATCGCGATCGGTGGGTCGGTCCGCAGTTGCTCCACCACCTCGGTCATGAGCTGCACCGCCGGGGAGCAGGTCTCGGGGCGCTCGTGGCTTCCGAACCTCAGCCGCACCGTCCGTGGCGTGTCCTCTGCCCCGCCGCCCTGATAAGCGACGTGAACGTCGCATCCGCCCCCGTCGCTCCTGATCAAGGCGGGCAGGCCACTGATCCGATTCTCGGCTTCCACGTACGCGGGAAAGTCCATGTTCACCGCGATGTCCACAATCCCACCGCTGTGGTCTGTCATGGGAATCGAACACGCCGCGAGGTCGCCCCCGAGTTCCTGGGTGATGGGAACGCCGTACCTCACGAGGTTGGTGCCGTGCAGCAGCGGGCACGGGTCCACCGTGCGCAACTCGGCCGCAGTGAAACCGCCGAAGAACTCGTCGCCCTCCAAGTCGTACTTCGCCACCGGCACAGTCCTGCGCGGCGAGTCCGACTTCTCCATCCCGGTCGAACAGCCGGCGACCAACAGGACGGCGAGCACGGTGACGATCAAACGCTTGAGCCGGTACACGATGATCACGCTATCCCAGCGAAAACCCGGTGTGGGCCGAAACCTCGGATCGGCGATGAAGCCGCTTGCGCGAGCAGGCAAGATCCGAACGTGCACAGCCACCTGGACGCTTGTCGTCCGCACATACCGCACCGCAATTCAATGGCGATCAAAGCCAGCACCGCGGTATCCGCCCGGCTGGAGCATGGCCGAGACTGCGTCGATCGGGAACTCGGCCCGGGGGCGTTGCTATGAAGCCGCCGACAGCGATCGCAATCCGGTGGAACGGTTCGGCCCGGCGCGGCGTCGGATCATCGAATTCCCCACGAGGAAGGCTGCTCTGTAGTGACTACTGGTTCGTCGGTGTCCCAGCCGGTTGTGCGGGATGGCTTGCAAGGCCGGTCGGCGGGGCGAACGTCGATCGGCGTCGGGTTGCTCGTCGGCTCCGTCGTTCTGGTGCTCGTGACGTGGTTGTTCGGCGATCCGGGCGGGGTGCCCGTCAACGCGGGCGAGCCCGGCGGGGACCGCTTCGCCCCACCGTTGGCCGTGGTCATGGCTTGGATTTTCATTCCGGTGTGGACCGCGCTGCTGGCGTATGTCCAGTGGCGGGCGCGCCCCGCTGATACGCCCGCGGGCGGTGGGCGTCGAGTCGACGTCATGGGTCTGGTCGGGCTCGGCTGCTTGGCCGTGCTGCTGGCGATTTCCGGGCTGTACCAGGCGGGACGCCCAGGAGACCAGTCGTTCCTGACGCTGGTCGCGGCCATTGCGGCCGCGGTGGGAACGTTCCTTGCCACGCAAGGCGTCCGAGTGCCGAGGATCGATTTCCGAACGCGGCGAGCGGCGGTGTCCATCGCCGGCGGACTCCTGGCGGTGGCGGTCGCCGCGAGCTCGGTGGCGATCGTGCTGTCCGAGGTGAAGCACGTCGACGCGACCACCGTCGAGCCCGGGGTCGCCGCGCCGCCGCCCACCTCGCACCTGACCGAGAAGTGGCGTTGGCGAACCGGGGACAGGCTCTACGGCGTGGTGTCGGCCGGGGCCGGAGCAGTGATCGTGACCGATTCCGGGATCACCGCGCTGGACGGTGCCACCGGCGCCGAGAGATGGCATTACCGCCGTGACGACCTCGATGTTGTCTACCAGGTGCTCCCATTGGACCACGGCCGCACCATCGTCGTGACGCTCCGGCTCGAATCGGGGGACGAGCACGTCGACCAGCATCGCGCCTTCGACGCCTTTACCGGCCAGGAGCTGTGGCAGTACGCCTCGGCCCCGTACGACGGCGGGCCGCCGCCGTTGAGCTCCAAGCCGACCGCCGGCGCGACGACCCTGATCAGCCGGGACGACAACGGCGACGAGACGCCGCACGTGGTCAGGGACTCGCGCGCCGGGAACGTCCTGTGGCGTTGGGCGCGGCCGCCGGAATGCCCGGACTCCGGCATCCGACCGCACGCGACCGCCGACGTCGTGTTCGTGCCGCTGACGTGCGGGAGCGACAACAACGTCCGCGGAGTCCTAGTAGTACTTCGTTAGGTGTTGATCTTGTTGGTGGTTTGCTTCATGATCTTGGTGTGGATCTTGGTGCGGTGGAACGTCTTCGGGGCGAGTT
>NZ_JBWKKH010000013.1:0-11096 GCF_056431645.1 Saccharopolyspora sp. NPDC045839
TCCTCGACCGCGTCCGCTGCTGCCCCCACCAAGTCGGCACCCTCGCCCAAGCCATCCTCACCCTCGAACACGAAGCAGGATGAAAAAGGCTCATTTCAATGGAAATTGCGGATCAGGTCGCGTCGTCGTGCTGCTTCGGGGTCGTGGACGGCGTGGTGTCCAGCTCGGAGGCCCGGAAGTCGACATTCGACGCCTCGTCCGGGCTGAGCCCCGCCAGGCCCTGCCCCTCGAGCTTCTTGGCCCGGCGCTTGTCGTTGAACTTGCAGATCACCATCGCGACGGTGAACAGCACGGACAGCGCGGCCGCCAGCGCCAGCATCGAGAACGGGTCCTGTCCCGGCGTGGCGATCGCGGCGAACACGAACAGCGCGAAGACCAGGCCTCGCCACCAGCTCTTCAGCTTGGCGTAGCTGACGATGCCGGCCAGGTTGAGCATGACCAGGATCAACGGCAGCTCGAAGCTCACGCCGAAGATCACCAGCAGGAGCAGCATGAAGCTGATGTACTTGCCACCGGTGAGCGCCGTGAAGAACGCGTCCCCGCCGAACCCGGACATGAACCCCAGCGCGGTCGGCAGGATGTAGTAGGCGAGCACCGCGCCCGCGACGAACAGCACGGTCGCGCAGGCCACGAACAGCCGGGCGAACCTGCGCTCCTTGGAGTACAGCCCCGGCGTGATGAACGCCCACAGCTGGTAGAGCCACACCGGGCTGAACAGCACCGCTCCCACCGACACGCCGACCTTCAGGGTCAGCATGAAGATCTCGAACGGCTCGGTCTGCAGCAGCTGACACGTCCCGTTCGGGCTGAGCCGTTGGGTCATCGGAAGCTGGCAGTACGGCTCGAGAAGCACTTGGCTGAGCGTGGGCAGCCCGTAAATCGAGTTGGAGAACCACCAGATCCCGAAGATCGCGCCAACCGTCACCGCCACCACGGCCACGCCCAACCGGTACCGCAGCTCGTAGAGGTGATCGACGAGCGTCATGGTGCCGTCGGGGTTGTGCCTGCGCCCCCACCGACGGCGACCTTTGCGGAACGGGTTCAGGCGCCCCAGTGCACTGGCACCCACCTTGTTGTTCCCGTCCTCAGTCAGTTCTTGGAGTCGTTGCGCTGCTTCTCGTCGACCGTGGACGTGACCGGGGGCGCGCTCGGCTCACCGGAGGTCAGCTCCGGCTTCGGCTCCCGCTCGGCCTTCTCCTTCTTGGCCGCTTCCTCGTCCTGCTTCATGCCACGCGCCTCGGCCTTGAAAACACGCGCCGACTGGCCGAGCGAACGGGCCATCTGCGGGAGCTTGGTGGCACCGAAGAGCAGCACCAAGACCAAGACGATGAGGATCAGTTCCCAGCCACCTGGCAAACCCATTCGTGTCCAACCTTTCGTGATGTCCCTGCAGGCGCAATGGTACGCAAGACGGGAGTCGACAAATAGGGCCGTTGCGCGTCACCGGTTGCGACGTTGGGCGAACGCCACCTTCAAACCGGCCACGCGAGCCTTCACCAGGCCGCTGCGGTCGTCCAGGTCGTGGAACACCTGCCGCTGCACGACTTTGAACCTGCGCAGCTCCCGGAACAACCGGACCAGCAGCAGCGCGAGCAGGACCAGGCCCACGACCAGCAGGACGAGACTCCACACGTACGGCACGTCGGTAACGGTATCCCGCTCAGGTGGACGGAAGGTGACGCGCCCGCGTCAACGCGTCTTCCGCACGTTGACGCACGTCACACGCCAGCTCGTCGGGGCTGAGCACCCGCGCCTGGCCGCCCAGGCCCAGCAGCAGCCGGGTCATCCACGTCCGGTCCGAGTAGCGCATCCGCACCCTGGCCCGGCCCTGCGGCAGCTCGACGAGCTCGTCGACCGGGTAGTACTCGGCCACCCAGCGCGCGTCGGGCTCCAGCTCCACCTCGGCGACGAGCTGGTCCGGCGCCGGCCGGAACAGCCCCTCCGAGACGTCGGTCGGCTCGGCCTCCGACGGCGGCTGCGCGGCCTCGGCCAGCACCTCGACGTCGTCGATGCGGTCCAGCCGGAACATCCGCACCCCGGCCGCGCTGCGGCACCAGGCCTCCAGATAGTTGCGCCCGTCGATGAGCAGCAGCCGCATCGGGTCGACGGTCCGCTCGCTGATCTCGTCTCGGGAGGCCGTGTAGTAGCGCATCCGCAGCGCGCGACGGCGCGTCGTCGCGTCCTGCACCGCCGACCGCACGCCCGGCCGCACCGCGCCTTCCCGGCCCTCCAGCCCGACCACCACGCCGGCCGGGCGAGCCTGCCCGACCGCGTTCTCCACCTTCGCCAGGGCGCGCTGCACCGCGTCGGTGTCCGCGATGCCCGGGGTGTCGGCCAGCGCCCGCAGCGCCACCAGCAGCGCCGTCGCCTCGGACGCGGTGAGCCGCAGCGGCCGCCGCATGCCCGCGTCGTAGGTGACGGTGATCGAGTCGCTCTCGAAGGACAGGTCGATCAGGTCGCCGGGCCCGTAGCCGGGCAGCCCGCACATCCAGAGCAGCTCCAGGTCCTTGCGCAGCTGCTGCTCGGTGACGCCGAAGTCGGCGGCGGCGTCGGCGATCGGGATGCCCGGCCGGCTCAGCAGGTACGGCACCAGCGCCAGCAGCCTGGGCAGCCGTTGGGTCGCGCTCGTCATCGGCCCTCCCCCACCTGGTCGACGACGTCCAGGTGGATCTCGTGCACCGTCTTGCGCAGCGTGTCCGGCTCCAGGACCACGACGTCCGGTCCGTACCCGGCGAGCCAGCTCGCCGCCGACTCCGGGTAGTTCAGGTCGATCTCCAGCACGTCGCCCTCGTCGCCGCCGAGCTCCATCCGGTCCACGACCGTCGCCCGGCGCCGCAGCCCCTGCGCCCGGCCGGCCGCGGCCCACACCCGGGCCAGCGTGGCCGGTGGCGGCTCGCGGTGCTCGCCGGCGACGAACCGCAGCAGGTCGGTGTCCGGCGGGCGCTGCACCTGCCCGGTGGGTCCCACCGCCTTGGCCTGACCCTGGATCCGGGACAGCCGGAAGCAGCGCGGCGCCTGCCGGTCGCGGTCGTGCCCGACCAGGTACCAGCGGCCGCGCCAGGACACCACGCCCCACGGCTCGACGGTGCGGCGGTGCACATCGGGGCTGCTCGGACGCCGGTAGTCGAACTCCACCACCCGGCCCGCCTGCACCGCGGCCAGCAGCGGCGCGAACGCCGGATCGCTGGTGCGCACCTTCGGCTCGACCGCCGCCGAGGAGCGCTCGTCGACGTCGACTCCGGCGGCGCGCAGCTTCAGCAGCGCACCCCGGGCCGCCGAGGTGAACTCCGGGGAGTCCCACAGCCGCACCGCGAGGGCGACCGCGGCGGCCTCGTCGGGTTCCAGGTCGATGTCGCCGAGTTCGTAGTCGCGGCGGGCGATCCGGTAGCCGTCGGCGGCGTCGAAGGCGGAGTTGCGCCCGGTCTCCAGCGGGATGCCCAGGTCGCGCAGCTCGGCCTTGTCGCGTTCGAAGGTCCGGAAGAAGGCCTCGCCGGTGGGCGCGCCGGCATAACCCGGCACGATCGCCCGGATCCGCTCAGCGGTGAGGTACTGGCGCGTCGACAGCAGGCACAGCACCAGGTTCACCAAGCGTTCAGCACGCACAGTGGCCACTTCGAAAGCCTAGCCCCGCTGTATTCGATCATGTGTTTGGGTCCGGTGCGCGATGCGTCCAGCGGTGCAGCCGGGACCGATGTGGCGGCGGTGCGGTAAGAAGACTTGCCCCCGCACGCACCCCCGACCGGAAGCCGGAGCCGTCCTTGCCGACCGAGCACGATGCCGAGACGCTCGCGGCGCTGCGCGCGATCGCCGAACAGATCGCCGCCGCCGCGCCCCAGGGCTGGCGGCGCGCGGTGCTGCGCGGATTCGCCACGGGCGGAAGCGGTTCCGGTCATCACGGGTTCTGGTACGAGCCGGAGCCGCCCGGCGGGACCGGCGAGCTCGACCTGCACGAGGCGCTGTGCCGGGTGCACGAGCTGGAGCGGGCCGGGGACCGGCTGAGCGTCGAGCTGGTGGTCCGCCCGAACGGCAGGTTCGAGGCGCTCACCAGCGAATCGCTGCGGCGCCCGACCCGGTCCGACCGCACCGGCTTCACCTACCTGCTGCGCCCCGGCGAACTGCCCGCCGAGCCCGCCGACTTCCAACCGGGGCCTGCAGACCCGACGCAGGCCGGCGACCCGCTGCAGGCGCTGGAGCTGCTGGACGGCTATCTCGCGCGGCGCGCCGAGATCCTCGACCGCCCCGAGCGGCTACCGCAACCGCTGGACGCGGGCGAGCGGGAGTTCCTCGAAGACCGGCTGCCGGTGCCGCTGCCCGCGGATCTCCGGGCGCTGTACGGCCGGATCAACGGCGACCGCCGCGCCGGTCTGCTGCACGGGCACGAATGGCTCGGGCTGAACAAGGTCGTCGCGCTGAGCGACCCGGCCGACCGCTGGTGGGCGGTGCGCGACTGGGAGCGGCTGCTGTTCCGGGAGCTCCGCTACGACTCCCGCCCGGCGGGCGCGGTGCGCCGGGCGGTGGACCGCACCGGCTGGCTCCCGTTCGCGCACGACACGGGCGGCGCCTTCCTGGCGGTGGACATGGATCCCGGCCCCAACGGCCGGCCGGGACAGGTGATCCGCGTGGGCATGCGCCACGACGACGGTCCGGTCTACGTCGCCGACTCGGTGACCAGCCTGCTCCAGCGCCACGTCGACGCGCTGGCGGACTACTCCTACCAGTACCGCGGCGGCGAGCTGCGGTTGTTCATGGCGGCGGAGCCGGAGCCCGCCGAAGGCCGCGAACTGCGGGTGGAGGGCGATTCGGCCCGGCTGCGCGACATTCCCCCGGCGGTCCAGCGGCTCGTCATCGCCAACACCGACCGGGTCGACCTGGCGCCGCTGCGCGGGGCTCCGTCGCTGCTCGAGGTGGAGCTGATCGACTGCCCGGCCGCCGACCTCTCCGCGCTGCGCGACGTCCCGGTCGAGGTGCTGACCGCCGAGCTCGACAGCATCGATCTCGCGCCGCTGGCCGCGCACCCGACGCTGCGGGTGCTGCGGCTGACCACCGGCCGGCCGGTCGACCTCAGCCCGCTGCGCGACTGCCCGCGGCTGTACGGACTGGACCTGGCCCGGGCCGAGATCGGCGATGTGGCCGTGCTGTCCGATTTGGACGGCGTGCGCCACCTCAGGCTCAACGAGCGCCAGTGGGACACGTTGCGGGAGACGGCGTCCCACCCGGCGGGCCTGGCCGCCGCGGAGCTGAGCGGTTCGCCCGCGCTGCGCGACGCGGCCGCGTGGGCCGAAACCCTCGTCGACGAACCGGATCTCCGCTACACCCGGAGCCGCTACGGGCCGCCGGCGGGCCCGCGCACCTCGCTGTGGCGCCGGCTGCTGCGGCTGCGACGGCCCTGACGCCTTGACCGGATCACTATAGTATTCGTCAGCAACTTGGAGCGATCGCGTCCCCGCCGAACGACCGGGAGGCCGGGCATGGGAACCGACGACCGAGCCGCCGCGCCGCAGGGCGAGATCACCAGCGGGCACGTCGAAGTGCGGGTGCACTGCGCCGCGCCGCTGCCCCGGGCGTGGGCGGCGATCACCGAGCCCGCGCACGTCGAGCAGTGGTTCGGCTACCTCGCCGGACCGTTGCGCGTCGGCGAGGAGAACCGCGTCGACTTCGGCGACGGGGACTTCTTCGCCCTGGTGCCGCGGCGGATCGAGCCGCCGGAGCTGGACTTCGAGTGGCGCTTCCTGGGCGTCGCCCGCCAGGAGCTGATCACCTGGCGGCTGGCGCCGACCGCGGACGGCGTGTCGGTGACCGTCCGCGACCACGACGACCGCCGGTCCCCGGCCGAGGCCGCCGAAATGCTGGAGGGCTGGACGGATTTCCTGTCCCGCCTGGAACGGCACCTGCGCACCGGCAAGAACACCCGCTACGGCTGGCGCGATGACATCGACGGTTCGGTGGAGCTGCCGGCCGGCGGTTTCCACCCGCTGCGCGAATCCGAGTTGTACGAATGGCTGCCGATCGCCAGCGACGGTTTCGAACCGAGCTGGTTCTTCGTGCTCGACGAGGAAGGCCCGCGCCGGTTCCGGATCCGCGACTGGGCGCTGACGCCGGACCGCCTGCTGACCTTCACCGTGGAAATCCCGGACTCGCAGCACGATCCGGCGTGCACCGTGCGGTTGCGGGAAGCGGCGGGCGGAACCTGGAAGCTGAGCTTCGCCCACACCGGCTGGACCCGGCTGGGCTGGTCCGCGCAGCGCGCGCAATCGGTGCGCCGCCGGTTCGCCGCCACCTGGATCGCGGCCCTCTCCGCCGCCCGCACCCACGCCGGGTGAGGCGGACCCCGCCGGTTCCGTTCCCGTGAGCACCTTGGGGTGCTATAGCGGTTTGAAATGTTGGTGCGCCGGGTCACGGCAGGACGGCCCGCGCTTTCGGGGCGGTGGAGTCAACGGCCTGTTCACCTCGCCTATTGACACCAGCGGGCCGTTCACTTCAATCCCAAGGGTGCCCACCGGCATCGGGCGGATGAAGCGAACGGACCGTTCACCTCGCCTATTGACACCAGCGGGCCGTTCACTTCAATCCCAACGGTGCCCACCGGCATCGGGCGGATGAAGCCCTACCTCGCCACAGAACGTTCACCTGGGGTTCGTGCCGAAGCCAGTCGGCAAGTTGGGAGAAGCCCTTCGGGCCCGGTCGTCAATACCTTCGGAAGGGTCGAAACAGCCCGACGCCGAAAGGAATCAGTGCAATGGCGATCGATTTGTGCAACAAATCTCCCGGCGCACTCGCCGAGCACCACCCGGGCCGCTGGGACGCCGCCGTCCAGGATCCGAAGGCACTGGAGGACCTGGCCACCGAGCAGAAGGACGCGCTGAACTTCGCGTACCGCACCACGCTCAGCAACGTCGACCCGCGGTTCGTCGCCGGCGACCCGGCGGCGTGGGCCAGCGACTTCGGCTACGCCCTCGACCGCGTCGCCATCCGGCTGGACAACCGCAGCAACGACCAGCTGCGGGAGCAGGCGTTTCAGCACCCCGACCCCGCGATGCGCGAGCAGGCCCTGTTCGAGTACGCCGACCGCGACCACGAGGACGCGGTGGCGCTGCTGGCCGAAGCGGCCCGCACCGACCAGGACCGGCAGGTGCGGTGGGACGCGCTCTGGGCCATCGAGAAGCTCGGCGGGCCGACCGCGATCGCGGCGCTCGGCGAGTTCCTGACCGACGACGACCCGGAGATCGCCGAGTGGGCGAAGCTGTTCATCAGCGAGCTGCAGACCGGCGACCCGGCGTTCGACGGACGATCCGGGCTGTACACGCCGGACCGCACCTTCGACGAGACGATCTTCCTGCTGATCCACTGCGACCTGTACGTGCGCCTGGACCCGTCCAACACGCACTGGGGCAAGATCTCCTTGGCACCGCAGGGACTCGCGCGCATCTACGGCCAGGCGCACGCCTGCCCGAACGTGGCCACCAGGGAGAAGCAGCTGGTGATCGCCAAGACCATCGACGGGCTGCACCAGGACGGCTCGCCGCACTGCGACAACTACCTGTTCCGCGGGTTCACCGACCGCACCCGCCGCGACCGGGGGAACTTCTTCTTCGAGTCGCTGGTGCCCCGGACGTTCTTCAAGTCCGGGCAGGCCGACGACCCGAGCCAGGGCGTCCGGCAGGCCAACATCGGCTTCGCCCGCTACGGCACCTGGCACCTGGAGCCGCGGTTCCAGGTGCGGGAGGAGGCCGCGATCCGCTACGTGCGCGGCCGGTTCCAGGGCTGGGGCTACGTGGACCTGAGCCGGATCGCGGGCAAGTCGCTGGAAGAGGTGCTGGTGCCCGGCAACGGCGTGCTGTCCACATTGCACGATCCCGAGGTCGGGCCGATGACCAACGCCTTCATCCTCGGCACGTTCAAGGGCAAGCTCAACGACTGGGACGGCGACGGCACGATCGACCTCAACTCGCGCGACGTCTACTCCACAGTGGACGGCGAGATCGACATGGACCAGGACGGCGTCGCCGACCGGCCCGGCCTGACCTGCTGCGACCACACCGCCCTGATGCCCTGAACCACCCGACGCCGAAGGGACGACCACCATGTCCACACCGACGCAGAAGCCGTCCGTGGTCTACGGCCGCCCGGTCACCACGGACGGCGTGCCCAACCTCTACTCCGGCACCGAGGTGCAGCCGTGGACGACGCCGGAACCCGGCATCGACAACCTCGGCATCTCCTCGATCGACACCTTCGCGGTGCCCGGCGTGGGCGAGTACACCGTGCCGTTCGACGGCTACGTGCGCGTGGTGCGCTCGCAGCCGACCGCGACCGAGTGGGCCAACGCCGAGGTCTACACGAACCTGATCGAGATGCGGATGACCGGCGAGTCCGAGGAGCTGGGCCGGATCACCGTGACCCTCAACCCGGAATGCCTGTCCGCGGGCCAGATCCGGACCCCGTTCGACCCGTACGCGGGCGAGGGACCGGCGGCGAAGGCCTGCCGGATGGCGGTCGGCGCGATCTTCGACATGCCGAAGCTGGGCCTGCAGCTGATCAACAAGGAACCGATCATCCTGACCATCGACGACGTCCGGCAGATCCCGCCGGCCGGTTCGCCGGGGAAGGGGCAGATCTACCGGATGCTGCCGCTGCACGACATCCGCCGGCCGGATGACGACCCGGTCGCCTACGTGACCAGCCTGCGCTTCACGATGGGCGGCTACCTCCCCAAAGAACAGATCGCGTGATTCCGAACCCAGCTGGAAGCCGGTGGTCGCGACCACCGGCTTCCAGTGGTGTCCGCCTGGTTTTCGTCGACGTGGCGAGGGAGAAGTCAGATGAGCACCGAACAGTTGCACGTCGGCGGTCCGCCCGGCCTGGGCGTACCGGTCGCCGACGAGGCCGCGGGCTTCGCGCCGCTGCGGGGTAGCGCCGTGCCGGTCGCCCAGGACCGGTGGGAACGGCTGGTCAGCACGGTCGTCATCCCGGAGCCGCCGCGGGCGGTGTGGGCCGCGCTCACCGATCCGGACCGGGTTTCCCAGTGGTTCGGGGTGTGCCGGGGGAACTGGGCCCGCACCGGCGCCGAGGTGATGCTCGACTTCGAGGACGGCGAGTTCTTCTGGTGCCGCACCCAGCGGAGCACCGCCCCGGGCGACGGCCGCCCCGGGGTGCTGCGCTACCTGTGGCGGTGGGTCGGCATCGGGCCGGCGACCTCGGTGACCTGGACCGTGGAACCGGCCGGGGCGGGCACCTCGGTGACGGTGGTCGAGGAGGCGGTCAACCCGCCGTCGGACTGGCGGTCCTGGAACGGCATGGGCTGGCCCGGCATCCTCGACCAGCTCGCCGCGCACCTGCGCACCGGCACCGAGTGGCGGTGGCCGTGGCGCCGGATGGGCCCCTACCTGCAGATCCCGCTGCCCGCGCCGCCGTTCCAGGCGTGGGAGGCGCTCACCGCGCCGGGGGCGGTGCGGCACTGGCTGCAGCCGTGCGCCGGGTCGCTGGCGGCCGGCGAGGAGATGACCGTGGTGATGGGCGACGCCAGCGGCCGGGCGCTGCTGCGGGTCACCAGGCTGGTCGACAGCGGGCAGGAGTTCCCGTCCTACCTGCCGCACCTGGAGTTCGAGCTGCGCCGGGCGTCGTGGCCGGCGGCGCTGGGCGGCCGGATCTGGATCGAGCCGGTGGGGCTGCGGGAGAGCCTGCTGCAGGTCTTCCACGACGGCTGGGAGGACCTCGGCATCCCGGACGCGGTGACCGAGCGCAAGATCGTCACCGGTTACTGGGTGTCGGCCGCCGCCCGGGCGCAGATGTTGTTGCAGCAGCAGGGCCCGTCCGACGGAGCGCCGGTGGGGCCGCACGGCTGGTCGATCAGCGGCGGCGGGGCCGAGGCGGGCCGGACCAACGGGCATGGCCCGGCGCCGGCCGTCGTGCCCGCGGAGTCGCCCGCGATGGACTTCGCCGGGCGGGCGATGTCCGATCTGGGCGGTGCGATGACCAGCGTGCTGTGCGTGCTCGGCCTGCGGTTGGGGCTGTTCCGGGCCTTGGCCGGCGCCGGTCGCGTCACCGCCGCGGAACTGGCCGGGCTCGCCGGCTGCGACGAGCGGTACCTGCTCGAATGGCTGCACGGCATGGCAAGCGCCGGCTACCTGGAACGGCACGACGGGCAGCGGTTCTCGCTACCGGCCGGGGCGGCCGCCGTGCTCTCCGACGACTCGCCGATGAGCCTCGCCGCCGGCTACGAGCTCGTGCCGCCGCTGGTGGGCGCCGTCCGGGAGGTGGAGGAAGCGTTCCGCACCGGCGCCGGGGTTCCGCACGACCGCTATCCGCAGCAGTTGTTCCTCGCCATGGAGCGGATGAGCCGGACCTGGCTGGACACCATGCTGGTGCCGCAGTGGATTCCGGCCGTGGACGGGCTTTCCGAGGTGCTGGGGCGGGGTGGCACGGTCGTCGACGTCGGTTGCGGTGGCGGGCACGCGGTGCTCCGGCTGGCGCGGGCCTTCGAGGCCACCGGCTTCGTCGGGTTCGACCTGCACGAGCCGAACGTGCACCGGGCGCGGGCGGCGGCGGTGGAAGCCGGGGTCGCCGACCGGGTGCGGTTCGAGCACCAGGACGCCGCCGAGGGGCTGCCCGAGCAGGTCGACCTGGTCACGATGTTCGACGTGCTGCACGATGCGCCGGACCCGGGCGGGCTGCTCCGGGCGGTTCGCGGCGCGCTGCGGGAGGACACCGGCGCGGTGCTCGTGCTGGAGACCAACTGCGCCGAGGACCCGGCGGACAACACCGGCCCCGGCGCGACGATCCTCTACGCCACGAGCACGCTTTACTGCCTGCCGTCGGCTCTTTCGCAGGGCGCACCCGGGTTGGGGACGCTCGGGCTGCCGCCCGGGAAGCTGCGCGAGCTGGCGACGGCGTCCGGTTTCCGCAGCGTCGAGCGGATCCCGATGCCCAGCCCGATGAACGCGCTGTACGTGCTGCGGCCCTGAGCGGCGCTGGTTCCGCCGGCCGTGAGTCTTTTGGGCTGCTATGGCAACCCAAAAAAACCCCCGCCCCCGTGGGGAAGTGATGGTGCCCCATCCGGTCACCCCCCCTTAACCCGTGCCCCGGTTTGTTGGCCAGGA
>NZ_JBWKKH010000013.1:11106-207464 GCF_056431645.1 Saccharopolyspora sp. NPDC045839
GGTTTAGAGGGGCCCCGAGTCCCAGCCCGAGGAACCTGGGTGTGGTTTTGGGGTCTTGGGGGGGCGTGGTTTCCGCGGGCTGGGGTTTTTGGGGGGGGGGGGAAAAACAAAAAACCCCCACGGCCCCGGTGGGAAGGTGCGGTCGCCCAGTCCGGTCACCGCCAGCGAATCGGTGCGCGGGTTGGTGAACAGGCGCAGCAGGAAGTCCATGCCCGCTCGGAGCGGGACCGGTGGCATGCCCATGCTCCTGGCCTGGCGGACCGCGCCCATCCGGTGGGCTTGGCCGGCCCCGCTGAACAGCGACCATTCCACCGCCATGCAGCCGCAGCCCGGTAGATCGCCGGCAGCGGCGGCGGTGCTGCGGCGGAGGAGTTCGTTCGCCAGCGCGTAGGCCCCCATGTTCGGGTGCGGCGACCGGGCGGTGATCGAGCCGAAGGTGATCAGCCGCCGCAGCGCGCCGCGATCGACCGCCGCGAGCACGTTCCGCAATCCGGCCACCTTCGGGGCTTGCAGCGCGGCGAGCCGGGACGCCGTCGCCTCCGCTGTGAAACCGCCGCGCACATCGCCCGCGCAATGCACGATCCCGGTCACCTTGCGGGCCACCAGCGCCTCCGCCACTTGTGCCCGGTCGGTGACGTCCGCGTCGATCACCGTTGTCCCGCCCGCGGATTTCAGCCGCGCCAGCGCCGCACGAACGTCGCCGGAGATCTCGCCGCGACCGAGGTCGTCGAGCAGCACCGGCCGGATTCCGGTGCGGGCCCGCAACATCCCGGCCGCCCGGACGCCCAGCCCGCCGAGCCCGCCGGTGATCAGCACCTCGCCGTGCAGCCGCGCCGGATCGATGCGCGGGACGTCCACATCGGACCATCCGGTGCGCCAGGCGTTGCCGTTTCCGTCGATCTCCACATGGCGGTAGCCGTCGGCGTGGCTCCCGGCGAAGGCGATCGCCGCTTCGACGGCCGGCGGCGTCGCACCGCCGGACAGCTCGATCTCGATCGCCGACAGCCGGCCGTCCTCGGCCACCGCGCAGTTCAGCAGGCTCCCGCCGCCGGAGCCGGTGTGGACCAGCACGAGCCGCCCGGCTCCGGCGCGGGCGACCGCGAGTCCGCGGAGCAGGAATTCGTTGTCATCAGGGCCGAATCGGTCGCCCAGCAGGACGACCGGGATGGCCGGGCCGGGGCGAGCGGCCGATGCGTCCAGGACGGCGCGCAGCGGTGCCGGGCCGGTTCCGATCACGAACCACTGCCGCGCCTCCGACCGCACAGGTGCGACCGGCACCCGGTGCGCCCGCCACACCGCTATCCGGTTCACCGGTTCAGCGCGGGCAGCAGCGTCGGGATGGCTTCGGCCTGGAAGTCGACGTCCACGTCGAACTCGTTGATCATCCCTTCCAGCACCAGCATCGACAGCAGCGGGAACACGAACTCCGGTGCCGCCGCCACCCCGGAGCGGCGTTGCAGGTCGAACAGCCGGGTGGCGAACGGGGCGAGCCGGAAGTCACCGGCCCGGCGCCCGGCGGTGGTCGCCACCAGTTCGACGATGCCGGCGCGGAATCCCGGCAGATCGGCTTCCGGTGGCACGTGTTCGGCGCTGCGCAGCACGACCTCGGCGCATTCCGGCCCGCGCCCCAGCGACATGTTCAGGAAGAACTCCGCGAACAGCCGCTTCACGTGCGGTTGCAGCGGCACGACGAAACCCGCGTCGAGCAGCACGACGTTGCCGTCCGGATTGAGGTAGAGGTTGCCGGGGTGCATGTCGCAGTGCACCAGGCCGTCGACGAACAGCATCCGGTAGACGGCGTGCAGCACCTGGCGCACCAGTTCGCGCCGCTGCTCGCGGGTGAAGCTGTCCGGGCCGAAGCGCCGCAGGCCGGGCACGAACTCCATGACCAGCGCGCCGTCTCCGCAGGCGGCGGGGATCGGCGCGGGAATCCGCACTCGCGCGAAGTCACCCAGGTTCGCGCGCAGCGTCTGCAGTGCCCGCGCCTCCAGCTCCAGGTCGAGCTGCCGCCGGATCGCCTGGGACACCTGGTCGACGATGCGGGCCGCGGGCACCCGCCGCATCGCGGGCAGCCGCTGCACCAGCCCGGCACCGGCGGCGACCAGCCGCAGATCGGCACCGATGAGCCGGTGCAGGCCCGGTCGGCGCAGTTTGACCGCCGCCTCGGTACCGTCGAGCAGTTCCGCCCGGTAGACGCAGGCGATGCTGCCGCTTGCCACCGCCGTGGCGTCGAACCGGCGGAACGGCCATTCCCGCTGGGCGGGGTATGCGCGGTGCAGCGCCTGCACCGCCTGCGGGCGGGACATCGGGCGCACCTGGTCGTGCAGGCCGCCCATCGCGTCGCACCACTTCGGGTCGAGCAGGTCCCGGCGGGTGCTGAGCAGCTGGGCGCCCTTCACGAACGCCGGGCCGAGGTCGGCGACCAGCTCGGCCAGCCCGCCGGAGCCGTTCGGCGCCTGCCGCGCCAGGGCGCGGCGCGCGAGCGCCCGGCCGCCGTGCCGCAAAGCCGTTCCGGCGATCACGGCGGACCGCAACGCGAGGTGCCGCCTTCGCACTCCCGGTGCGGCGAGGTCGTCCCGATCGTCTGACACCGCTACCTCCCGACTCCCGGAATCGGCCGCGCAACGCGCGACGGATGTCGTCAATGTCGAGCAATGGCAGAAATAGCTTTACTTTTAATTACTATTCTCAGACAGCATCGGCTACCGAGCGCGGTCCCCCACGCGACCTCCCCCGTCCCGTCACGCCTTCGGCACACCCCAGAGCAGATGCGATCCGGACACTCGCGGTAACGTAGCGCACCGCCGCAGCTCGCGTCGAGCGCCGTTCGGACGCAACCGATCCAGTACCTCCATCCGACTGAAATCATTCGCATTTGCTGGCAATTCGCAGATATCCGGGACACCCGGAGCGACTTGCGCCATGTCGCGGAGAACTGCGGCGGATGCTCTGCGCGACATCGGCGCCGCCGGCGGGAAACGCATCGACGAGGCCGGCAACGGCCTTCCCCAGCAGGGCCGATCACCCCTTGACACCTCCGCGAATACCGATGTAGGAAATAGTAGTGACTGGGAGCAGCTGATTTCTGCTCCGGATCCGGGGAGAACGGGCGCACGGCCCGCAGGGCCCGCCGCGCCCGGGAGGCACGCGACATCGGCGAAGCCGAACCCCGGGCCAGCGGCCGCGGCCGCGAGCTCCGCAAACCGGGACGCACTCCTTCATTGCCGCGCTGGGGGAATACGTGATTTCTCCGCCCGACCGCACCCGTTCGCACCCATCCGAGGACACCGATCGATCCGCGCCGGGCCACCGCCGGGCGCCCAGGATCTTGCGGCTGCCGATGGGCATGGCCGATTTCGCCCACCGCGGCTTCCGGGTGGACCGCCCGGAAAACCGCGCGCTGCTGGAAGAACACGCGCGATCCTTCCTGCGCGGCTTCAACCTGGCCGTGTCGAACTGGCGGCACCCGCATCCGGCATTGGCCGATTTGCCCGACGAGGAAAGGGGATTCGCCTACGAGGGCGCGGCGATGCACGCCGGGATCCGGGATCTCACCACCTTCGGCCGGGCGCGCGCGCTGCACCGGCTGCTGGCCGGCCCCGGCTCCGGCTACGTCCACCTGATCCACGTCGGAGTGGGCTGGGCGCTGGCACCGCTGCGGATCCCGCTGCCGGTGCCGGTTCCCGCGACGCCGCTGCTGCGCTGGCTGGCGCTGGACGGCGCGGGCTTCGCGGAGTGCTTCTTCGCCGGTCCGGCCAGGCTGCGCAAGGCCTGCGCGAACCCGGGCGACGAACGCCGCCAGGCCCGCATCGCCGGTTGCGGCCGGGCGCTGTGGTTCATCGAAAGCGCCGATCCGGGCGGAATCCGGCACCGCATATCCACTGTGGACGAACGAGCCCGACCGCACCTGTGGTCCGGCGTCGGCCTGGCCTCCTGCTACGCGGGCGGCCTCGACGCAGCCGGGTTCCGCGCGCTGCGGGAGGCCAGCGGCCCGCACTGGGCGCACCTCGGACAGGGCTGCCTGTTCGGAATCGCCGCCCGGGCGCGATCGGGCATCGTTCCCGAGCACACCGCGCTCGGCGCCAGGACCCTGTTCGCCACCGACGCGGAATGCGCCGCCGGGTGGACCGACCTGGCCGCCGAAGGTCTCGGCGGCAGCACCGGAATCGCGGCCTACACCGAGTGGAAGTCGCGGTTGCGGCGCGCCGTGCTCGACAACTCCTGAACCCGGCACCCGATCTTGGAGGTTTAACGCCCATGCCGAGCTCGCTGCGCCGCGCCCTCCCGGCCGCCGTCGGCCTGCTGCTGTGCCTCGCACTGGGACTGCTCACCGTCCGCCCGGCCCTCAGCGACGCCGAAACCCGCGATCTGGCAGGGGGTTTCGGCTTCGAATCGGTGCCGATCAACGCGCCACCGCCGAACGCGCGCACCGACCGGACCGTGGCTCCCGGCCTGGAGCACATCCGCGGCTGGATCTCCGCGGTCGGCGCCTCGGTGGGCCTGGCGGATCTGCGCGGACTGGGCCGCTCCGGAGACGCCTGCCTGGTCGATCCGCGCGATGACTCGGTGACCATCCTCCCGGTGCCCCGCAGCGGCGGCCCGCGGTACGAGCCGTTCCGGCTCCGGCCGGACGGGCTCCGCCAGGACGCCACGATGGCGCCGATGGGTTGCGTGCCCGCGGACCTGGACTCCGACGGCGACCAGGACGTGCTGGTCTACTACTGGGGACGCTCACCGGTGCTGTTCCTGAACTCCGGCCGGCTGGACCCGACCGGCTTTCGTCCGGTGGAACTGGTGGAACCGATGGAGGTCTGGAACTCCACCGCGGTCAACGTCGGCGATGTCGACGGCGACGGCCACCTCGACGTCCTGGTGGGCAACTACTTCCCCGACGGCGCCAAGGTGCTGGACCCGGCGGCGGCCGACGATCCGCGGATGCGGATGCAGGACTCGATGGGCGGGGCGCGCAACGCCGGGACCAACAAGCTGCTGCTCGCCACCCCGACCGGCCGGCCCGACGACAAGCCGCGGCTGGTCGACGCCAGCAACGCGCTGCCGGACGCCTCGGCGCGGTCGTGGACGCTGTCGATCGGGCTGCAGAACCTCGCCGACGGGATGCTGCCGGACCTGTACTTCGCCAACGACTTCGGGCCCGACCAGCTGCTGGTCAACTCCTCGACGCCGGGCCAGGTCCGGCTCACCCAGGTCGACGGGCGGCGCGACGTCACCACGCCGCGCTCCGAGGTCCTCGGCCACGACTCCTTCAAGGGCATGGGGGTCAACTACAGCTACTCGCGCGGGCAGCGGTTGCCGATGATGGTGGTCAGCAACATCACCACCCCGTTCGCGTTGCAGGAGAGCAACTTCGCGTTCGTCCCGACCGGCGAGGCGGCGGATCTGCGGCGCGGCGAGCTGCCCTTCGACGAGCGCGCCGAGGAGCTCGGGCTGGCCCGCGGCGGCTGGTCGTGGGACATCAAGGCCGGGGACTTCGACAACTCCGGCACCGACGAGCTGCTGCAGGCCACCGGGTTCCTCAAGGGCGAGCGCGACCGGTGGCCCGAGCTGCAGGAACTCGCGATGGGCAACGACGAGCTGCTGCGGTACCCGGCGGCGTGGCCGAAGTTCCAGGCCGGCGACGACCTCTCCGGCCACGAGCACAACCCGTTCTGGGTCCGCGCCGGCGACGGCCGCTTCCACGACCTCGCCGTCGCGGCGGGCATCGGCGCGCCGGACGTCACGCGCGGTTTCGCGCTCGGCGACGTCAACGGCGACGGCCTGCTCGACGCGCTGGTCGCCAACCAGTGGGAGGATTCGCGCCTGCTGCTCAACACCGCGCGCGGCGCCCCACCGGCAGCCGACCTGCGGCTGCTGCGGCCCGCCGCGGCCGGCGGCCGGACCCCGGCGATCGGCGCCGAGGCGGTGCTCTCCTTCCCCGACGGCGAACAGCGCGCCCAGCTCTACCCCGCCAACGGGCACGCCGGGGTGTCCGACTCGACGCTGCACTTCGGGCTGCCGGACGGCCGCGCCGTGCCGGCCGAGATCACCTGGCGCGACGGCACCGCCGTGCACACCGCCCGGATCGACATCGGCCCGGGCACGCACACCGTGTTGCTGAACCCCGATGGAACGGCGGTCATCCGATGACGAGCACCGCACCGACCACCACCCGCCAGCCCTCCCGCGACGAGCCCGATCCGGCCCCGGCACCACCGGTGGACAAGCGGATCAAGGCCCTGCGCCGGTTCGCCGTCTCGATCACCGTGTTCAACATCGCCGGGCACACCGTGCTCGGGTTCGAGCAGTCCCCGATCACCCCGGTCGCCGCGGTGCTGACCAGCTACGCCGTCGCGTTCCTGCTGGAGTTCCTGGACAGCCGGGCGCGCGACGTCCGGCCCGCCTACCGGGGCGGCGCGCAGGCCGCCGTGAACTTCCTGCTGCCGGCCCACATCACCGCCCTGGCCTGCGCGATGCTGTTGTACGGCAACAGCTCGTTGTGGCCGTACCTGTTCGCCGTGGTCGTGGCCAACACGAGCAAGTACGTCGTGCGCATCCAGGTGGCGGGCCGGCTGCGGCACGTGCTCAACCCGTCCAACTTCGGCATCGTGGTGACGCTGCTGCTGTTCCCGTGGGTGGGGATCGCGCCGCCGTACCACTTCACCAACTTCCCCACCGGCACCGTCGACTGGTTGATCCCGCTGGGCATCCTGATGCTCGGCACCATGATCAACGCCAAGCTCACCGGCAAGGTCCCGCTGATCCTCGGCTGGGTCGGCGGGTTCGCCGCGCAGGCCGTGCTGCGCTGGCTGCTGCTGGACCACTCGCTGGTGGCGGCGCTGCTGCCGATGACCGGCGTGGCGTTCGTCCTCTACACCAACTACATGATCACCGATCCGGGCACCACTCCGATGAAATCCCGCAACCAGGCCCTTTTCGGCGCCTGCACCGCGCTCGTCTACGGCGTGCTGGTCGTCTCCGGCGTGGTGTTCGGGCTCTTCTTCGCGCTGGTGATCACCTGCGTCCTGCGCGGCGCGGTCCTGCTGCTGGCACGAGCCACCGGATCCCGGGAGCGCGAGCGGCAGCAGCTCGATCCGATCCGGTGAGCACCGAACGGGAGGTGCAATCCAGTGCGTGTTGCTTGTTCGCTCATGGCCCCTTTTGGCCATAATGATCGGCATGTGCCGTGTCGGCGGATTTGCGCAGGAGGTGGGTTCAGCCAGCACTGTGCGCAGGCGGGCGCTAGAAGAACGCATCACGGTCCGCGAGTCCCTGAACGTCATGAGCGTGATCGAAATCAGCGAAGTCGCAACCTTGGTGATCGGGTACGAGGACCGGCTTGCGTGGTTCGGGTTCGACTACTTCAGCCACGTCACGGAGAACAACGGTTGCGAGGCCCAGGTTGTAAATCAGGAGTGCTGTCTTCGCAGCAGAAGATGATCGAGGATCTACTTGCGATTGCGCACGCCCTATCGGGCCGCTTGCACGGGGCGCGACGCTACGAGAAGGGCCCCAACGAGATGGTCTTGTGAAGGTCACCAGGATCGCGTACTCACAGAGCCTCAACACCGGCAAGTATGCGCAGCTTTTGGAGCAGGCTGGCCGGTTGGGGCGGATTCGCAGTGAGGTGTGGCAGCGCTACGGTTCGGTCAACGGCGCAGGATTGTCTGACCGCAAGATCCGTGACCAGTGGATGGTTGACGGTACGGCCGAGTTGTTCGGTGTGTTGGCGAATGCGTGGAAGGAAACGGTTCGGGACGCGGTCGCCGACATCACCGCGAACCGGGCTGCCGCGAAAGCAGCCGTCCGCAAAGCGATCCGTCGGCGAACCTCGGACCAGGCAGAACAGAAGCGGATGTACACCGCGCTCAAACGCGACACGTGGGCCGAGGATCCGTTCCTGTCACGGCAGATGCGGAAACATTGGAAGCGTGGCCGCAACCGCACCCACAACCAGATCGTGGTGCGCAGCGACAAGTACCGCACGTTCAGGCTGACCGAAGACGGTGACGTTTGGCTTGCTGTGCCGGGTTTGCAGCGTCGTCAGTTGGTGCGGATCCCGCTGAACACCACGGTGACACCGTCCGGGACGCTGCGGCTGATCCTGCGCGGCGGCCGTGTCGAGGTTCACTACCAAATCGACGCCTCTGAGATGAAGTCCTCGGCACGGCCTGCTGGTGATCGTGAGATCGGGGTGGACAAGGGCTACACCGAAGTCCTCACCGACTCCGACGGGCAGCACCACGGCACCGAACTCGGTGCGCTTCTGACCTCCGAGTCGGACTACCGGAAGGCGAAGAACGCGCGCCGGGCCAAGATCCGGTCGCTCGCGGAAAAAGCCCGCGAAGCCGGTGATCACGCCAAGGCAAACCGGATCGTCAGCAACGATCTCGGAACCATCAAGCGGGACCGGCGTTCGTCCCGCTGGCAACAAACTGTGCGCACCACCACGTTCCGTGCTGTGCATGCTGTTGTTGACAAGGCCGCGTTGATCGCGGCGGAAGACCTCACCAAGAGTTTCACCAGCCGCGCTCGGCGTGGCCGGAATGTCAACCGGCGCTTGGCGGCGTGGACCAAAGGGGTCACCGCTGAGGCGCTCACCAGCGTGTCGGAGCGCAGAGCAACGGACCGATCGCCACCCGGATCAGACTGCCGATCCCGGACTCCAGCCACCCGGCGGAGAGCGAAACATCCAACTATTGATCACCTTTGATTAACAAGAAGGAAGCAGGTTGGCATGGAAGGGATCGCCGTGGTCGGCATCGGCTGCCGGTACCCGGACGCCACCGGTCCGCAAGAGCTGTGGCAGAACGTGCTCGGCCGCCGCAGGGCGTTCCGCGCGCTGCCCGGGGAACGGCTGGCGGCCGGCTATCGCGGCGACCCGGCCGAACCCGATCTCACCTACGTCGACCGGGCGGCCCTGCTGCGCGACTGGGAGTTCGACCGAAGCCGGTTCGGGGTGCCGGGCGCGCTGCACCGGGCGGCGGACCACACCCACTGGCTGGCGCTGGAGACCGCCGCGGCGGCGCTGGCCGACGCCGGCCGCCCGGACGGCGACGGGCTGGACCGCGCCACGGCCGGCGTGATCATCGGCAATTCGCTGACCGGCGAGTTCACCAGGGCAGGCACGTTGCGCACGCGGTGGCCGTTCGTGCGGGACGCCGCGGCGACGGCGCTGCACCGCAGCGGCGTCGCCGACGACGTGGCCGCCGAAGTGGTGAGCCGGCTGGCGGAGCTGGTGAAGTCGCCGTTCCCGGTGCCCGGCGACGAATCGCTGGCCGGGGCGCTGAGCAACACCATCGCCGGACGGATCTGCAACCACTTCGACTTCCACGGCACCGGGTACACAGTGGACGGCGCGTGCTCGTCGAGCCTGCTGGCCGTCATGGCGGCCAGCCGGGCGCTGAGCACCGGAGAGCTGGACTTCGCCCTGGCCGGCGGCGTGGACCTGAGCCTCGATCCGTTCGAGCTGGTGGGCTTCGCCCGGCTGGGCGCGCTGGCCACCGACCGGATGCGCATCTACGACCGCGCGCCGACGGGTTTCCTGCCCGGCGAAGGCTGCGGCATCGTGGCGCTGGCGCGCGCCGCCGACGCCGAACGGCTGGGCATGCGCGTGTACGCGCGCATCGCCGGCTGGGGCAGTTCCTCGGACGGCGCGGGCGGACTCACCCGGCCCGCCGAGAACGGGCAGGCGCTGGCGTTGCGCCGCGCCTACCGGATGGCCGGGGTCCGGCCCGATTCGGTCGAGATGGTGGAGGGGCACGGTACCGGCACCGCGGTCGGCGACGCGGTGGAGCTGGCCGCGTTGACCGAGGTGCGCGGGCCCGGTGCGGCCAAGGCGGCGCTGGGCAGCGTGAAGGCCAACATCGGCCACACCAAGGCCGCCGCCGGGGTCGCAGGGCTGATCAAGGCCGCGCTCGCCGCGCACCACGGCGTGCTGCCGCCGACCACCGGCTGCGAGAGTCCGCACGAACTGCTGGATCGCACGACCACGCCGCTGCGGGTGCTCACCGGGGCGCAGCCGTGGGATTCGCCGAGGCGGCTGGCGGCGGTGTCGTCGATGGGGTTCGGCGGCATCAACGCGCACGTCGTGCTCGAAGCCGGTGGTGAGCGCGGGCGGCGCCGGATGCCACCGGAGGTGCTGCAGTGGTCCGCGCCGCTCCCGGAGCACGAGATCGTGCTGGTGGCGGGCCGCGACGAAACCGAGCTCGCGCACCGGCTGGACGTCCTCGCCCCGATCGCCGAGCGGCTCAGCGATGCCGAGCTGCACGACCTCGCGGCCACCCAGCGGCAGGAGGTGGGTGCGGTGCGCGCGGCGCTGGTCGCCGACCATCCGGCGGCGCTGGCCGATGCGGCGCGCGCCGCCCGCCGCGGGCTGCGGGGCTGGGACCGGCGACTCGGCTTCGACGAGCAGGCCGGCTACGCGCTCGGGGCCGGCGCGATCCGGGTGGGCCTGCTGTTCCCGGGGCAGGCGGCGCCGGTCCGCACCGAGCTGCCCGGCTGGGCGGCCCGGATGCTGGTCCCGGACCTGCCCGCGGTGGATGAGTCCGAAGTGGACACCCGGCTGGCGCAACCCGCCATCGTCCGGCAGTCGCTGGCCGGGCTGGCCTGGCTCAACCGGCTGGGCTGCCGCGCCACCGCCGCGGCCGGGCACAGCCTCGGCGAGATCAGCGCGCTCGTCTGGGCCGGCGCGTGCACCGCCGGTGCGGGGCTTCGGCTCGCGGCCGAGCGCGGGCGCATCATGTCCGAGCATGGCGCGCCGGAGAGCGGCATGGCCGGGCTGACGGCCACGGCCGAGCAGGCCGAACGGCTGCTCGACGGCACCGCGGCGGTGATCGCCGGCTACAACGGCCCGGAACAGGTCGTGATCTCCGGCCCCACCGCCGATGTGCTGGCCGTCGTCCGGCGGGCCGCCGAGCGTGGCATCACCGCGACGAAATTGCCCGTCTCGCACGGGTTCCACAGCCCCGCGATGCTGGGCGCGGTCGAGCCGCTGCGGCGGGCCCTGCGGGACTTCGAGTTCGACGCACTCGCGGGAACCGTGCTGTCCACCATCACGGGCACCGAACTCCCCGCCGGCGCGGCGCTGCCCGCGCTGCTGGTCGAGCAGCTGACCCGGCCGGTGCGGTTCGCCGCCGCGCTCGAACGCCTTGCGGCCCGCTGCGACCTGCTGGTCGAGACCGGTCCCGGCACCATCCTGTCCGGCCTGGCCCGGTCCGCCACCGCGACCCCTGCGATCAGCCTGGACTGCGGCGGCCCGGCCCGGCGGCATGCGTTCGCCACCGCCGTGCTCGCCGCCGGTGGCGCGGCCGATCTCGGCCCGTGGTTCGCCGGCCGGCGGTTCCGGACGGTCCGGGCGGATGCGATGCCCCGGCTGCTGGCCAACCCCTGCGAGCAACCCGCCGACCGCGTCGACGGCGCCGGGCTGGCGGCAGTTTCAATTGAAACTGCCATTCCCAGCGGCGCTCGGCCCGCGGCACAGGCGCGGACACCCGCCGAGCCGCTGCCCGCGCTCATCGAGCACCTCGCGGCGCAGCTGGAGCTGCCCGCCGAGTCGATCGGCGCGGGCAGTTCGCTGCTCGGCGACCTGCACCTGAACTCCCTGCAGGTGGTGCAGATCGTCGGCAGGGTGGCCGGTGCGCTCGGCAAGCGGCCGCCGAGCTCCCCGCTGTCGCTGGCGGATGCCACGGTCGGCGAAGCGGCCGCAGTGCTCGCCGAGCTCGATGCGGACGCCGCCGGCAGCGACGCCGAGGCGCCGGCCGGGGTCCGGGGCTGGGTGCGCGCCTTCGCCGCCGACCGGCTCCCGGTAGCACCGGCCGAAGGCGGCGGGCTGCGCTGGTCGGTGCGGGCACCGGCCGGGCACTGGCTGCTCGACCACCACGACGACGGGGCCGGGAACCTGGCGGTCGTGCTCGACGAGACGCTCTCCCGCTCCGGGATCGCCGCCCTGCTGCGGAACATCGCGGAAACCGGGCCCGACCGGCTGCTGATCGTCCACAGTGGCCATGAAGCGGCGGAGGCAATCGGCCGCAGCGTCGCGGCCGAGCTGCACCCGGCCGGGGTGGGAGTGGTCGGGCTCGACGAACCCGGAACGCGCTTCGATCCGGATCGACTCCCGATCCGCGACGGCTACGCCGAACTGCACATCGACGCCGCGGGCGGCATCACGCGCACCGCGCTGCGGCACCGGGAACTCGGTGGCGGGCAACCACTTCCGCTGCAACAGGGGGACGTGTGCCTGGTGACCGGCGGGGTTCGCGGCATCACGGCGCATACCGCCCTCGCGCTGGCCGAACGCACCGGTTGCACGCTGGTCCTGCTCGGCCGCACCGCCACCGGCGATCCGGCGATCTCGGCTGCGGTCCGGGACATGCGCACCAGGGTGGACGCACACTACATCGGCTGCGATGTCGCCGACCGGGCGGCGGTTGCCGCGATGGTCGCCGAAGCGAGCGCGCACGGGCCGGTCCGGGGCCTCCTGCACGGCGCCGGTGTCAACGAGCCGCGTCGGTTGGCCGACGTGACCGGTGATTCGCTGGCGGCGACGATGCGGCCCAAGGTGGACGGGCTGGAAGCCCTGCTGTCGGCGTGCGAGGACCTGCGGCTGGTGGTCGGCTACGGCTCGATCATCGGCCGGTTCGGCCTTCCCGGCCAGGCCGAGTACTGCCTGGCCAACGACGTGCTGCGGCACCGCCTGGAGGCGTGGGCCGCGCCGGGCCGCCGGGTCCACCTGCTGGAGTGGTCGCTGTGGTCGGGCATCGGCATGGGGGTGGACCTCGGCGTGCTGGAATCGCTGCGCGCGCAGGGCGTGGTGCCGATCGGCCCGGAGCAGGGCAATTCCGCGCTGCTGGACGCGCTCTCCACCCCGGACGCCCCGGTGTCGCTGCTGGTCACCTCCCGGTTCCCCGCGATGCCGACGGCGTCGTTCGACACCGGACCGGAGCCGCTGCTGCGCTTCGACGAGGACCGGCTGACGCGCACGCCGGGCGTCGAGGCCGTCAGCGACGCGCACCTGAGCCCGGGCGCCGACCGCTACCTCGACGACCACCGGATCGCCGGCACTCCGGTCCTGCCCGCGGTGCTGGGCCTGGAGGCGATGGCGCAGGTGGCGAGCGTGGCCGGGGTCGACGAGGTGCGCTCGTTCGCCGACGTGGCGCTGCGCGAACCGATCGCGGTGGACGGCGAGGCGACCATCCGCATCGCCGCGCTCGCCGGCGGCGAGGGCGCGGAGGCGGTGATCCGCGAGGCGCGGGACGGATTCCGCGCCGACAAGTTCACCGCCCGGATCGCGGCGGCACCGCCGGCACCGGCCGCGATCGATCCCGCCGAACCACCCGAGGAGACCGCGAATTCCCATCCTTATTACGGAAAATTATTATTCCATAGTGGACGTTTTCGGCGGTTACTGCGCTACGACGTGCTGTCGGCCTTCCGCGTGCGGGCATGGGTCCAGGCCGCCGATCAGGACTGGTTCTCCGAGTTCCACAGCGGCGACCTGCTCCTCGGCGACCCGGGCGCGCACGACGCGGCGCTGCACGTGCTGCTGGCCTGCGCGCCCCACCGGCTCGCGTTGCCGACCGGCGCCGACCGGATGACGGTGTGGCGAGCACCGCGCGGCCCGCTGCGGGTGATCGCCGACGAACGGGGGCACACCGCCGACACGTACTGCTTCGACGTCGACGTGGTCGATCCCGGCGGCGCGGCGGTCGCCCGCTGGGAAGGGCTGCGGCTGCGCGCCACCGGCGAGCACCGGTCCGGCGAGCTCCCGCTGCGCCTGGTGGGCCCGTGGTTGTCGCGCCGGCTCGTGGAAACCGGACTGGCCGACGGGATCGAGCTGATCACCGCCGTCGGCGCCCGCGGCGACGCCGCCGGACTCCTCACCCGCGTGCTCGGCGCACCGGCCGGGCACGATCCGCGCGGCGCCCTGCACGTGCCCGGCGGGCACGCGAGCGCCGCCTACACCGGTGGCTGCCTGCTGCTCGGTGTCGCGGGAACGCCGATCGGCCTGGACTGGCAACGGATTTCGCCGACCGAACCGATCCGGCCGACCGCGCTGGAACGCGTCGACCGCGGACTGGTCGACGAGGTGGCGGACAAGCTCGGCGAGGACCCGGCGGCGGCCGCTGCGCGGGTGTGGACGGCGCGGGAGGCAGTGGTCAAGCTCGGGCACGAGCAGGGACATCCGCTGCGCATCGACCACGTCACCGAGGACGGCCTGGTCGTGGTCCGCGCCGGGCGGGTGCGGGTGGTCATCGCCCGCGCATCGATCGACGAGCTCGGCGACGCGGCCCTTGCCGTCGCCGTGCCGGCGGGGTGAGCCGTGCGCGCCTACCACCACCGGCACACGGTCACGCTCGACGAGACCAACCTCGTCGGCAACGTCTACTTCGCGCACTACCTGCACTGGCAGGGCCACTGCCGGGAGCGGTTCCTGGCCGATCACGCGCCAGGAGTGCTCACCGCGCTGAGCACCGGCGCACTGGCGCTGGTCACGCTGTCCTGCTCGATGCAGTACCACGCGGAGTGCTTCGCGCTGGAGACCGTGGACATCGCGATGACGCTGCGGGCGGCGTCCGGCAACCGGATCGCGATGGACTTCGACTTCCGCCGCGACGCCGCCCCGGTCGCCCGCGGCGGCCAGACGGTCGCCTGCATGCGCCGCACCGGCGACGCGGTCCACCCCACCCCGATCCCCGACGAACTAGCGCACGCCCTGCGGACCTTCAGCTGAGAATCCTTTTGAGAACTCGGTTTTCGCAAGTGGTCGCTTAGCGAAACCTCAGACGCCGCCTGGACTCCGGGATCCCCGACTCGCGTATGACCAGAACGGGCCTTCGCTCACAGACTCGGAGAAGGAGATCCCCATGTCCGTCGTGGCGCCCACCCGCGGCACCGCCGTGGTGGCGGTCGGCACCGCCATCACCCTGATCGCCTCCGCCATCGGCTTCGCGCGGGCGATGACCATGCCCGCATCGATGCCGGGCATGACCGGCGAGCCCCCGATGTCCCGGCTGCACGGGATGCCCCTGTCGGAGATGCCCGAGATGTTCGTCGCAGCCGTCGGCATCCTCCTCGTGCTCTCCGCCGCGCCCTGGCACCCCGCGCGCCGGCCGGTCACAGCGGACGCGCTCTCCCGGCGGCGGACGGGCCTGGTCGCCGTCGTCGCCACCGCCGCGCTGACCATCGACATCAGCAAGACGTCCACGCTCGGCTTCGTCATCCCCGGCATGCGGGAGGAGTACGGAATCTCGCCCGGCACCGCCTCGCTGCTGGCCGTCGCAGGCCTCACCGGCACTGCCGCGGGCGCGCTGTTGTTCGGCCGGCTCGCCGACCGGTACGGCCGCCGCCGCTGCTACCTGATCGCGACCCTGGGCTTCACCGCCACCAGCATGTGCGGGTGCATGCCGACCTTCGCGGGCAACGTGGTGATGTGCCTGCTGATGGGCGTCGCCGTCGGCGGGCTGGCGCCGCTGCTGGTCACGCTGCTGGCCGATGTGTTCGGCACCCGGGTGCGCGGGCCGGCGGTGGTGGCGCTGTCGGTGGTGGCGACCGCGATCGGCTACCTGGTGGCCGCCGGATCGGCGCTGTGGCTGGAACCGGTCTTCGGCTGGCGGATCCTGTGGCTCATCGGCGCGCCGACCGGGCTGGTCCTGGTGGCGGTGACCTTCCTGGTGCCGGAGCGCGCCCCGAGCGCGGCACCGGTCGCGCCCGCCGCGCGGACCGCCGTCGCGCGCTCGACGCTGAGCACCGGGCTGCAGCGGGTCTACGCCGCGCTGACCGGCATCCTGACCTTCGGGCTCACCACGTGGGTGCCCACCCTGTCGAGGGCGGACGGGCTGCCGGCGGGCACCGCCAACGCGCTGCTGACCGCCGCGGCGCTGGCGATGGTGCCCTGCGCTGTACTGCTGGCGTGGTGCTACCGCCGGTTCGGCCCGGTGCCGATCTGCCTCGGCCTGGCCGTGCTCACCGCGACGATGCTGTTCGCGCTGACCTTCTCCGGCGTGGCCGACGGCGCCGCGTGGGTCTCGGCGGGCGCGCTGGTGGCGGCGTTGTTCGCGGTCAACACCATGGCCGCGGTCTTCCTCCCGGTCGCCGCCGACCTCGCCGAGTCGGGACGCCGGGCCGGGGTCGCCGGCAACATCTCGTTCTGCAACCGGCTCGGCGGGCTGGCCGGACCGCTGGTCCTGGCCGCCCTGGTGGCATCGGTATCGGACGTGTTAGTGGCAGTGGCCGTGCTGGCCCTCTGCAGCGGCCTGCTCTCCTGGTACATCGGCCGCCGCCACCGCACCGCAACGGCCGGGAAAACCGCTACCCTGCCCCAGAAGGCGCCCTTGTGAGGCGAACGCCACGCGGTCGCGAACGGCTCGCCCGGGCCATGATGTTACTATCATTTGCGATTGTCATCTCGCAGTGACGAGCCAGAAGGACGGGCGGCGGAGCGATGGCGGGCAAACGCGACTACGGCCAGTTCTGCGGGCTCGCCGCCGGGCTCACCGTCATCGGCGAACGCTGGACCATGCTGATCCTGCGCGAGCTGCTGATCGGTCCCGCGCGGTTCAACGAGCTGCCCCCGAACCTGCCCGGCATCGGCCCGAACCTGCTCGCCGAGCGGCTGCGCACCCTCACCGAGCACGGCGTGATCGAGCAGCACGCGGTGCCCGGCGACGGCCGCGGCAAGCAGTACCGGCTGACCGAGCGGGGTGAGCAGCTGCGCGAGCCCATCCTGGCGCTGGCGCACTGGGGCATGCAGTTCCTCAGCGAGGAGGACAGCGCGGGCATCAGCCGGGCCGAGTGGGGTTTCCTCGCCGTGCAGGCCATGATCTCCGTCTCGGACCTGCCGGATCGCGACGAGAACTACGAATTCCGGGTCGGCGACAGGGTTTTCACCGTCGAGGTCGCCGAGGGCCAGGTGCACGTGCGCCGCGGCTCCGGAGAGCTGCCGCCGGCCATCGTGGTCGGCGCGGACCCGGAGACCTTCATCCGCATCGGCGCCCGCATGCTCAGCCCCTTCGACGCCATCATCACCGGCGGCCTGACGATCGACGGCGACCCGGACGCGATCCAGCGCTGCGTCCGGATGCTCCGGTTGTCCACCACCACCGACGGCTGACCCGGGCTCAGCACCCGGCGAGGTGGCGCAGCGCGGAGACCGACGGCACGAAGAAGTAGCCGCCCCCGGTGAGTTCGGTCCAGGAGCGCTCCAGATCCACCTCGACGGCCCCGTCGGGAACCGGGATGCGCACGGTCGTGGGGCCACCCGGCACGACGCCCAGCAACGGATCGACGCCCTCCCCCGGCACCCGCAGGGACGGGTTGCGCAGCCACTGCCGCAGGACGAACTCGAACTGCCGCTCGATCGAAACCTGGTAGGAGAGGAACAGCAGACCGCGATCGACGCCGGTCGGCGTCTCGTCGGTGTACGGGACTCCCCTGCGCAGCATCCGGTGCCGCTGCACGTCGCCCGCGATCGCACCGGGCGGGGTGTCGTCGCGCAGGTACGCCTTGCGGATGTGCGCGCCGAGCGGGCAGCGCAGGCCCGCCGGATCCGCCGGCGCGGGCGGGTGCGCGACCGGGCAGGCCGCCGACGCGGGCAGCGGCGGGGTCGCCTGCCGGTAGGCGAAGTCGTTGTCGAGTCGGCCGTTCTCGCCCAGTTCCGGTACGTCGGCGCAGGGCGCGCGCATCACCGGCGCACCGCTGCGCCACCTCCCGACCAGCAGCGCGCCCAGGCGGTCCGGGGTGAGGTCGGCCAGCTCCGGCTCCCGCTCCGCGATCGATGCCGCGGCCCTGTCGAGGAAGTCCGCGAACCCCTCGGTGTCCTGCCGGTACCGGGCGTACACCAGGAACGTGCCGTTCCTGGTCCATCGTGGACCGGCGTCGGCCACCGGGCCCGGCAGGGCCGGATCGGCGGCGTCCTGCGCCGGGTACCCGAGCACGAACTCCCCCGGCCACACCAGGCGCTGGCCCGGGTGGCCGCGCTGCACGTCCCGCGGATCCCGGCGCGGCGTGATCGGGTCGAACGGCGGGGCCGCCCGGTGCCCGCGGATGCCGGGCTGCGAAACCCCGTCGCGGAAGCCGAAGTGCTCGCGCTCGCCGGGCAGCGCGGCCCCGCGCTGGATGCCGCGCAGGTCGAACCCGCCGCCCAGTTCCGCCTGCAGCGCCGCGCATTCGGCCGACAGGCCCGCCTCGTCGTCGGCGGCGAGCAGCACGACGACATCGGGCACGGACCCCGGCGATCCGATCACCCAGTCCGCCGCCGGCGTGGCAGCGCGGGAGTGCATTCCCGCCCGGAAGGCCGGGGCGTCGATCTGATCGGCGTCGGGAGCGAAGCGGCGCAGGGCATCGTAGGAGAAGGCCAGGTTGCGCCAGGTGGCCGTCAGCCCGGGCCGGTGACCGCGGCGGCGGGTCGCGGCGCCGAACAAACGCATGAAGTCGAGCACCTCGGCGGCGGTGGCGACGACGTCCGCCTGCCGGGCGACCCAGGCGCGGGCCCGCGCCAAGTCCCGGATCTCCAGGTATGCCAAGGCGACGTGGTCCTTGCGGAACCCGGGCAGCACGTTGCCCTGGATCTCGTCGAGCTCCAGTGCCGGTTCGACCGCATTCGCCGGATCGGCGAGCCCGGCCGCCACCACTTGCTCGTCCAGTCGCTGCCAGGACTGCGCGATCCGGCCGCCGTCGACCCGGAACATGCCGAACAGCGGCGCGGCGACCCGCCGCCCGGTGGGTTCCGCCGCGTCCGGCCCGGGCCCGGCGGCGAGGTGCGTGCCGTGGACGGTCAACCGGGCGACGATCCAGCCACCGTCGTCGATCAGGTCCTCCAGCACCGGCCGGGCATCGGGGAATCCGGCGAGCAGGTCGAGGATCCGCAGGCACTCCGCGCGGACTTCGGCGGCGTCGTCGGCGACGAGCAGGTCCAGGGCGGCGCGGTCCCGGCCGCGGTACACCCGGTGGATCAGCGAGCGCACGACGTCGGCGGCCGGGGTGGCCGGCCACCGACGGGAACCGGCTACCACGACGACTGCTGGCCGCCCGGCGGCTGCTGACCCGGCTGCTGCTGGGGCGGCCCTTGCTGCTGCCCCGGCGGCTGCTGTCCGGGCGGCTGCTGCACGGTGATCCGCTGCGTGACGTCCGGGCGTTGCTGGGCCTGCTGCCCCTGGGGATAGCCCGTGCCCGGCGGCGGGCCGCCGCCCGGCGGCTTCCCGCCCGGCGGCGGCGTCCCGACCGGCGGTGGCTCGGTCGGCAGGGTGAGCAGCCCGAGCTGCATGATCAGCGTCATGTCGTCGAAGTAGCCCCAGTGCGCGGTGATCCGGTCGCCGGGGCCGACGGCGTGGATGCCGATCCCGGTGACCTCGACGGTCTTCCCGGTGGCGGGCACGCCGCGGAAGGTGCCCTGGTGCGTTCCGCGGAACGTGTAGCGGCTGACCACCCGGTCCTCGGTGGCCAGTTGCAGGTCGACGCTGACCGATCCGTCGGGGAAGGCCGAGCGCATGCGGCGGACCAGCTGCCGGACACCGGCCACGCCGGGCCGCTGCCCGGGCAGCGGCAGGCCGTTGGTGAACTCCGGCGCGAACAGCTCGTCGATCAGCTCCAGCTTGCCGTTGCTCCACACGTCGTAGAAGAACCGGCGGGCCAGCGCCTTGTTCGCCTCGTCGCGGTCGGTGGCCGGCTCGTCGTCCTCCAGCGGCCCGAGCGGCGAGGGCACCCCCATCTGGGACACCAGGCTCACGGCGTCACGCGCCTCCCACTGCTCCAGGATGCGGTTGTCGCGCACCCGGGTGATGGTGATCCCGCCGATGTCGATCCGGTTCCCGGAGGCGGGGAAGTTCAGGTACGGCCCGGTGTTGACGAACGTCTGCGACCACTGGCCCGCGACCAGGTCGTCCTCGGCGACCTGCTGGTCCAATGTGGTCTGGAATCCGGAGAAGGCGGCGTAGATGCTGCGCAGGAAGTCGGTGGCACCGGCCAGCCCGGGCTTCTCGCCGGGCGCCGGGTCGTGGTTGCGGAAGTTCTCCACGAAGTAGTACCGGGCGTTCTCCGGGGATTCCGCGTCGATGACGTTGCGCACGAACTTCTGCATGTAGCGCTTGTTCTGCTCCGGCGTGCCGGTCTGCGGCTCGCCCGGCTCCGGCGTCGGCGGCGGACCGATCTGCCCGAACGGGCCTTCCGGGGCCCAGTGCTCGACGATGCGGCCGGTGTCGTCGATGCGCACCACCGAGGTCATCTGGAAGTCCACCCGCTGCGGGGTGCCATCACCCCACCCGCTGGCGGGCGCGAGCGCGCCGGCCCGGTTGGGCGCGTCGGCCGCACCGCGGTGCCGGATCGTCACGCGCTCACCGTCGACCTCCACCGACTGAACCGCGCCGTTGTAGTTCGGCAGGCTGTTGCGCAGCTCGCCGATCAGCCCCATGCAGCCGCGCGCGCCGCCGCCGTAGGCGTCGATCAGACCGGAGTGGTCGATCACCGCACCCGACATGAGCTTTTCGAGGGCCTGCAGGTCGCCGCTGTAGGCGGCGTCGAGCCATTGCCGCGCGATCACCTGACGCTGCTGGTCGGACAGGGCCATCCCGATCAATCCCCCAGACCGTGAGATCCCCCGGCCCGCGGTCACCCGCCGCGGGCGAACGCGGTCAAGTCTCTCGGCCGGGTGGGGCCCGGACTTCTTCCAACTTGCCCTCTTCACCGGCGACCGGGCGATCCGCCGCACCACCGCCGGTACCCGTCGTACGCTGGCGACCCACCGGCAAAGGCAGGAGAAGATCGTGCAACGCAAGGAGTTCAGCGCCCGACTGGAGACCGGCGAGCGCGGCCACGTCCGGGTCCGCATGCCCTTCGATCCGACCGCGGAGTGGGGAAAGCGCCCACGGCATTACGTCCGCGGCACGATCAACGGCACCGAGTTCGAAGGCTCCCTCGGCAGCAGTGGCGGGGAGTTCTTCTTCCCCGTCAGCAAGAAGCTTCGCGAGGCCGCGGGCGTCGAGCCCGGCGACGAGGTGGCGGTCGCATTCGAACCGGCCGACCCGGAACCGGTCCGGCCGCCGGCCGAACTCGCCGCTGCACTGCGAGGAGAACCGGACGCGGCGGCGTTCTTCGACGGCCTCTCCGGCTTCTACCGGCGCCAGTACACCGGCTGGGTAGCCGGTGCGAAATCGCCTGACACGCGAGCGTCCCGTGCCGCCGAGGTCGTCGCGCTGCTCAAGCAGGGCCGCAAACAGCGCTAGACAGCCTGTTTCCAGGCTCGTTCTGCGTGGCGGTGCGGGTGGCGGCCCCCTGCGGGAATTACAGCCGCCGCCTGGACTGTGGGAGCCCCGACTTACGTATGCCCAATACGCGGCATCGGGGACTGGCCTCGCCCAGTAGCCCAGAAGGGCGGGCACAGCCTGAGAACCCGCGGCGGTGCCAGCTGCGAGGGTGGGCTAAGCGGCTGCGCCGCTTCAACAAACAAAGCCCGCGCTACCACACCCGACTGCACCACTTCCAAAACAGCTGCTAGAGCGGTGCTTCAGCCCGCCGGGGCGAGCAGGTCCGCTGCCAGGAGGATCGGGGTGGCCAGCACCAGCGGCGGGTCGACCGGGGCCTGGGGGCGCAGCTGGATGCGCAGCGGGGTCGTGGAAGCGGCGCGGCCGTCCCGGATCTGCACCACCTGCGGGGCCGCGCCCACGTGGCAGAGCTCCTCGTCCTCCCCGACCAGCGCATCCGCCACACTCGCCCGCAGGTCGAAACTCATTGCCAGCGCATGGAAATCACCGTCGGGCAACCCGCCGAGGGCGGCGATGCCCGGCGGTCGCACGATCGCGCAGGCCGCCGGCACCTCCTGCGGAATGCCGGAGCGGAACAGCCCCACCGCGGCCAGCGCACCGTCCGGCGCACCGGAAACCCAGCCGGTCACCTGCGCCCGCGCCGGTTCCGGCAGCACCGCGCGCAGCCGCCCGAGGATCTCACCGACGGGCTGGTCGGCGTAGGGCTCGAGGAGCTTGCGGAACCGGCGCGGCGGCACCCCGACCAGCCTGGTGAACTGGGTGGTGAAGGTGCCGAGGCTGGAATAGCCGACCCGCATGCAGATGTCGGTGACGCTCATCGGAGTGCGCGCCAGCAGGCGCTTGGCCTCGGCCATCCGCGCCGCGGCCAGGAACCGGGCCGGCGTCGCGGAGGTGACGCGCCGGAACACCCGGTGGAAGTGGAACGGGCTCAGCAGCGCGGTGTGCGCCAGGTCCGGCAGCAGGTGCGCGTCGCCGACGTTCTGCCGAATGCACCGGATCGAGCGCAGCACCGCGGCGGTCCGGTGATCGGCGGTCGTTTCAGCGGTCACGTCGTCCCCCTTCACCGGAGAGAATCCGACTATGCGATAGTTAAGCAATCTAGCCGGTGCCGGCACGTGACGGGAGCCGCGAAACGGGGGACGCCCGGCGCTGCCACCACCCCGAAATTCGACAAGATGCGAGAAGTCCGGCGGCCACCGGCGGGCGCACCGTCGGACCATGGAAGCTGAGCGCCAGGACGACACGTCCACCGCCCGACCGGTGCCCGGTTGGCGACTGCTGACCCGCCTGGTCGTCATCCTCTCGATCGTCGGCTGGGAATCCGCGCGAACGGGGCCCGCGACGCTGTTCAGGCGGATCGCGCGCGGCCGGTCCGACGCGCGCCGGCACGGCTATCGCGGTCTTGTCCGCGCACTGCAGAACCTGGGGCCGACCTTCGTCAAGTTCGGCCAGATCTCCAGCACCCGGCGCGACACCATGCCCGCCGAGCTGTGCGACGCGATGGCCGACCTGCACGACTCGGTCCGCCCGATGCGCCGCAAGCACGCCGAAGCGGCGCTGCGCGAAGCGCGACTGGCCCGTCCCACGCTGGCGATCGCCGAGGTCGAGCCGGATGCCGCGGCCAGCGGCAGCATCGCCTGCGTCTACCGCGCGGTGCTCGAAGGCGGGCAGGTCGTCGCGCTGAAGCTCAAACGCCCGGGCATCGACGACCGGATGCGCGCGGACCTGGAGCTGCTGCGGCTGCTGGTGAAGGTCGCGCAACGCGTGCCGAAGATGCGCGGCATGCCGATGGCCGACCTGGTCGGCTACGTCAGCCGCGCCATCCTCGGGCAGCTCGACTTCGAGCGCGAGGCGGCCAACGTGCGGCACCTCGCCCGCTGCCTGGCGGGCATCCCGGCGGTGCGGGTGCCGGCCCTGCACCCGGAGCCGTCCGGCCCGCAATGCCTGGTCTTCGACTACATCCCGGACCTGGACGCGACGACCCCGGATTCGCTGCCCGCGCAGACGCGGCGCGACCTGGCCGGGACGGTGCTGGCCGCGGCCTACCGGATGATGTTCGTGGACGGCTTCGTGCACTGCGACCTGCACCCGGGAAACCTCTACGTGACACCGGAACCGCAGGTGGTGATCCTCGACGCGGGTTACTGCGTGCAGCTGCCGGACCGGGTGCGGGCGCTGCTGGCGGAATTCTTCGCGCAGCTGGTCGCGGGCAACGGGCGGCGCTGCGGCGAGATCGTCCTCGAAAGCGCGGTCGACGTCGGCCCGCAGGTGGACACCGACGGCTTCACGGCGGCGATGACCGAGCTGGTGGCCACCGCAGCCGGGCCCGGAAACCGGTTCGACATGGCCGAATTCGGCAACGCGGTGTTCGAACTGCAGCAGCGCTTCGGCATCTACGCCGCCTCGGACTTCGCCTTCCCGCTGATGTCGCTGCTGGTCCTGGAAGGAACCGCCCGCGGCATCAGCCCGGACCTGGACTTCCAGCAGGTCGGCGCGGCGGGCCGACCGACCGATCTGCACAACGCGTAGGAATTCACCTACCGGTGACGCACCAAGGTGGGGCGGCGCTCGGCGCCGCCCCACCTTCGTGCGGTCAGCGGAAGGCTTCGATGTTGTCCTTCGCCCACTCGGCGAAGGTGTGCGCCGGGCGGCCGGTCAGCTCCGCGACGGTGTCGAACAGCTGCGAGTGGATGCCGGTCTCGTCGGCCATGTGCTTCATGATCCCGTCCACCATGCCCGCCGGGTATCCCTCGTTGAGCCACTCCGCGCGGGCCACGCCCGGCGGCACGTTGATGGTGCGGATGGTCCGTCCGGTGACCTCGGCGATGATCGCGACCTGCTCCTCGATGCTGATGGCGTCCGGCCCGGACAGCGAGTACGCCTTGCCCTCGTGGCCATCGGAGGTGAGCACCGCGACCGCCGAGGCCGCGATGTCGCGCGGGTCGATCGGAGTCTGCTTGACGTGCGCGTAGGGTTCCCGCACGTAGCCTTCCTTGATCGTCTCCGCCCAGGACAGTGCGTTGGTCATGAACTGCCCCGGCCGCAGGAAGGTCCAGCCGACACCGCTGTCGCGGACCACCTGCTCGCCGTGCCGGTGGTAGTCGGTGTGCGGGTCGTCGGCGGCATCGTCCGCCGCGGCGATCACCGAAAGCCGCACCAGGTGCGAGACCCCGCTCCGGCTCGCCGCTTCCGCGACGTGCCCGTCGTAGGTGCGGGTCTCGGGCGCGCCGAAGGTCGGCATCAGCATGAAGACGCGGTCCACACCGGCGAAGGCGTCCGCCAGCGTCTCCGGTTTGCCGAGATCGCCGCCGACCACCTCGACCGCCGACGAGAACCGCGCGCCCTTCGGATCGCGGGTCAGCGCCCGCACGCCGGCGCCGCGCTCGACGAGCTGGCCGACGACCTGGCTGCCCACCGGTCCGGTCGCTCCGATTACCAAGATCATGAAAGTCCTCCTGGGAATGCCGACGAATCCGCGAAGAACGCCGCCCGGACGCGGTGCCGCGATCGGCGGCGCGCAGTTGGTTCGGTCGGGTGAACGTTTCATCCATTTTAAAGGCCGGGCGCTCGGATGGCGATGACGCGGTTTATTCCAGATTGCTCAGCTAATCGGCGAACTGGCGGGACATCTGCGCGATGTGGAAAGCTGCGCGGTGGAGCGGTCGGCGACGAACGCCCGGAATTCATCTGCGTCAATTGCCCGGAGGACACGTGATCTCCCACATTTCCCAGATCGGTGTTTACGTCACCGACCAGGACGCGGCACTGAGCTTCTACACCGAGAAACTCGGCTTCGAGGTGCGGGAGCTGCAGGACGGCGGCGATTTCAAGTGGATCGAGGTCGCCCCGCCAGGCTCGCCGACCACCATCTCGCTGGCCACCAAGGACTTCCCGGTCGGCACCGAATCCAAAATCGGCGGCTTCACGGATATCGCCTTCGAAACCGCGGACATCAAAGCCCTGCACGAAACGCTGAGCGGGCGCGGCGTGCGCTTCACCGTCGAACCGGAGCTGCAGCCCTACGGCAAGTGGTTCGCGGCATTCGTCGACCAGGATGACAACGAGTTCTTCGTATTCCAGCCGGCCTGAAAGGCGGGCTCCGCGGTCGGTCGATCGCGCCCAAGCGGGCAATGCGGAAGAAGAACCCGGGGGCCGCCGGTGCCTACCTTGGCGGCAGGAGCCGACTCCTCGGCGTCACCGCCGGGTCGGCGCCGTGAGTCAACTCCAGCTCACGAGGAGGCCGGTGCATGACCACCGCAGCGAAGAGCACCCCGGAACGGAACATGGAACTGGTCCGCCACTTCCAGCGCGACTGCATGCACGCCCAGCGCGTGGACCTGATGGACCGGTACCTGGCCCCCGACCTCGTGATCCACCTGCCCAGCGGCGCCGTCCAGCAGGGCCGGGAGAACGCGTTCTCCTGGTTCCTGGAGTGCACCACCTGGTTCACCAGCATCGGCATCGAGGTCAAGATGATGCTCGCCGACGACGACACCGTGTTCCAGCTCATCGAGCTGCACTTCGAGCACACCGGCGAGTACCAGGGGATTCCGGCCACCGGCAAGCGGATCTCCGTTCCCGGCCTGGCCGCGTTCAAGATCCGCGACGGCCTGATCTCCGAGCACTGGGGACTGTACGAAATGGACACCATCCCGCGCCAGCTGGGCATCGAGGTTCCGACCGCGCAGTGGTAACCGCTGGGAGGCGACGCAGATGACCGCTCGGTTCGTGCCGACGCAAGAGGACGTGACCGCTTTCTACGACCAGTCGATCCCGCTGATCAGCCGAACGGCCGGGCACAACTCGCACAGCGGCTACTGGAGTTCCGCGCAGGACGCCAGCGACCTGCGGCAGGCCTCCGACGCCCTGACCGACGCGCTGATCGAACGCCTGCCGGTCGGTCCGGCCGACCGCGTGCTCGACGTCGGCAGCGGCCTCGGCGGCCCGGCGCTGCGGCTGGCCGGGGCGACCGGCGCCGCGGTCGACGGCATCGACGCCAGCTCGGCGATGATCGCGGAGTCCCGCCGGCGCGCCGGCGAAGCCGGCCTGGCCGACCGGGTCCGCTTCACCCAGGCCGACGCGATGGCCGAACTCCCCTTCCCCCCAGGCACTTTCGACGCCGCCTGGGTCGTCGAGTCGTTCGTGCACATGGCCGACCGGCAGGCGGCCGTCCAGCAGATCGCACGCGTGCTCAAGCCCGGGGGCCGCCTCGTTCTGACCGACTTCTACGAGCGGTTCCCCTTCACCGGTGATCGGCTGGAGATGAACGAGATGTTCCGCCGGATGACGCTCAACAGCCCGTTCCCCACGATCGCGGGCCTCGCGGACATGGTGCGCGACGCGGGCCTGTACCCGGTCGAGATCGCCGACCTCAGCGAGCAGGTCTCCCGGCACTACCCGGAGATGGTGAAGCTGCTGCGGGAGAAGGAAGCGGAGCTGGCCGGCGACTACGGTGCCGAGGCCATCGCGGCGCTGGAAGCGGTGTGCCGGAACTGCATCGCCACCGGCGAACCGAACTACCTGGTGATGACCGCGCTGCGACCGGCGGCCACCTGAGACCGCATGCGGCAAGGTCGGAGAAGCCCACCGGTCCCGCCGCCGCGCACGATGGAACCACCACCCGCCCGCCAGCGACCGAGGTGAGCCGACGTGGACACGACCGAGCAGACCAAGCGCGTCGCGCGCGCTTTCTTCGACACCTGCAACAGCCACGACCTGGACCGGATCATGGACTTCTTCCACCAGGACCTGGTGCACCACGCGCGGCTTTCGGACTACCCGAAGGACGGCGTCGCGTTCGTCTACGACCTGACCCTGAAGGCCTTTCCCGACCTACGCTGGAACATCGTGGAGATGGTCGCCGAGGACGACCGGGTCTGCACGCTCATCCACTACGAGGGCACCCACCGCGGCGACTACCTCGGCCTGGTCGACACGGGCAAGCAGGTGAGCTTCTACTCCATCAACATCGCCCGGGTGCGCGACGGCCGGTTCATCGAACACCGCGGCGTCCTGGACGAACTCCACCTGCTCGCCCAGATCGGCGCGCTGCCGGAACCGTTCCTGGCGCAGATGTCCTGAGAACCGGGTGAACAACATCGGACGGGAGTCACGAGATGTCACAAATCCTGTTAGCGAGCAACGAGGAACCGGCCGTCGAGGAGCTGACCGCCCCGGTCCGCGAGTTCATCGCCGCGGTCAACGCCGATGACCTCCCGGCCGCGATGGACCGCCTGGCCGCGGATTCGGTGCACCACGGGCGGATTTCGAACTACCGCCCGGAGGGCGTGCGGGTGCTGTTCCGGCTGCTGCGCGGGGTTCTCCCGGACCTGCGGTTCGAGATCCGCGACATGCGCGTCGACGGCGACCGGGTGGTGTCGCGCATCGTCGGCACCGGCACGCACACCGGCTCCTACCTGAACAAGCCGCCGACCAACCGCCCGATCGCCTGGGAGAGCGTCGACATCGCCACGGTGGGCCGCGACCAGCACGGCGCGATGGTGATCCTCGAGCGGTTCTGGGACGTCTACGCGGACGCCCGGACCTGGGAGGAGATCGGCTTCATCCCCGCGGTCATGTGCTGACGGGGAGGGCGGGTTGTTCGAAGTCCGAGGGTGGTTCGCGCGGGCGGTGGCGGCAACGCCGCGCCCGCGCGAACCCGTGCCGCGACCGGGGTAGGAGTCGAGGATGGCCACGAACACCGCGCTGCTGTGCGACCGGATGCTGCTGGCGGTGACCGGTTCACCGGCGCTGCTGACGATGCCGCAGACGGTGCTGCTGATGCGGCAGTCGCTGGTTCGGGAACTGCACGTGATGATGTCCCGATCGGCGTGCCGGTTCCTGCCGCCGTACACGATGCGGCTGTTCGCGGGCGGCTGGGTGCACACCGAGACGCACCGGGCCCGCGATGACGCGCCCATCCCGCACCTGGACCTGACCGACGGCATCGACCTGATGCTGGTCATGCCGGCCACCGCGAACGCGATCGCGAAGGCCGCGCACGGCATCTGCGACGACCTGGTGTCCACCGCGATGGTCGCCAGCACCGCGCCGGTGGTCCTGGTGCCGGCGATGAACGAGGCGATGTGGCGAAGCCGCGCGGTGCAGCGCAACGTGGCGCAGGCCGGGGAACTCGGCTACTCGGTGATCGACCCCACCATCGGCGTCCAGCTCGCCGACCGCCGACCGGCGCTGGGCGTGATGCCGCCGCTGGAGCACATCCTCGACCAGCTCATCGATGTCGTCACCGCGGCGAAGCAACGAGGAGGAATCGCGACCGGTGCCTGATGCGCTTCGCGCCGAAGACCTGCACAAGAGCTTCGGCGACGTGAAATCGCTGGACGGCCTGGACCTGGCGGCCGCCGAGGGGTCGGTGCTGGGCCTGCTCGGGCCCAACGGGGCGGGCAAGACCACCGCGGTGCGGGTGCTGGCCACGCTGCTCGAACCGGATTCCGGGCGCGCCGGCATCTGCGGGCTGGACGTGGTCGGCCAGGCCCGGCAGGTCCGCGGGCTGATCGGCCTGACCGGCCAGTTCGCCGCCGTGGACGGCATGCTGACCGGGCTCGAGAACCTGGAGCTGATCGGACGGCTCGGACGGCTCGGCCGCCGCGAAACCCGCCGCCGGGCCCGGGAACTGCTCGACCGGCTCGGCCTCGCCGACGTCGCCGACCGGCAGGTGCGGACCTACTCCGGCGGCATGCAACGCCGCCTCGACCTGGCCGCCAGCATCATCGGCCGGCCCCGCGTGCTGTTCCTGGACGAGCCGACCACCGGCCTGGACCTGCCGTCCCGCCGTGCACTGTGGACGGTCATCGACGAACTCGTCGCCGACGGCACGACCATCCTGCTGACCACCCAGTACCTGGAGGAAGCCGACCGGATCAGCGACCGGATCGTGGTGCTCGACCGAGGCCGCGCCATCACCTCCGGCACCCCCGGCGAGCTGAAGGCCGAACTCGGAGGACCGCGCGTCGAACTGCGGCTGACCGATCCCACCGCGCTGCCGGCCGCCGTGCACGCGCTGCCCGCGCAGGCCGTGCAAGGCAGCCCGCAGCCCGATGAGCGGACCGGCACCCTCGTGGTGCCCGTCCGCGCCGACGACGACGCGGTGATCCCGGCCTTGCTGGCCGCGCTGCAGGAGAACGGCATCGCGGTCGCCGAGCTGGTGTTCCGCCAGCCCACCCTCGACGACGTCTTCCTCGCCGTCACCGGCGCCGGAACCACCGCCGCACCGACGAAAGGACGCACCCCGTGACCCCGGCCGTCCGCGAGCTCACCTGGTGGTGGCTGGACGCCTGGCTGCTGACCAGCCGCAGCGTGCGCCGCACCTTCCGCGCACCGGACACCATCTTCACGATGACCGCGATGCCGGTCATCTTCTTCGTCTTCTTCGGCTACGTGCTCGGCGGCATGATGCGGCCACCCGGCCAGGACTACCCGACCTACCTGTTCCCGGGCCTGCTGGTCGCCACGATCACCTTCAGCACGATGCCCGCGGTGATCGCGGCCGTCTCGGCGGACCTGCGCAGCGGGATCACCGATCGGTTCCGGGCCCTGCCGACCAGCCCGTCGGCCGTGCTCACCGGGCGCACCGCAGCGGACGGCGCGCGCAACATCATCGGGATCGCGGTGCTGGTGCTGCTCGGCGCGATCACCGGCATCGACCTCACCGCACTGGGCTTCGGGCGGGCCGTCGCCTCACTCGCCCTGCTCCTGCTCTACGGGTTCGCGATGGCCTGGATCGCCGCGTTCCTCGCGGTCGTGACGCGCGGCGGCGAGGCCGCGCAGATGATCGGCACCGCCGTGTCCGGGCCGCTCGGGTTCGTCAGTTCCCTTTACGCCACACCGGAATCCATGCCGTCCTGGCTGCGGATCTTCGCCGAGCACAACCCGGCTTCGCACACCGGCGACGCCCTGCGCGCCTGGCTGGCCGGACAGCCCGCCGGCGCTTCGCCGTGGTACAGCGCGGCTTGGCTGGTCGGCATCATCGCCGTCCTGGGCTGGCTCACCGCGCGCCGCTTCCGGCGCACCACCGCCCGTCCCCCGGAATGAGGACGCACCGCAATTCGTGAGAAGAAAACACCCGCACCCGCTCGGTAATGTCGCGGTCACTGGTCCCTTTCCCCCGATGACCGTCGTGCCGAACGACGGCAGTTCCGCATCCGCCGAACGCAGGGAGCGCCATGACCGCCCACGATGCCGTCGAATTCGATCCGTTCGCCGCCGAAATGGTCACCGACCCGCATTCCTTCTACCACCGGATGCGGCGCAGCTGCCCCGTTTTCCTCAGCTCCATGTCGTCGGACATGTGGATGGTCAGCGACGACGCGAGCCAGGTCTTCGTGGTGACCACCTACGAAGACCTGGCCTTCGTGCTGGAGCACCCGGAGCTGTTCCCCTCCGGCAACAAGACCGGCCCCGAGGACCCGCCCGAGGTCCAGGCCGAACTCGCCCGCGGCCTGCCGAAGGCCACCACGCTCTACGAGTCCGACCAGCCCGGGCACACCCGGCTGCGCTCGCTCATCCAGTCCGCGTGGACACCCGGCCGCATCGCCCGCTGGGAACCCCGGATCCGGGAAGCCGCCCGGGAACTCGTCGAAGAACTCGCGCCGCGCGGTTCCGCCGAACTGGTCGAGGACTACTCGGACCGGCTGATGAACACGGCGATCCTGGACTTCATGGGCGTCCCGCGCGAGGACCACGAACGCATCAAGCACTGGGACAAGCTCTGGGTGAAGGTCTTCATCCCCGGTCACCCGCTGGAGGACCAGCGGTCCGCGGCAGCCGAAATCGTGACCTACCAACGGTATCTGGAGGACCTGTTCGAGGATCGCCGCAGCAACCCCCGGGACGATCTCGCCTCCGCCCTGGTGCACGCCAGGACCGAGGACGGCGAAGCGCTGACCATGCCGGAGCTGGTGTGGGGCCTGATGGAGCTCTACGGCGCCGGCTACGGCAACACCACCGAGGGCCTGGCGAACATCCTCAACCTGCTGCTCGAACGGCGCGAACTCTGGGAGGACCTGCTCGCCGACCCGAGCGCGGTGGAGCACGCCGTCGAAGAAGGGCTGCGGCTGGACGGCCCGGTGCAGTGGCTGTCCCGGGAAGCCGCCGCGGACGTCGAGCTGGGCGGCACGAAGATCCCGAAGGGCTCCACGGTGCTGGTCTCCTACGTGGCGGCCAACCGGGACCCGAAGGACTTCCCGGAACCCGATGAGTTCCGCATCCAGCGCCGCGGCGTGAGCACCACGGGCGCCCGGCACGTCGCGCACGGCCGCGGCATCCACTACTGCGTCGGTGCCGGCTGGTCGCGGACCGCGATCCGCATCGGGCTCGAAGCGCTGCTGCAACGCATCCCGGATCTGCGACTGCAGGACGGCTTCCAGGCCGAGTACCACCTGCCCGCGCCGATGATCCGCTGCGTGCAGACGCTACCGGCGGTGTGGTCGCCACGGAAGTGAAGAAGAGCTGCTTGGGAACTAGTTCCGCACACGGCAGAATGCGGGGGGCACGGATCGCGATCCGTGCCCCCCGCCGGCGGAAATGGGCTCACTCCGGAGCGTCCACCTGCAACAGCGAGAACTGGTTCTTGTCCTCATCGGTGAACACCGCGGTCCACCCGAACGGCAACTGCATCGGCGGCTGGGTGAACGGAACACCCCGCGCGCTCAATTCCTCGTACGTCGCCTTGATGTCGCGGGTGACGAACTGCAGACCGGTGAACTCGCGCATCAGATCTTCCTGGTACAGCGGATTGTCCTGCGGGAACAGCACGATGGACGTGCCTCCGCCCGCCACTCCGACCTCGACCCAGCGGATGGGCCCGAACGCGTCGTCGCGCCGGAGTTCCAGACCGAGCTTGTTCGTGTAGAAGTCGACGGCTCTGTCCTGATCGGTTACGAAAATCGTCACGCTGGCCAGCCCTGCGAGCACGGTTTCCTCCCACCTGACGGCGAACAACGACCATTCATCGGCATTTCCAACCTATTCGAGCCGCCCGAACGCGCCCTTCTCCCAAGTTGCCAATGAGGTCTTTCCAGCCTCGTTCAGCGTGGCGGTGCGGGTGGCGGAACCTCAGAGCTTCCCTGGTCTGTGGGTGCCTCTCCTGATGTATGACCAATACACGGCGGAGAGGCCGTCCTCGCTCAGGAGTGCCCCGGGGCACGGGCGGAGTGAACCCGCGGCGGCGCACGCTGCGAAGGTGAGCCAAGCGCTACGCGCTTGCGGCGGCTCGCACCGGCCGGGCGCCCAGGTGTGGCGGCTGCGGTCGCAGCCAGAATGAAAAAGAATCAATGCCCACCGCGAATCGCGGCCGAGGCGCCGGAGTCCCCCGCGCCCGGCGTATCCTGGGCGGCGCGGTAGCGCGGACCCGGGAAGGACGTGGGGTGACCAGGAGGATCGACGACGTCATCGGGACGGGCCGGGCCGAACTCGCCCAGACCGAGCCGACGTCGGCCGCCACCAGCTGGCACACCGCGGTGGAGCGGGCCGTGCAGCAGATGCGCGAGAACCTCGCCGATCCCCAGTACCTGGCCGATCACGCGCGCGCCGGGCTGTTCAGCCCGTTCCACTTCCACCGGGTGTTCCGCAACGTCACGGCCGCCACGCCGGGCCGGTTCCTGGCCGCGCTGCGGATCGCCGAGGCGCAGCGCCTGCTGATCCGCTCCCCGTTGCGGGTCACCGACATCGCCGCCCGGGTCGGCTATTCGAGCCTGAGCACCTTCACCACCCAGTTCGCCCGCCTGGTGGGCCTGTCACCGCGCCAGTTCCGCGCCATGGCCATCGAGTTCGGCGACCGGCCGCTGGCCGCGCTCGCGGCCCGGGCCCCGGCCGCGCCGTCCGGCCACGACGAGGTGCCCGTCGTCGTCGACGGCGCCGACGACGGCATCTTGTTCGTCGGCCTGTTCCACCACGGGATCCCGCAGGGCGCTCCGGTCAGCTGCGCGGTCCGGCCCACCCCGGGGCCGGTGCGGCTGCGCCGCCCCCGCGACGGCGAGTACCACGTCCTCGCGGTCTGCTTCGACCCGGACGTCCGCATCGCGGAATCGCTGGACCACCGGCACGACTGCCGGGTGGTCGCGGCGAGCTCCATGACGGTGCCCGGCGGGCGGGCCTGCCACCTGCGGCTGCGCCGCCCGCGCCCCACGGACCCACCGGTCGTGCTGGCCCTGCCGCTGCTGGGCTGACGCGCGCGTCAGGAATTGGCCTCGTAGCACTCCCGCAGCAGGGCGACCACCTCGTCGTCCACTCCCGACTCGGCGGTCAGCGCGATGCGCACGTTGCCCTTCGGCAGGCTCTTCGCCGGCAACAACCGCCCGGCGGGCTGCCTGCCCGGCAGGTGCAACCCGACGTCGAGCCTGGATTTGGTGCTGGGCTTGACGATCGCGAACGTCCGCTTCGGCGACACCAGCGACACGTAGGTCTTGCGGGCCTGGATCGTGACCACGCCGAGGTCCACCACGGCTTCCAGCAGCTCGTCGAACACCGGCCGCAGCGCCTGCCGGTCGGCGAACTGCTCGTCGATGAGCTCCGCCGGATCGGTCCGCATGAACTCGGGGTAGCCGTAGGTCTCGTACACCAGCAGGTCCTGCGAATAGCCCCCGACGCCCTGCTCGCCCAGCCACGCCCGCAACCGCGGTTCCGACGTCGTCCCGGACGCCGCGACCCGCTCCTTCCACTCCGCCAGCCCCGCACCGGTGCGCTGCTCCAGCAAGCCGGCCGCGTGATCCATCATCGACTGCCAGCCGACCAGGTTCATCCCGTCGCGTTGCGCCATGCCGTGCTCACCCTTCCTCGACGCGGACTCCCCACGGTGCCAGATCCGCGCGAGCCGGAGTTCGCCCAGATTGCGGAGCCTAGCGGCGCTCGTAGCGGATCCGGCACGGCGAACCCGGACGGGTGACACCCAGGTCGACGTCCGGCCGCGGATCCGGCACCGACATGTCCAGCCGGTAGCGCGCCAGCAGCCCGCCCAGCAGCACCTTGGTCTCGTTCGTGCCGAACGCCTGCCCCGGGCACCGGTAGAACCCGCCGCTGAAACCGATCAGCGCGTGCGGATTCCGCTTGTCCTCGGCGCGTTCCGGGCCGAACCGGTCCGGGTCGTAGCGCTCGGGATCGGCGAACACCTCCGGCAACCGGTGCGCGACGCTCGGGCACAGCATGGTCAGCCACCCCTCGGGCACCCGGTAGCCGCCGATCTCGTACTCCACCGCTGTCGTGCGCGCGTAGTGGCTCATCACCGGCCGCATCCGCAGCGACTCCTTGAACGCGCGCTCCAACCGGGGCAGCCGCGCTCCCGCATGCGGGCACCCCGCGGCGGCACCACCGCGGTCCGCATCGATCTCTTCGACCACCGCGTCCAGCTGCGCCGGGTGCTGCAGCAACTGCACCAGCGTCCAGCAGGCCTGCGCGGCGGTGGTGAGGTAGCCGGTGAACAACGTCGCCATCGCCATCCCGACCTGCACGTCCGGCCCTTCGGCCCGCAGTGCCGCGTCGTCCACCAGCGACTGCAGGAAGTCGTCGTAGCCGCCCGAGCGGGCCCGCTCGGCGAGGACCGGCCGCAGCATCTCACCGAGCCGCCGCCGCGCCCGGTCCCTGCGGCGGAAGCGGGGCAGCGGCAGGTTCGGCGGCAGGATGAACTCCATGCCCCGGGCCAGATCCACCAGCAGCGGCCGGAACTCGTCGATCCGCGCCCGGATCTCCGGTCCGAGCAGCGCGCCGGCGGCGATGCGCATCACCAGCGGCTCGAAGGTGTCCCACAGCTCGAACTCGCCCGACCGCCCCAAACCGGCCAGCCACCGCTCGGTCTCCTCGGCCATCACCTCGGTGTACGCGGTGAGCCGGCCGCCCTGGAACGCCGACTGCAGCATCGACACGTGCCGGCGCCGCCGCTCGGTGTCGGTCGCCGCCATCAGCAGATCGCCGAACATCGGGACGGTGAACCGGTAGATCTCCGGCACCGAGAGCTTCCGGTCCACCTCCCGGAAGAAGAACTCGTGGTGCTCGGGCCCGATCAGCATGACCCCCTTCATCGGCCCGAGCCGGATCGTGAAGATCGGCCCGTGCTCCCGGTAGGCCCGCATGAACGTCGCGTGCTGGTCCTTGCGCCACTCGAGGAAACTGCCGAGCAGCGGCAGTCCGCGCACTTCGGGCGGGAGCGCCGGTTCGACGGCGGCAGTGGACACGACGGCCTCCTGATCAGATCCGGAACTCGAACATCTGCCGCAGTTGCCGGAGCTGGGCGCGCTGCGGCGCGTGGCTGAGCATCCATTCCCGCAGCCGCCCGGCCACCGGCCCGGGCCAGCCACCTATCCGCGCCAGCATCCGGGCTTGCGACGTCGCCGCGTTCGCGCGCCCCTGCCGCTGCCGCTCGTACGCCCGCAGCGCTTCGGGCACGCTCGGCGTCGCGGCCAGGTGGGCCGCGAGCACCGCGGCGTCCTCGAACGCCTGCGAGGTGCCCTGGCCCATGTTCGGCATGCTCGGGTGCGCGGCGTCGCCGACCAGCGCGACCCGGCCGCGGCTCCAGGCGCGCAACGGACGGCAGTCGAAGATGTCGGTGGCCACCACCTGCGCCGGATCGGTGGACCGCAGCAGCTCCGGGATCGGCTCGTGCCAGTCCCCGAACCGCCGCAGCAGCCAATCCGCACCGCCCTGCCGGGCTTCGGCGGAGGGCGCGGAGGCGAACCAGTACACCCGGTCTCCGGTGAGCTTCCAGATGCCGAACGCGTCCGCCCCGCCCATCGAGAGCAGGCCGGGCGCATCCGGGAGCCCGAACGGGATGGTGGCGCGCCAGACGACGACCCCGCAGTGCCGCAGCCGCCGCCCCAGCTCCGCGGATTCCCGCACGGCAGACCGAATGCCGTCGGCTCCCACCACCAGGTCCGCCCGCACCTCGCTGCCATCGGCGAACTCCGCCACGGCGTGCGCACCGGCATCGCGCACCCCGACGCAGCGCGCCCCGAACCGCACCGCTTCGGGATCGAGCAGCCCGCGGAGCGCGGCCAGCAGCTCCGCGCGGTGCACCGCCATCCCGTTGCCGCCGACGGATTTCATCACTTGCTCGGAGACCTCGTAGAGCGTCCGGCCGTCCGCCGCCCGCATCGCCATCCCGGCCGCCGGATGGGCCCGCCCGCGCACCGCGTCACCGGCGCCGAAGGCGTCCAGGGCGGCGAATCCGTTCGGCCACAGCGTCAGGCCGTTGCCGTGGCGGCGGAGCGCTTCGACCCGCTCGTACGCGACGGCCTCCAGTCCCGCCCGGCGCAGCGCGATCGTGGTCGCCAGCCCGGCGGGCCCGGCGCCGATGACGGCGACCCGCGGTCGGCCGGTCATGCCAGGATCGTGGTGAGCAGGTCGTCCGGCACCAGTCCGAGCTGGTTGAGGAAGTGCAGCTCGTCCATCACGTTGTAGTGCTCGACGATCTTGCCGTCGACGATCCGGACCTGGCCCATCACCTGCACCCGGACCCGCCGGCCGGTGGCCCGGACGCCCTGGAAGTCGTGCTGGTGCGTGCAGGTCGCGGTCATCCGCACGAACAGCCGGTCGCCGTCGGCGGCGAGCTCCTCGATCTCGAAGGCGAGGTCCGGGAACGCGGCGCGGAACCCGCCCATCAGCTCGGCGACCTCGTCGCGGCCGTAGGTGCCGAAGCGGCCGTGGTGGACCATCCCGGGCGACCAGACCCGGAGCACCTCCTCCTGGTCGCCCCGGTTCATCGCGGCGACGAACCGGCGGAACATGCGCTCGTTGTCCTCTTCGACCATCGGGCACCTCCGTGCGGTGGAACCGGCGACGTGGGAGAACTCGTGCTCGACGATATGGCGACGCGGTGGCGGCGTTCTTCTCGCGCCTTGCCCGATCGACCCGAAGATTGATTTCGATCGACACTGAAACCTTCGTAGATATGAAAGATATTCACCGAGCGTAGGGTGGCGGCATGGCCGAACCCGTCATGTTGATCACCGGCGCGTCGCGCGGCATCGGCGCGGCCACCGCCCGCGCCGCCGCAGCGGCCGGTTACCGCCTCGCCCTGCTCGCCCGCTCCGCGGACTCCCTGGCCCCGCTGGTCGACGAGCTGGGCGACGACGCGCTCGCCCTGCCCTGCGACATCACCGACTGGCCCGCGCTCTCCGCCGCCGTGCAACGCGTCGAGGACCACTTCGGGCGCCTGGACGCGGCGTTCGCCAACGCCGGGCTGAGCATGGAGACGTCGTTCCTGGGCAACGGCGGCACCGACCCCGAGCAGTGGCGCGACATGGTCCTGACGAACGTCTACGGCGCCGCCATCACCGCCCGCGCGGCGCTACCGGCGCTCACCCGCACGAGCGGCCACCTGCTGCTGACCGGCTCGAACGCCGGCCGCGGCATCCGCCCCGGGAACCTCTACTCCGCGACCAAATGGGCGGTCACGGGCCTGGCGCAGAACATCCGCGCCGAATGCGTGGGCACCGGCGTCCGGGTCACCCTCGTCCAGCCGGGCATGGTCGCGACCGAGATGACGGCCTCCACCCAGGACGCCCCGAAGCTCCGCGCGGAGGACATCGCCAACGCCGTCCTCTACGCACTCCGCCAGCCCCCTGGCGTCGACGTCAACGAAGTGGTCATCCGCCCGGTCGGCCAAGACCCGAACCGCTGAGCCCCGCCGCAGAAGAGGCGCCCCGCACCGAGCTGCTCGGTGCGGGGCGCCTTCGTCCGGAAGCGCCGGTCACAGCGAACTGATCAGGCGCTCCACCCGCTCGTCGACCGCCCGGAACGGGTCCTTGCACAGGACGGTCCGCTGCGCCTGGTCGTTGAGCTTCAGGTGCACCCAGTCCACCGTGAAATCCCGGCCCGCGGCCTGCGCGGCGGCGATGAAGTCACCGCGCAGCTTCGCCCGCGTGCTCTGCGGTGGCGTGTCCTTGGCGGCCTCGATCTCGCCGTCCTCGGTCGCCCGGTCCACCAGGTCCTTGCGCTGCAGCATGTCGAACACTCCGCGGCCCTGGCGGATGTCGTGGTAGGCGAGGTCGAGCTGGGCGATGCGCGGGCTGGACAGCTCCAGACCGTGCTTGTTGCGGTACCGCTCCAGCAGCCGGTGCTTGATCGCCCAGTCGATCTCCCGGTCGATCAGCGAGAAGTCCTGCTGCTCGATCGCGTCCAGCGTCCGGCCCCACAGCTCCAGGATCCGCTCGGTCATCGGGTCCGAACCGCGCCGCGCCACGTGGTCGACCGCCCGGCCGTAGTACTCCCGCTGGATGTCCAGCGCGGACGCCTCCCGGCCGCCGGCCAGCCGCACCGTGCGCCGCCCGGTGAGGTCATGGCTGATCTCCCGGATCGCGCGGATCGGGTTGTCCAGGCTGAAGTCCCGGAACTGCACGCCCTGCTCGACCATCTCCAGCACCAGGTTCGCCGAGCCGACCTTGAGGAGCGTGGTCACCTCGGACATGTTGGAGTCGCCGACGATGACGTGCAGCCGCCGGTACCGCTCGGCGTCGGCGTGCGGCTCGTCGCGGGTGTTGATGATCGGCCGCGAGCGGGTCGTCGCGCTGGAGACGCCCTCCCAGATGTGCTCGGCGCGCTGCGACAGGCAGTACACCGCGCCGCGCGGGGTCTGCAGCACCTTCCCGGCGCCGCAGATGAGCTGGCGGGTCACCAGGAACGGCAGCAGCACGTCGGCGATCCGGGAGAACTCCCCGGACCGGCCGACCAGGTAGTTCTCGTGGCAGCCGTAGGAGTTGCCCGCCGAGTCGGTGTTGTTCTTGAACAGGAAGATGTCCCCGCCGATGCCCTCGTCGGACAACCGGCGTTCGGCGTCGATGAGCAGGTCCTCCAGGATCCGCTCGCCCGCCTTGTCGTGGGTGACGAGCTGGACGAGGTCGTCGCATTCCGCCGTGGCGTACTCCGGATGCGAGCCCACGTCGAGGTAGAGCCGGGCCCCGTTGCGGAGGAAGACGTTCGACGACCTTCCCCACGACACGACCCGCCGGAACAGGTACCTGGCCACCTCGTCCGGGGACAGCCGCCGCTGCCCGTGGAACGTGCAGGTGACCCCGAACTCGGTTTCGATGCCGAAGATCCGCCGCTGCATGCTTCCACACTAGGCGCAAACACGGCTTCTCGGCGGTCCGCCGTTCGGGCACCGGTAGTGCGTTTCTCACGCGGGACCGGTTGCACCGCGTCATCACGCCCACGGGCCGGCCCGGCACGACTCGGTGCGCGGCCGCCGCCAAGCCGACCCGCATCGCACCAGAAGTGCTCAACGGCACCAGGAACCACAGCATCTTGTGGCCCCCAACCGGATCCGGCCCAGGCACGAGCGGCGGGCGGCCGTCCGGGGAGCCCGGACAGCGGTGGAGGGCACCTCCTCGCCGGAAGATGCCCTCCACCCGTGGCCGAGAGGACTACTTGTCCTTCTTGGTCTCGTCCTCGGAATCGCCGTCGGCGGATTCCGCTTCGGACTCCGGCTCCTTCGCCGGGAGCAGCGCCGTCAGCGCCGCGCCCTGGATGCGGCGGAAGGTGCGGTGCGGCCGGGCGCGGTCGAGCACCGCCACCTCGAGCTGGCCCATGCCCAGCTCCCGGGTGCTGTCCCCGCTAGAGGACAGGGCCTCGACCGCGAGCTTCGTCGCGTCGGCGAGTTCCAGGCCGTCGCTGAACGAATCCTTCAGCGTGCTCGCGATCGCCTCGGCCTGGCCGCCCATCACGACGTACTGCGGTTCGTCCACGATGGACCCGTCGTAGGTCAACCGGTACAGCTGGTCCGTCTCGGCGGTGAAACCGACCTCCGCCACGCAGATCTCCACCTCGAACGGCTTGATCTGCTCGGTGAAGATCGCGCCGAGGTGCTGGGCGTAGGTGTTGGCCAGCGACCGGCCCGTGACGTCGCGGCGGTCGTAGGAATACCCGCGGACGTCGGCGATGCGCACGCCGGCCACCCGCAGGGCCTCGAACTCGCTGTAGCGGCCCACCGCCGCGAATCCGATGCGGTCGTAGATCTCGGAGACCTTGTGCAGCGTCGGAGACGGGTTCTCGGCGACGAACAGCACGCCACCGGCGTACTTCAGCACCACCACGCTGCGGCCCCGCGCGATGCCCTTGCGGGCCAGCTCGGAACGCTCCCGCATCAACTGCTCGGGAGAGGTGTAGAACGGCATCGTCACGGCTGTGCACTCCTGGTTCGAATCTGCTCGCTCGGGCAGGCGTGATCGGGGCCCGGCGGCACCGGGCCGCGGCGTCAGCCGCCGGGGTTCTCCAACCGGCCGTTGATCACCTCGGTGGCGACCTCGGCCGTCCGCTCCTCGGGCACCCGCACGGCGCCGTCTGCGGCGGTGATGGTGATGACCGACGGGAAGATGCGCCGGGACACGTCGGGACCGCCGGTGGCGGAGTCGTCGTCCGCCGCGTCGTAGAGGGCCTCGACGGCCGTGCGCACCGCGGCGTCGGCATCGGCGTCCGGGTCGTAGCGCTTCTTCAGCGCCGACTTCGCGAACAGCGAACCCGAACCGACCGCGTGGTAACCGCCGACCTCGTCGTACCGGCCGCCGACGACGTCGTAGGAGACGATCCGGCCGGCCCGCTCGGGGTCGTCGGCGTCGAGGTCGTACCCGGCGAACAGCGGCACCACCGCGAGGCCCTGCATCGCGGCCTGGAGGTTGCCGCGCAGCATGTTGGCCAGCCGGTTCGCCTTGCCGTCCAACGAGAGCGGAACGCCTTCGAGCTTTTCGTAGTGCTCCAGCTCCACCGCGTACAGCTTGACGAGCTCCTGCGCGACCCCGGCGGTGCCCGCGATGCCGACGGCCGAGTAGGCGTCGGTGACGAACAGCTTCTCCATGTCCCGCTGGGCGATCAGGTTGCCCATGGTGGCTCGGCGGTCACCGGCCAGCAGGACGCCGCCGCGGAAGGTCACCGCGACGATCGTGGTGCCGTGCGGGGCCTGCACGGTGCCTTCCGGCACCTTGCGGCCGCCGGGCAGCAGTTCGGGCGCGGTCGCGCGGAGGAAGTCGGTGAACGAGTAAGACCCCGGCGTGAGGTAGGCGGCGGGCAGGGCCTGGCCCGAGCTCGGATCCATCAGCGACATCGTCTCCCGATCGAAGGGCTTTCGACTTCAACAGCACTTTAGTCATGATCCGGCGCACAGCCGACAACGCCGGGCCGGAGTTTCCGGCCCGGCGTCGACGTCACGACCGGGCCCGCCGGGCTACTGGCCGCCCTTCTGCACGTAGGCGCGGACGAAGTCCTCGGCGTTCTCCTCCAGGACGTCGTCGATCTCGTCCAGGATGGCGTCGACGTCCTCGCCGAGCTTTTCGCGACGTTCCTGACCGGCGGCCTCCGGACCCTGCTCTTCGTCGCCTTCGCCGCCGCCGTGCCGCTGAACCTTTTCCTGGGACATCTTGCCTCCCGGTGCTCGCCTTTCGGATGTTCTCCCGGCAGTGGGGACACCCTGCTGTGAACACTACCCATCCGACACCCGTTCGCCCACGTCCAGCCGGGCGTCATTTCGATCATCCACACCGGGCTGACGTGCACGAAACGTGTTCACCGGCCGGTGGATCAGCCCTTCGTCAGCGAGTCGACCAGCTCTTCGGCGCTGGCCGCCGCCTCCAGCAGGGCGCCCACGTGGGCCTTGGTGCCGCGCAGCGGTTCCAACGTCGGGATGCGCACCAGGGATTCCCGGCCCAGGTCGAAGATGACGGAATCCCAGGACGCCGCGGCCACCTCCGACGGGTAGCGCTCCAGGCACCGGCCGCGGAAGTAGGCGCGGGTGTCCTCCGGCGGCGTGGTCACCGCATCCCGCACCTCCTCCTCGCTGACCAGGCGCTTCATCGAGCCGCGCGCGACCAGCCGGTTGTACAGGCCCTTGTCCAGGCGGACGTCGGAGTACTGCAGGTCGACCATGTGCAGCCGCGGCGACGCCCAGCCCAGGCCGTCGCGCGCCCGGTAGCTCTCCATGAGCCGGAGCTTGGCGGGCCAGTCCAGCCGGTCGGCGCAGTCCATCGGGTCGCCGCCGAGCAGGTCCAGCACCTCGCCCCAGGTGTCCAGCACGTCGCGGGCGGGGCGCTCGGCGCCGTGCTCGTCGAGGTACCGGGCGGCGCGCTCGTGGTAGGCGCGCTGCAGGTCCAGGCCGGTGAACCGGCGCCCGTCGGTGAGCTCGACGGTCTGCTTGAGGGTCGGGTCGTGGCTGATCAGGTGCACCGCCTGCACCGGGTCGGCCAGCTTCAGGTCGTCGAAGCGCTGCCCGGACTCGATCATGTCCAGCACCAGCGCGGTGGCGCCGAGCTTGAGGTAAGTGGAGGTCTCCGCGAGGTTGGCGTCGCCGATGATGACGTGCAGCCGCCGGTACTTGTCGGCGTCGGCGTGCGGCTCGTCGCGGGTGTTGATGATGCCGCGCTTGAGCGTCGTCTCGAGGCCGACCTCGACCTCGATGTAGTCGGAGCGCTGGGAGAGCTGGAAGCCGGCCTTCTCCCCCGCCTGGCCGAGACCGACGCGCCCCGAACCGCAGATCACCTGGCGGGACGCGAAGAACGGGGTCAGGCCGCCGATCACCGAGGTGAACGGGGTGCTGCGGGACATCAGGTAGTTCTCGTGGGTGCCGTAGCTGGCGCCCTTGCCGTCGACGTTGTTCTTGTACAGCTGGATCGGCGCGCTGCCCGGCACGCTGGCGGCCCGGATCGCCGCCTCCTCCATGACGCGCTCACCGGCCTTGTCCCAGATGACCGCGTCGCGCGGGTTGGTCACCTCGGGCGCCGAGTACTCGGGGTGCGCGTGGTCGACGTACAGCCGCGCGCCGTTGGTGAGGATGACGTTGGCCGCCCCGAGGTCGTCGCCGTCCGATCCGTTGGTCTGCTGCGCCGCTGTGCTGAGGTCGAAACCGCGGGCGTCGCGCAACGGCGACTCGACCTCGTAGTCCCAGCGCGCGCGCCGCGCCCGCGGGATGTCGGCCGCCGCCGCGTAGGCCAGCACGATGTGCGTGGAGGTCAGCACCGGGTTGGCGCCGGAATCGCCCGGCACGACGATGCCGTACTCCACCTCGGTTCCCATGATCCGCCGCATACCTCGCAGCGTACGGGGTCTCACCGACCAAGCGGAGTGCCGCACGCCACAGGGATCCGAGTCGAACCGATTCGGCGCAACGCGTGTGCCTCGAAGGAAGGGTGCGACGATTGGGCCATGAGCGCGGGCGAGGAATCGGTGGCGGTGTACGACGCGACCGGGCGTGTCGTGGGCAGCGCGACTCGGCGGCGGATGCGCGCGGAGGGCCTCTGGCACGCGGCCTCGGCGGTGCTCCTGCTCTCCCCGGACCGCAACAGGATCTACGTGCACCGCCGCACCGACACCAAGGACGTCTACCCGGGCATGCACGACTGCGCGGCGGGCGGCGTGGTCGCGGCCGGCGAGGATCCCGATGTCACCGCGGTGCGCGAACTCGCCGAGGAACTCGGGGTGCGCGACGCGCCGGTGCGCTACCTGTTCCGCTCCACCTACGAGCAAGGCACCGTGCGCTACCACGGATTCCTCTACGAGGCGCTGTGGGACGGCCCGATCGTCCACCAGCCGGAAGAAGTCGCCGAGGGCTGGTGGATGCCCCTGGGCGAGCTCCGCGAGCGCCTGAACGACCCCGGATGGCCGTTCGTGCCCGACGGCCGCCAGTTCGCCGAAGAGTGGTTCGCCCGATCGTGAACGGAGGTGTGAAGCGAACGGCCTGTTCACCTCAATAGACGGCACCAACGGTCCGTTCGCTTCAAAACACCCCGTCAAGCGGGATTGGAGCGAACGGACCGTTCGCATCGATAGAAGGGGCGAACAGGCCGTTGACTTCATCCCATCCCGTCCCCGGCCGCGGCTGCGCGGACGCCGCTCAGTGCCAGGGGAGTTCGGCGCGTTCGCCCCAGTAGGTCGCGGCGTCGCGGGCCAGCCGGCTCAGCGCGTCGAGGTCCTGGTCCGTGAGCTCCACCCGGCACGCCGCCAGGTTCGACTCCAGCTGCTCGGCGCTGGCCGCGCCGACGAGCACCACGTCGGCCCAGGACTGGCGCAGGACGTGCGCGAGCGCGATGGCATCGGTGCCCACCCCGTGCCGGTCGGCGACCCTGGTGAGCTCCGCGGGCGGATCCACCGCGAGCCGCCCGTTCGCCAGGGTTTCCTTCACCAGCACCCGCCAGCCGCCGGTGTGCGCCTCCGCCAGGAAGCGGCTCGCGGACGGCTCCAGGGTGTTCCAAGTGGACTGCACGGCGCTGAACAGCTGCCGCCCGCCCACCTCGATCTCCCAGGCGCGCTCGATGGTTTCGCCCTGCGCCGCGCCGCTGGTGGAGAAGCCCAGCTGCACCCCGGCGTCGCGGATCCGCGCCAGCTCGTGCTGCAGCGCCAGGTCGTCGAACAGCGGGCTGCTGGTGGTCAGCGAGTGCACCTGGTAGAGGTCGATGCGGTCGCCGAGCAGCGTCCGGGTCTCGGCCCACTGGGTGCGCAGGCGCTCCACCGAGTGCTCCTTGACCTCGTGCACCTCGGTCTCGATGCGCCACTGCGCGACGTAGGCGTACCCCCACTTGCTGGACACCGCGACGTCCTGGTGGCCGCGCTCCCGCAGCCAGTCCGCGAGGAACTGCTCGGCGCTGCCGTAGGAGCGGGCCGTGTCCACCCAGCGGATCCCGTTGGCGTACGCGGCGTCCAGCACCGTCCGGGTGCGTTCCCGCATCGCCTGCGCGGTGCGCTGCACGGGCAGCACGGCGGCGCGACCGACGTTGATGTACGCGGGCCTGCCGAGCGCGGCGAGACCGAGTCCTAGGCGCTGCACCGATCGTTGCGCTGGGAGCATGCCTGGAACCTAACCTCTGTCGGCCTGCGGCACAGCTCGGGACCGCCACCCCCGCGGAGATGGCGGCCCCGAGCTCGGCCTTTACAGGTACTGGCCCGTGTTCGTGGCCGTGTCGATCGCTCGGCCGGATTCCTGGCTCTTCCCGCTGACCAGGGTGCGGATGTAGACGATCCGCTCGCCCTTCTTGCCGGAGATGCGGGCCCAGTCGTCCGGGTTGGTGGTGTTGGGCAGGTCCTCGTTCTCGGCGAACTCGTCGACGATGGCGTCCTGCAGGTGCTGCACGCGCAGGCCCGGCTGGCGGGTCTCCAGCACCGACTTGATGGCCGCCTTCTTCGCCCGGTCCACGATGTTCTGGATCATCGCGCCCGAGTTGAAGTCCTTGAAGTACAGGACTTCCTTGTCGCCGTTGGCGTAGGTGACCTCCAGGAACCGGTTCTCCTCGGTCTCGGCGTACATCCGCTCGACCGTGGTCTGGATCATCGCCTCCACGCACGCGCCCTTGTCGCCGTCGAACTCCTTGAGGTCTTCCTCGTGGATCGGCAGTTCCTTGGTCAGGTACTTGGAGAAGATGTCCTTCGCCGACTCCGCGTCCGGACGCTCGATCTTGATCTTCACGTCCAGCCGCCCCGGCCGCAGGATCGCCGGGTCGATCATGTCCTCTCGGTTGGAGGCGCCGATGACGATGACGTTCTCCAGCCCTTCGACACCGTCGATCTCGCTGAGCAGCTGCGGCACGATGGTCGTCTCCACGTCGGAGGAGACGCCGCTGCCCCGGGTCCGGAAGATCGAGTCCATCTCGTCGAAGAACACGATCACCGGGGTGCCCTCGGAGGCCTTCTCCCGCGCCCGCTGGAAGATCAGCCGGATGTGCCGCTCGGTTTCGCCGACGAACTTGTTGAGGAGTTCGGGGCCCTTGATGTTCAGGAAGAAGGACTTGGCGTGGCCGTCGTCGTCGCCGCGCGCGGCGGCGACCTGCTTCGCCAGCGAGTTGGCGACGGCCTTGGCGATCAGCGTCTTGCCGCAGCCCGGCGGGCCGTACAGCAACACGCCCTTCGGCGGCCGCAGCTGGTACTCGATGTAGAGGTCGGAGTGCAGGAACGGCAGCTCCACCGCGTCCCGGATCTGCTCGATCTGGCCGGCCAGCCCACCGATGTCCTGGTACCCGACGTCGGGCACCTCCTCCAGCACGAGGTCTTCGACCTCGGCCTTCGGCACCACGTCGTAGGCGTAGCCCGCCTTGCTGTCGATCAGCACCGAGTCGCCGGCCTTCAGCCCGGACGCGGCCAGCGGTTCGGTGACCCACACGACGCGTTCCTCGTCGGTGTGGCCCAGCACCAGCGCCCGGGGGCTCTCCCCGGCACCGCTGGACAGCAGCTCCCGGAAGGTGCAGACCTCACCGGTTCGCTCGAACGCACCAGCCTCCACCACAGTCAGGGCCTCGTTGAGGCGCACCGACTGGCCCAGTCTCAGTTCCTCCGTCTCGACGTTGGGTGACACCGCCACCCGCATCTTGCGACCAGACGTGAACACGTCGACCGTGCTGTCCTCGTAGCCGTGCAGGAAGACCCCGTAACCGCTGGGGGGCTGCGCGAGGCGGTCGACTTCTTCGCGCAGCGCCATCAGCTGGCCCCGCGCTTCCTTCAGGGTCTCGGTGAGTTTGGCGTTCCGTTCGGTGAGCTGGCTCACTCTCTCGGATGCCTCGGCCAGCCGCTTTTCCAGCAACCGGGCCTGTTGGGGAGACTCGTTGAGCCTGCGGCGCAGCAGTGCAACCTCGTCTTCCAGGAGACGAATCTGGCTGCGGAGTTCTGCGGAGCCACCGCTGTACTGCTCGCCGCCCTCCTCAGGCCGGCTGCCGGGACGGTCGTGCTGCATGTCGGCACCCTCCTCCCGTGCTCGTACCACCACGGTACCGGCGATCACCGACGACGGCGGCGTCGTTGATGCCCGCCGGATCGCCCAGCGTGCCACAAAAATCCGCGAATACCCATGAGGCGGGCCAGGTTGGCGCCAGCGGGTCGCGTTTCGGCCGGGCGGGGCGGACACGTTGCGTTGACGATCATGGTCCGTTCGATACGTTCCCGATCGGACGACGCGGCCCCACGAGCACCGGTTTTCCGTTGCGCCACGCGGATCGGGACGGTCGGCGGGCATCCGGGTTAACCGATCCGGCAACCGGGTGGCGTTGCGGCCGCCGGGCCGCGAGCGCATCCGGCACTTCTCCCATCATTTGGAACAACTGCCCCTGGACGCCACTCCAGCCCGGCGAATTCCCCATGACGATTGAGTGCCGAAAAGTCCACTCCGTGCACCACGCGTCGCGGGCTCTGATCTACTTACGGCCGCCGAAAGCAGCAACGCACCACTCCGGGGAGGAGCCATGACCTATCCGCCGCAGCAGCCTGGACAGGGCGGGTGGGGCCAGCAACCCGCGGGCAACGGGTTCCCTCAGCAGGGTCCGCCGGAAACCCCGCAGCAGCAGCCCGCCTGGTACGGCAACCAGCACACCGGCTGGGGCCAGCAGGGCCCGGACCAGCAGCAGCAGGCGCCCATGGCCCCCCAGTGGGGCAGCGAGTTCGGCCCCGGCTCCTGGATCCAGGAGCCCAACGGCTTCGCCGACATCGAGCCACCGCAGCGCAAGAAGTCGAAGCTGCCGCTGATCCTCGGCCTGGTCGGGGCGCTCGTCGTCCTCGCAGGGGCCGGCGTCGGGGTGTTCTTCTGGCTGAACAGCGGGCCCGGCGAGGCCCGGCCGGTCGCGCAGGAGGTCGTCCAGAAGGTCAACGCGGGCGACTTCAACGGCGTGAGCAGCCTGTTCTGCAGCTCCAACAAGGCCGAGCTGAACACGGCGATGAGCCAGCTCCGCCAGTGGAAGTTCAACGTCAAGCTCGGCGAGGTGACCGAGCGTGGCGACCAGGCCACCGCGAAGTTGACCGGAACCTACGAGGCCGACGGATCGTCCACACCGGTGGACCAGACGATGGGCCTGGTCGTGGAGGACGGCACCTGGAAGGTCTGCCAGCTCGACCAGTGAGCCCGCAGCAAGAGCATGTGAGCAAGGGGGAGGACCCATGACGTACCCACCGCAGCAGCCGCCCGGGCAGGACGGCTGGGGGCAGCAGCCCGGCGGCCAGTACCCGCCCAGCGGTGGCCAGCCGCAGCAGGGCTTCGGCGGCCAGCCGGGCGGCGCCTACCCGCCCAGCGGCGGCCAGCCCCAGCAGGGCGGCGCGTACCCGCAAAGCGGCCCGCAGCCGCAGCAGGGCTTCGGCCAGCAGCCCCCGTACCCGCCGCAGGGCGGCGGCTTCGGCCAGCCGGGCTTCGACGCGCCGAAGAAGAAGTCCCCGCTGCCGTGGATCCTGGGCGGCATCGGCGGCCTCCTCGTGATCGGCCTGGTGATCACCCTGGTGATCGTCTTCACCGGCGGCCCCGGCGACCCCCGCAAGGTCGCCCAGCAGGGCATCGACGCGATCAACCAGAAGGACTTCGCCAGCCTGCAGCCGCTCTCCTGCAAGAAGGAGCAGGAGAAGTTCCAGGAGATGATGGACACCTTCGAGGGCAAGAGCGCCGATTTCCAGGACCTCAAGGAGTTCGGCCTCACCGACGCCGACATCCAGAAGCTGATCGACGGCATGAAGATCGAGATGAAGCTGGGCGAGGTCAAGGACAACGGCGACAACACCGCCACGGCCCAGGTCTCCGGCAACATCAGCATCACCGCCGACGTCGAGATCATGGGTCAGAACGTGGCCGACCTGATGCCCGACCAGCAGATCGACGAGGACATGAAGATGATCGTCGAGGACGGTTCCTGGAAGTTCTGCTGATCGAACCCCGATCACGTGAGAAGGCCCGCCCCGGTCCGGGGCGGGCCTTTCGCGTTCAGCCCTTGCTGGGGCGGCGCTGGACCCGGGGCGGGGTCACGCCGTCCGCCAGGCGGCGGGTGGTCAGGAGGAACGCCGTGTGCGCCACCATCCGGTGGTCCGGGCGGACCGCCATGCCCACCACGTGCCACGGGCGCAGCAGCGTTTCCCAGGACTGGGGTTCCGTCCAGTTCTGCTGCTCGCGGATCGCCTCCGTGATCCGGGACAGCTGGGTCGTCGTGGCCACGTAGACGACCAGGACGCCGCCGGGCAGCAGCTTCTCGTGGACCTTGTCCAGGACGTCCCAGGGCGCGAGCATGTCGAGCACCACCCGGTCGACCGGGTCGCCGTCGTACTCCTGGACGTCGCCCAGCTGCAGCGTCCAGTTGTCCGGCTTGTCGCCGAAGAAGCGCCGCACGTTGCGCTCCGCGTGCTCCGCGTGGTCCTCGCGCACCTCGAACGACGTCACGCTGCCCTCGGGGCCGACCGCGCGCAGCAGCGAGCAGCTCAGCGCGCCCGATCCGGCGCCGGCCTCCAGCACCCGCGCGCCCGGGCGGATGTCGCCCCACATGAGGATCTGCGCCGCGTCCTTCGGGTAGATGACCTGGGCGCCGCGCGGCATCGACAGCACGTAGTCGGCCAGCAGCGGCCGCAGCGCCAGGAACGACGTGCCGCCCGCCGAGGTCACCACCGAGCCCTCCGGCTTGCCGATCAGGTCGTCGTGCGCGAGGGCACCGCGGTGCGTGTGGTACTCCCCTCCCTGCTCCAGGACGACCGTGTACTTCCGGCCCTTCGGGTCGGTCAACTGAACCCGGTCGCCGGGCTGGAACTCACCGCTGACGGTGCTGCTCAACTGCTGCCTACCTTCTCCACGCTGGTACAGCGCACCATCGTCGCAGAAGGCCAACAAGGGGTTCGGGCTGGCTTCCGCAGCGGTGCAGGTAGCGGAGCCTCAGACGCCGTCTGGACTGTGGGAGCCCCGACTTGCGTATGACCAGCTGTCCTCGCCAGACGCCGTCTGAGAACCCGCGGCGGTGCCAGCTGCGTGCGTGGCGAAGGAGAAAGCGGCTTCGCCGCTCGTCCGACGCTCAGCTGCGGCTTCCGCGATGCATAGAGATCACCCGCGGCGGGAGCGCAGCGCGTTGCGGAGGTCCTCGCGGCGCAGCACGCCGCTGGGCCTGCCCTCGCCGTCGACCACGAGGAACTGCCAGGCCAGCACCGACTGCACCCGCTCCAGGATCGCGTCCGGGGTCTCGCTGTCGAGCAGGATCGTGTCCGGGTCGACCGGTTCGGCCGCGCGCTCGGCCGGTTCGTTCGGCGCGTGGGTGGCCAGGCGCTCCGCCGCGGTCTGGTCGAGCAGGCCGACCGCGATGCCGTCGGCCCGCACCAGCACCACGCCCCGGCCCGCCGCCGCCAGCAGCGCATCGCCCACCGGGCTCTCCGCCGGGAGCTGCAGGACCGGGCGCACCAGGTCCCCCAGCGCCAGGCCCGTGGGCCAGCGCTTGCGCTGCTCGGCCGCGTGCTCCGCGCTCGCACCGGCCACCACGAACCACGCCATCAGCACGCACACCCCCAGCCGCAGCCACTGGTCCTGGGCGTTGTTGAGCAGGCCGACCAGCGCCCAGCCGATCAGGACCGCCGCCACCGCTCCCGCGCCGATCACGCCCGCCGTGGTGCCCGTGGCGCGCTTGCCGGTGAGCCGCCAGGTCAGCGCCCGCAGCATCCGGCCGCCGTCCAGCGGCAGGCCCGGCAGCAAGTTGAACACCGCCACCGCGAGGTTCGCCACGCAGGTCTGCGCGACCAGCAGCCAGATCGCGCCGCCGGGCACCAGCGCGAACCAGCCGATTCCGGTCGCCAGCGCCAGCGCCAGCGACACCGCGGGCCCGGCCGCCGCGATCAGGCCCTCCTGGGTGGGTTTCGGCGGCGTCCGGGAGATCTCCGACAGGCCGCCGAGCAGGAACAGGCGAACGCGCCGCACCGGCAGCCCCAGGCGCAGCGCGACGATGCAGTGCCCGAGCTCGTGCAGCAGCACCGAAACCGCCAGCAGCACGGTGAACACCGCCGCCAGCAGCGCGCTCTCCCAGATCCCCGCTCCCGGCAGTATCCGGCCCACCAGCGGCGTGTAGAGCAGCACGATCAGCGCCGCCCCGAGCCACCACGACGGCGACAGCAGCACTGGCACCCCGGCGATGCGGCACAGCAGCAGGCCGCCGTCGTTCAACTTGGGCCGGGCGGGCGGGGACGCGGTCGACGGCATGCACGCAGGGTAGTGCCCCACCCGTGAGGCAGTCGTGATCCGTGCAGGGGGTGATCGCGTGTCGGTCGGCTCGATTAGGGTCACGGGCCATGGCGGAACCTGCGCAGGCGACAGGCGGGACACTCCAGGACGGCAGGCCGAGGCGGCCGGCGCTGTCCCCGTCCCGCGCGAGCGATTTCAAGCAGTGCCCGCTGCTCTACCGGTTCCGCGCCGTGGACCGGCTGCCGGAAACGCCCAGCAAGGCGCAGGTGCGCGGCACCGTGGTGCATTCGGTGCTGGAGCGGCTGTTCGGACTGCCGATGGCCGAGCGCGACCAGGCGCAGGCGCGGGCGCTGCTGCAACCGGCCTGGGAGGAGCTGCTCGCGCAGCAGCCGGAGCTCGGCGAGCTGTTCGACGGGCCCGACGATCCCGAGCTGGCGGGCTGGCTGGAGTCGGCGAACGCGCTGCTGGACGCCTACTTCGAGCTGGAGGACCCGCGCCGGCTGGAGCCGGAGGCCTGCGAGCTGCGGGTGGAGACCGAGCTCGACTCCGGAGTGCTGCTGCGCGGGTTCGTCGACCGCGTCGACGTGGCCCCGACCGGCGAGATCCGGCTGGTCGACTACAAGACCGGTGCCGCGCCGCGGGAGATCGGCGAGGCCAAGGCGATGTTCCAGATGAAGTTCTACGCCCTGGTGCTGTGGCGCACCCGCGGCGAGATCCCCCGCCAGCTGCTGCTGATGTACCTGGCCAGCAAGCAGCGGCTGGCCTACACGCCGGACGAGACGGAGCTGCGCCGCTTCGAGCGCACCCTGGAGGCCATCTGGCAGGCGATCCTGCGGGCGGGCAAGACGGGCGACTTCCGGCCGAACCCCAGCCGACTGTGCGACTACTGCGACCACAAGCCGCTGTGCCCGGCCTTCGGCGGCACCCCGCCGCCCTACCCGGGCTGGCCGGAACCCGACCCGGGCCCGGAATCGGTCCTCGACCGCACCGGCTGACCCCCGCCCGCAAGGGTCCGCAGTTTCAATTGAAACTGCGGACCCACGGCGTGTCGGAGTCCGACACGCCGTGGGTTGTGGATAACTCACGCAATTTCAATGGAAATCGGACCTTCGATTTCCATTGAAATTGCGGCACCCCTGACGGCAGCCGGGCCCTCCGGCGGTCAGTCCTCGTAGGGGTCGTAGTTGGCGGCGGTGCCGAAGTCGCCGGCCTGGGTCGGGTCGATGACCGCGAAGCGGGCGCCGCTGGGGTCCCGGAGGACCGCGACCCGGCCGATGCTGGAGTCGTACGGATCCACCCGCACGCGGCCGCCGAGGCCGATCGCGCGGCGGACCAGCTCCTCGGTGCCGACCTCCGCATCGACACCGAGGTAGAGCAGCCAGTGCGGCTTGGTGGACTCGGTGATGAAGTCGCGGATCATGCTGACCCGGGCGCACACCGACTCGTCCCCGAGGTACCAGACGGAGTAGTCCGAGCGGTGCTCGGTGCCGAACTGCTCGGCGCTGTAGCCGAAGAGCTCCTGGAAGAAGGTGTCCGCGGTCTGCGCCTTGATGGTGACCAGCTCGGCCCACATCAGGGTGCCCGGCAGGCCGACGTCGAACTGCCAGGACTCCTCGGGTTCCAGCAGCCCGAACTCGGCGCCGGCCGGCCCGACCAGCACCGTCTTGGCGCCCAGCCCGGGCACCTCGTTGCGCGGCACGGTCACCGTCGCGCCCAGCGCCACGGCCCGCTCCGCGAAGGCCTCGCAGTCCGCGGTGGCCAGGTAGAGCCGCCAGCTCGACTGGTCACCGGAGGCGGCCCGCAGGCTGGCCACCGGGAAACCCTCGCGCATGGCGATCACGTGTTCGCCGGAGACCGGATCGCGATGGGTTTCGTACGTCCAGTCGAACAGCCCGGAGTAGAACTCCTGGGCCCGCTCGAGATCCGTGGTGATCAGCTCTATCCAGCAGGGCATCCCCTCGTAGAGCTCCCACCGCGGCGGGGTAGTTCCCGGTACCACGACGGCCATTTCCTCACCCCCACCGGCTCGTCCAAGATCGTCCCGGATGCCATTATCCGCAATCGGCACGGCCGGCTCGGGGCACTCGGATCACAATCCGGTGGAGCAACCGGGCATACAGGACGAACTCGCGAAGAACGCGGCGTTCGCCGGGGCACCAGCCGAAAACGCCACGCCCACCCGGCGCGGACCGGGTGGGCGTGGCGTTCGGACCAGGCTTCTACAGGCGGCAGGCCCTGATGTCGGAGGACAGGATGGCCTTGGCGCCGACCGCGGCGAGGCGGTCCATGATCGCCGGGGCGTCCTTGCGGGAGACCATCGCGCGCACCGCCACCCAGCGGTCGTCGGCCAGCGGCGACATGGTCGGCGACTCCAGGCCCGGCGTCACCTTGGTGGCGTCGTCGAGCAGGTCGCGCGGGCAGTTGTAGTCCAGCATCACGTACTGCTGGGCGAACACCACGCCCTGCAGGCGGGCGATGAGCTGGTTCTTGGCCTGCTCGTCGTCCGAACCGCGGCGCTCGATCACCACCGCCTCGGAGTTGCAGATCGGCTCGCCGAAGGCGACCAGGCCGTGCTGGCGCAGCGTGCGGCCGGAGCCGACCACGTCGGCGATGGCGTCGGCGACGCCGAGCTGGATGGAGATCTCCACCGCGCCGTCGAGCCGGATGACGTCGGCCGTCACGCCGTGCTGCGCGAGGTCGTCGGTGACCAGCCTCGGGTAGGACGTGGCGATCCGCTTGTCCTGCAGGTCCGCGACGGTCCAGGCGTGCTGGCCCGCCGGGGCGGCGTAGCGGAACGTGGAGCCGCCGAAGCCGAGCGCGAGCCGCTCCTCGACCGGGGCGCCGGAATCGCGGGCCAGGTCGCGGCCGGTGAGCCCGAGGTCGAGCTCGCCGGAGCCGACGTAGATCGCGATGTCCTTGGGGCGCAGGAAGAAGAACTCGACGTCGTTGGTGGTGTCCAGGACGGTGAGGTCCCGCTGCTCATGGCGCTGCCGGTACCCGGCTTCCGCGAGCATCTCGGATGCGGGACCGGCGAGGGTGCCCTTGTTGGGCACAGCCACACGCAGCATGGAACTCGATCTCCTTCTTCTAAATTGCAGCAGCCGATTTAAGCAGCGGTGCCGGTAGCGGAACCTCGGAGGACCTCTCGGTCCGGGATCCCCGACTCATGTATGACCAATACGCCACGCTGGGGCTGTCCTCCCGAGAGGCCCTCTGAGAACCCGCGGCGGTGCGAGTTGCGCGCGTGGCGAAAGAGAAAGCGGCTGACGCCGCTTGCCTGACGGCACGTGCACCCACGCGCACCTCCACCCCGATCAGCATGACCAGTTCACAGGTAGCGGTAGACGTCCTCAAGGGACAGTCCGCGCCCCAGCATGATGACCTGCAGCCGGTACAGCAGCTGCGAGATCTCCTCGGCGAGCTGTTCGTCCGATTCGTGCTCGGCGGCGATCCACACCTCGCCGGCCTCTTCGAGGACCTTCTTGCCCTGGGCATGCGCCCCGGCGTCGAGCGCGGCCACCGTCGCCGAGCCCTCCGGACGGGTCCGGGCTCGTTCCTGCAGTTCGGCGAACAACTCGTCGAAGGTCTTCACAGTCCACGATCCTTGCATCCCGGGCCGCCGAACCAGAAGGCGGACCCGCTCGTTTGCGCGTTTCATCACGGCGCGTCACCCGCCGGACACCTCAGTGGAACCCGGTGGTCGCCTCCAGCACCGCCCCGAGCGTGTCCTTGACCATGGCCAGCGCGGCGCCCCGCGGGCTCGACCGGCCGCCGGAGACGGCGACCGTCCCGGCTTCGCCGCAGTCGTAGCTGATCGCCTTCTCCGGCCCCAGCAGCGCGCCGAAGGTGCTCTCCGCCGGTTCGGCGCGCAGCTCGACGCGCACCAGCCCCGGCTCCTCGCGCTGCGCGCCGGCGACCTGCCGGAGCCGGTGGCCCTCCGGCACTGGCGGCAGCGGTTCGCGGATCGGCTCCGCCTCGACCGCGACGTCCGCCGGATCCCAGCCCCACAGCAGGCCGGTGATCAGCCGGAGCTTGGTCGCGGCGTCCTTGCCGGAGAGATCGGCGGTGGGGTCGGCCTCGGCGATGCCGCGCCGCTGGGCCTCGACGACCGCGCCGGCCAGGCCGTGACCTGCGGCGATCCGGTCGAGGACGAAGGTCGCGGTGCCGTTCGGGCAGCCCTGCACGGCGCGGACGTCGAAGCCGCGCAGCACCGAGCGGGCCAGGTCACCGGCCGGCATCGCGGCGCCGGTCGCCCCGGAGATCCGCACCGACCGCCCGGCCCGGCGCGCGGCCTCGTCGAGCTTCCGCCAATGCGTGAGCAGGTGCGACTTCGTCGCGGTCACGACGTGCGCGCCCTGCTGCAACGCCTGCAGGGCGTCCAGCGCGGGCTGGTCGCTGCCGTCCGAGGGCACGGCCTGCGCCAGCACCCGGGCGCCGGCGAGCAGTTCGGCGATCTCACCGGCGGGATCCCACTGCCCGCGGGACGGCACGGCGCCATCGACCCGGACCTGCGACTGCCGGCCGCGGACGGCGACGACGTGCAGGTCGGCGCCGTAGGTGTCGCGCCAGCGCGCGCGGTGCCGCCGGACCAGCTCGACGTACTCCCGCCCCACCGGCCCGTACCCGGCCAGGACGATCGGCACGTCGATCATCACGCCGCCCGGGCGAACAGCTCACCGAGGGCGGCGAAGTCCACGTCCGCCAGCGAGTCGCGCAGGACCCGGTGCGGGCCGGGCTGCAGCGGCACCTCGCAGGGAATGGCGATCACCAGGCAGCCGGCGGCCTCGGCCGCGGCCACCCCGGTCGGGGAATCCTCGATCGCGACGCACCGCGCCGGATCGACGCCGAGCAGCCGCGCGGCCTTCAGGTACGGCTCCGGCTCGGGCTTGTTCTTGCCGTCCACCTCGTCGCCGCAGACCGTCACGTCGAACGAGTCCCGGCCGAGGGTTTCCAGCGCCAGCTCCGTCAGGGAGCGGATCGTGGAGGTCACCAGCGCGGTGGGGATGCCCAGCTCGCGGGCCTCCCGCAACGCCTCCGGCGCGCCCGGCCGCCACGGCAGGCCCAGCTCGAACAGCTCCTCCATGCGGGCCGCGACCCACTTCGCCGCCGCGTCGACCTCCGCAGTGCCGACTTCTTCCGGGACACTCGCGATCCCGACATCCGCCAGCAGCATTCGCATGCTGCGGGTCATGTTGGAGCCGACCATCGCCTCCCGGGTCGCGTCGGTGAGCGCTCCCCCGCGATGCCTTGCGTAGTCGTCCAGCGCGATGGTCCACAGCTTCTCGGAGTCGACGAGCGTGCCGTCCATGTCGAACAGCACTGCGGCGGGCGAGTTCTGACCGGCGTCGCGGGTCACTCGGGGATCTCCGTTCCGGGAAGAGGTGTGAACCATGACCAATACCAGTACAGCACCCGAGGTCCGGCCTGCCCCAGCGAAAGTGTTCAATCCCTCGTCGCCCCGCCCCACCGGCCACGATCGGAGCAATCGACGCGCGGCCCGGACCCGGTCGGCCCAACGCCGCAGCCCGAACGAGCGACGCGTGATCGTTCGGCCGGAAGCCGAGATCGGCTTCACCTACCTTGGGAGGCCGCATTCCCGTTGGGAGGAGGACGCGCATGGTGTTCAGCAGGACGGGCCGGGCCGCGGCGGCGTTGCTCGCGGTCGCGTTGCTGGCGCTCAGCGGAACGGCTGCGGCGCAACCGGAAAACCCGGAAACCTCGGCGGCGGGGAACAACCCGGTCTACTTCGTGCACGGCTACAACCCGGGCAGCGACGCGAACTGCAAGACCATCTGGGGCAACGCCGTCGACTACTTCGAGAAGCGCGGCTGGCCCGGCGAGCAGCTGAAGACCGTCGCCTACTACCGGGGCGACACCGGCTGCGACGTCTCGATCAGCGACGACAACACCACCGGCACGCGGATCAAGCACGTGGCCGCCGACTTCGCCAACTACATCTACGAGCACCACACGAAGAAGGGCGAATCGGTCGACATCGTGGCGCACTCGATGGGCGGGCTGGTCACCCGCGTCGCGCTGCTGGGTTCGGCCAAGGGCTGGTCGGGCTTCCCCAAGGGGCCGCTGAAGGTCGGCGACGTCGTCACGCTCGGCACCCCGCACCGCGGCGTGCGCAACCCGGACGCCTCGGACACCACGCAGTGGAAGTCGATGGACCCGGACTCGGAGTTCATGCGCGTCCTGCACGCGCCGGAGAACCGCCTGAGCCGGTCCTGGGCGGCCGGGACGGACTGGACGTTCGCGGGCGCCAACGAGGACGAAACGGTCAGCGGCACGTCCGCGATCGACAAGGGCTACCACGCCGACCACAAGTTCCGGTACCTCAACGGGAACAGCCCGAAGGTGACGCACTCCGGCATCCGCGAGATCACCGGCGGCAAGCACGACCTCCGCTACTGGCATTCCAGCGAAGGCGTCCCGCACGACACCGGCAACGGCTGGGCCCCGGTCAAGACCGCCTACGAGGCGGTGAACCAGAACGGCAAGTGGTAGCTCAGGTGTTGAAGTACTTGGCCTCCGGATGGTGGGCGACGATCGCGTCGGTGGACTGCTCCGGGTGCAGCTGGAACTCCTCGGACAGCGTCACGCCGATGCGTTCCGGCCGCAGCAGCTCGACGATCTTGGCACGGTCCGCCAGGTTCGGGCAGGCGCCGTAGCCGAGGGAGAAGCGGGCACCGCGGTAGCCCAGCCGGAAGAATTCCTCCACAGTGGACGGATCTTCGGCCGCCACCGGAACGCCCGGGGCGAACAGCAGTTCCTGGCGGACGCGGCGGTGCCAGTACTCCGCCAGCGCCTCGGTGAGCTGCACGCCGAGGCCGTGGATCTCCAGGTAATCGCGGTAGGCGTTGCGGGCGAACAGCTCGTTGGCGAAGTCGGCGATGGGCTGGCCCATCGTGACCAGTTGCAGCGGCAGCACGTCCACCTGCCCGGACGCCTCGGCGCGTTCCCGCGAGCGGAAGAAGTCCGCGAGGCAAAGGTGCCGGTCGCGGGCCTGGCGCGGGAACGCGAAGCGGCAGCGCTCCGGCGCGTCCGCCGCGGGCCCGGCCAGCACGACCAGGTCGTCGCCCTCGGACACGCACGGGAAGTAGCCGTAGACCACCGCCGCGTGCTGCAGGATCCCCTCGGTGGCGAGCTGGTCCATCCAGTACCGCAGCCGCGGCCGCCCCTCCGATTCGACGAGTTCCTCGTAGGCCGGGCCGCCCTTCGCGCCGCGCAGCCCCCACTGACCGAAGAACGTGGCCCGTTCGTCCAGGTAGGCGGAGTACTCGCCGACCGGCACGCCGCGCACCTCGCGCCCGCCCCAGAACGGCGGCGTGGGCACCGGAACGCCGGCGGCCACGTCCGAGCGGGTCACCGGCGCGGGAACGGTGGCCGCCTTGCGCTTCTCGGCGATCCGCAGCGACCGCTCCCGGCGGGCCTTGCGCTCCGCCTTCTTCGCCTCCTCGGCCTGGTCCGGGACGATCACGCCGCCGCGCTTGCGGGCCATGATGGAATCCATCAGCCGCAGGCCCTCGAAGGCGTCCCGGGCATAGCGCACCTCGCCGCGGTAGAGCTCGTCGAGATCACCCTCCACATAGGACCGAGTGAGCGCGGCGCCACCGAGCAGCACCGGGTACTTCTCGGCCACTCCCCTGGCGTTGAGCTCCGCCAGGTTCTCCTTCATGATCACCGTCGACTTCACCAGCAGCCCGGACATGCCGATGGCGTCCGCGCGGTGCTGCTGCGCGCTGTCCAGGATCGTGCCGATCGACTGCTTGATGCCGAGGTTGACCACGTTGTAGCCGTTGTTGGACACGATGATGTCGACGAGGTTCTTGCCGATGTCGTGCACGTCGCCCTTGACGGTGGCCAGCACGAGAGTGCCCTTGCCGGCGGCGGATTCCCGCTCCAGGTGCGGTTCGAGGTAGGCGACGGCGGCCTTCATCACCTCGGCGGACTGCAGCACGAACGGCAGCTGCATCTGACCGGAGCCGAACAGCTCGCCGACGACCTTCATGCCGGCCAGCAGGTTCTCGTTGATGATCCCCAGCGGCGGCTTCTCGGCCATCGCCGTGTCCAGGTCGGCTTCCAGCCCGTTGCGCTCGCCGTCGACGATCCGCCGCTCCAGGCGCTCGAACAGCGGCAGCGCCGCGAGTTCCTCGGCCCGCGACGCCCGGCTGGACTTCGCGGTCTGCCCCTCGAAGAGCTCCATCAGCTTCTGCAGCGGGTCGTAGCCCTCGCGGCGCCGGTCGTAGACCAGGTCGAGCGCGACCTCCCGCTGCTCGTCCGGGATCTTGTTCATCGGCAGGATCTTCGAGGCGTGCACGATCGCCGTGTCCAGCCCCGCCTCCCGGCACTCGTTGAGGAACACCGAGTTCAGCACCTGCCGCGCCGCCGCGTTCAGTCCGAAGGAGACGTTCGAAATGCCCAGCGTGGTGCGGACTTCCGGGTGCGTGCGCTTGAGCTCGCGGATCGCCTCGATGGTCTCGACGCCGTCCCGGCGGACCTCCTCCTGGCCGGTGGAGACCGGGAACGTCAGGGTGTCGATGATGATGTCCGACTCCGCCATCCCCCAGTTCGAGGTCAGGTCGTCGATCATCCGGTCGGCGACCCGCAGCTTCCAGTCCTTGGTGCGGGCCTGCCCGTCCTCGTCGATGCACATCACCACCACCGCTGCGCCGTGCTCGCGGACGAGCTCCATGACGCGGCGGTAGCGGGAATCCGGGCCGTCGCCGTCCTCGTAGTTGACCGAGTTGACCACGCACCGGCCGCCGAGGCGTTCGAGCCCGGCGCGCAGCACCGGCGGCTCGGTCGAGTCCAGCATCACCGGCAGCGTCGAGGCGGTGGCCAGCCGCGCGGCCAGCTCGGCCATGTCTGCGGCCCCGTCGCGGCCCACGTAGTCCACGCAGAGGTCGATCAGGTGCGCCCCGTCGCGGGTCTGGGACTTGGCGATCTCGACGCAGGAGTCGTAGTCGCCCTCCAGCATCGCCTCGCGGAACGCCTTGGAGCCGTTGGCATTCGTGCGCTCGCCGACCACCAGCACCGACGCGTCCTGGGCGAACGGCACGGCCTGGTACAGCGAGCTGACGCCCGGCTCGGGCTGCGGCTCGCGCCGCGGCGGCGCCAGGTCGCGCACCGCCTCGACGACCTGGCGGATGTGCTCGCCGGTCGTGCCGCAGCAGCCGCCGACCAGCCGGGCGCCGTACTGCGTGACGAACTCGGCGAGCGCCTCGGCCAGCTCCTCCGGCGTCAGCGGGTACACCGCGCCGTCGGGGCCGAGCTGCGGCAGCCCGGCGTTGGGCATCACCGACAGCGGCACCCGCGATTGCTTGGCCAGCTGCCGCAGGTGCTCGCTCATCTCGGCCGGACCGGTCGCGCAGTTCATCCCGATCAGGTCGATGCCCAGCGGCTCCAGCGCGGTCAGCGCGGCGGTGATCTCGGTGCCCAGCAGCATCGTGCCGGTGGTCTCCACGGTCACCTGCGCGATGATCGGCACCCGCCGCCCGGCCCGCGCCATGCCGCGCTTGGCGGCCAGCACCGAAGCCTTGGTCTGCAACAGGTCCTGCGAGGTCTCCACCAGCACGGCGTCGATCCCGCCGTCGAGCATGCCGACGGTCTGCTCCGCGTAGGCGTCACGCAGCGCCTCGAAGGTCACGTGCCCCAGCGTCGGCAGCTTGGTGCCCGGCCCCATCGCGCCCAGCACGAACCGCGGCTGCTCGGCGGTGGCGAACTCGTCGGCGCATTCCCTGGCCAGCCGCGCGCCGCGCTCGGAGAGCTCGCGGATGCGGTCGGCGATGCCGTACTCGCCGAGGTTGGCCAGGTTCGCGCCGAAGGTGTTCGTCTCGATCGCGTCCGCCCCGGCCGCCAGGTAGCCGCGGTGCACGCCGCGCACCACGTCCGGGCGGGTGGCGTTGAGGATCTCGTTGCAGCCCTCCAGGCCCGCGAAGTCATCGAGGCCCAGCGGCACCTCCTGCAGCATGGTGCCCATCGCGCCGTCGGCGACGAGAACCCGGCGCTCCAGCGCCTCCAACAGCGGTGACCAGGGGGAATGCGGCATACCGACCAGCCTACGAGCACATCCCAACCGAATTCCCACACTGTGGTACGAGGCTCCCAACCGCACGGGACCCCGTCTTCTTCCCGCAATTTCCATTGAAATCGAAGGTTCGATTTCAATGGAAATTGCGGACCACCCGGAACACACGGACCACCGGGTCCACACGGACCACACGGACCACCGGGACCATTGGGACCACTGGGACCACCGGGTTCTGGCCGGGGGTTCGGGGGATTGTCTAGATGAGGCCTCGGTGTTGGAGGTAGCGGAACACCGCTATGCCGGGGAGGACCGGCAGCCAGTACGTCAGCAGGCGGGAGATCAGCACTCCGGTGATCGCCGCCGTCGCCGGCACGCCCATCGCTCCGAGGCCCGCGAGCAGCACCGCCTCGACCGCGCCCAGCCCGCCGGGCGAGGGCACCAGGTGACCGAGGGTGTTGCCGATGATGAACACGACCGTCACGGCCGTCCAGGAGAAGTCCGGGTGCAGCGCGGCCAGCGACGCGGCCAGGCCCAGCCCCGACACCACGAGGTAACCCAGCGCGCCGCCGAAGAGCTGGAGCGCGCGGACCGGGTGGCGCAACGTCTCCAGCAGCTCCCGGCCGACCTCCAGCGACGGCGCGACGATCCGGCGGCGGCCGAACGGCGAGACGATCACGGCCGCCGCGACCACCACGACCGCGGCGGTGCCGACCAGCACCGGCCAGCCGGTCGGGATCGACAGGTTGGTGAACGTGCCGGACAGGCCGACCGCGAACACGCCGATCACGGCCACGACGAACGCCACCGCCCCGGTGCCCGCCTGGTTCAGCAGCGTCACCCCGACCGCCAGCGGCCGCCGCAACCCGAGGCGTTCCATGTAGACCACGTTGATGCCGAAGAACCCGGCGCCGCCGGGCGTGGTGCGCCCGGTGAACGCGGCCGCCATCTGCACCAGCAACGTCCGCCAGAACGGCAGCGGGATCCGGCTGGAGCCCTGCACGGAGATCGACGACAGCAGGATCGCGACGAACCCGGTCACGACCGCCACCGCCAGCCAGCCCCAGTTGGCGTGCCGCACCGCCATGAGCACCTCGCCCATGCTGGACAGCTCCGGGAGCAGCAGGTACACCGCAGCGGCGATGAGCAGCAGGCCGATCACGGTGATCGGGCGGACCGGCGAGCGGAAGCCCGGGATCGGCAGGCCCAGCCCATCCGCCAGGGTTTCGCGCAGCTCGGCCAGCAGGAAGCGCCCGCGCTCCGCCTGGCTCCTGATGCGCCGCGGCAGCGCCAGCGGCACCAGGTTCCGCAGCGCCGCCGCCAGCTGCTCGGCCGGCAGCGCGCTGATCGCGCTGCGCACCGCGCGCTCGGTGCCGGCCACCGCCGCCATCGACACCAGCGCCTCGGCCAGGTCCTGGGCGAGGCGCGCCGCGTCCGCGCCCGCGTGGCTGAACGTGAAGCTGAGCAGCCACGGCCGGTTCTCGTCGTCCACCAGGACGTTCTTCGCACGAAGGTCGTGATGGGCGATGCGGGCCGCGGACAGGGCCGCGAGCTGCGTCCAGATCGCCGCGAGCAGCTCGTCGTCGATCTCGTCACCGCGCAGCTCCGACAGCCGGCGCCCGGTCACCTGGCGGACCACCAGCAGCGCGGGCGCGTGCTTGACGTCGCAGGCCAGCACGACCTGCGGGGTGCGCACCCCGGCCCGTTCGGCGAGCAGCGTCACGTAGGCCTCGTGCTCCACCTCGTGGTGCGGCGTCGACAGGCGCGGCTCGTCCTGGACGTCGAGCAGCGTGAGCAGGCGCTTGATCTTGTACCAGGGCCCGGCGCGGCGGCTCATCCGCCGCACCACCTTGGCCCGCAGCGTCCACCCCGCCGCGGTGCCCACGGCGAACTCCCGCGGCTCCAGCAGCCGGTGGCGCAGCGCGACGATCCAGGTCGGTTCCAGCCCGGCCAGCTCCAGCTCGTCCAGGATCACCTGGCCGGAGATCTTCCGCCCCGGCGCGCCCCAGACGACGTGGCAGAGCATGCCGACGGCCCAGCCCAGCAGCGCGCCGCCCACGGCGTCCAGCGGCAGGTGCCCGCCGAGGTGCACCACCGCCACCCCGACCAGCACCGCGAGCGCCCACCCGAGGTACCGCGCGGCGCGGCCCAGGTAGGGCGCGGCGACCACCGCCAGCACGGTCACGATGGCCACTTCGCCCGCCGGGAACGGGAAACCGCCCGGCGGCCCGGGGAACGGCACGGGCACCGGGCGAACGCCCAGCACGTGCTGCATGAGCCCGGCCAGGGCCCAGGTCGCCGCGCCCGACGCCGCGCACAGCAGCGCCACCCGGATCCAGCCGAAGTACATCGCCACCGCGGTGGCCCCGGCGATCCCGGCCCAGCCGCCGACCCAGGTGAGCACCACCCACAGCGGGTCGGTGGCCGCCGGGATCCGCTCCAGCTGCTGGTAGATGGCGAGCTCGACGGGGTTGGCGGGCACCAGGACCAGCAGCACGCTCAGCGTGAGCAGCCCGCCGACGAGGGCCAGCTGGCCCAGGTCCTCCGGGCGGCGGCCGATCGACAGCCGCAGCCGGGACCTCGGGGATATCCCGGTCCCCTCGCTCGGTGACGCTCCGGTGCTGTCCACTGGCTGGATCGGATTCCCTCGGCCGCTACACCCACGGTGACTCGGGTAAAGGGTCTGGCCCCGGCTCTCTCCCGTCAAACCGGGATGCGGTTCGTGCCACGACGGCACCGCGCTGCAAGCGGCCACCGCCGCTGGGAGCAACGGCGGCTCCTGGATGTTCGCGCGCGGCGGATGATGTTCGGCGGGGACGTCGGGCGCTCGCGTCGGCGTGGCGTCGTAGGCTGGCGCCGTGACCGATCGCGACGCACACATCACCGGACAACAGCGCGCCGAACTGCCCCCGCTGACCGACCCGATCGTCGTCAGCGCCTTCGAGGGCTGGAACGATGCAGGCGACGCCGCCAGTTCCGCGATCGAGCACCTGCAGCTCATCTGGGACGCGGAGCCGCTCAGCGAGGTGGACCCGGATCCGTACTACGACTTCCAGGTCACCCGCCCGACGGTCAAGCTGGTCGACGGCATCACCCGCCAGGTCTCCTGGCCGACCACGCGGCTGACGGTCTGCCGCCCGCCCGGCTGCGATCACGACGTGGTGCTGGTGCACGGCATCGAGCCGAACATGCGCTGGCGGGCGTTCTGCGCCGAACTCGTCGAGCAGATCGAGCGGATCGGCGCCCGCACCGTGGTCACCCTCGGCGCTCTGCTCGCGGACGCGCCGCACACCCGGCCGGTGCCGGTCAGCGGCGCGGCCTACGACACCGAGTCGGCGGCCCGCTACGGGCTGGAGCGCTCCCGCTACGAGGGCCCGACCGGGATCGTCGGGGTATTCCAGGACGCCTGCGTGCAGGCCGGGATCCCGGCGATCTCGTTCTGGGCGGCGGTGCCGCACTACGTGTCGCAGCCGCCGTCGCCGAAGGCCACGCTGGCGCTGCTGCACCGGGTCGAGGAGGCGCTCGACGTGGAGGTGCCGCTGGGCAACCTGCCCGAGCAGGCCGAGGAGTGGGAGCAGACCGTCAGCGAGATGGCGGAGGAGGACGAGGACGTCCGCAACTACGTCCGCGCGCTGGAGGAGCGCGGGGACGCCGAGGTCAAGCTGACCGAGGCCAGCGGGGACGCGATCGCCGCGGAGTTCGAGCGCTACCTGCGCCGCCGCGGTCCGGGCGGCCCCGGCGGCAAGGGACCGCTGGGCCCCGGCCCGGGCTGACCGGCGCTTTCGCGGCCGTTGGCGACAAATGGACTGGACCTTGACGCGCGCAATGGTCTAGTCCATTTTTTGTTGTGCCCCAGATCACTCCCAACGGATCGGAGCACTCCCATGCCACGGATGCGCACCGCACTCGCCGCCCTGGTCGGCCTGGTCGGGCTGACGCTGCCCGCCACCGCCGCTGCCGCCCCCGGCCCCGCCGCGCCGGACATCCCGTCCCACGCCCTGGTCGGCTACCTGCACGCCAGCTTCGCCAACGGCTCCGGCTACGTGCGCATCGCCGACGTGCCCGCCGAATGGGACGTCATCGACCTCGCCTTCGCCGAGCCCACCTCCCCCACCTCCGGCCGGCTGGAGTTCAACCGCTGCCCGGCCGCCGAATGCCCGAACGTCGAGACCGACGAGGAGTTCATCGCCGGCATCAAGGCCAAGCAGGCCGAGGGCAAGAAGGTGCTGCTGTCGGTCGGCGGCGCCAACGGGCAGGTGCGGCTGGAGACCGGGGGCGCGCGCGACGCCTTCGTCGAATCCGCCGCCGCGATCATCGACCGCTACGGCCTCGACGGCATCGACATCGACTTCGAGGGCCACTCGCTGGAACTCGCCCCCGGCGACACCGACCTGAAGAACCCGACCACGCCGGTCGTGGTCAACCTGATCGCCGCGCTCCGGGCGCTGAACGAGCGCTACGGCCCGGACTTCGTGCTGACCATGGCGCCGGAGACGTTCTTCGTCCAGCTCGGCTACCAGCACTACGGCGGCGGCTCCGGCGCCGACCCGCGCGCCGGCTCGTACCTGCCGGTGATCGACGCGCTGCGGGCGGACCTGGACCTGCTGCACGTCCAGAACTACAACTCGGGCCCGATCATGGGCCTGGACGACCAGTACCACACGATGGGCACCGCGGACTTCCACGTGGCGATGATCGACATGCTGCTGACCGGCTTCCCGCTGGCGAAGAACCCGGACAACGCCTTCGCGCCGCTGGCGCCGGAACAGGTCGCCATCGGCCTGCCCGCGGCCAACCCGGCGGGCAACGGCTTCACCCCGGTCCCGGAGGTCCACAAGGCGCTCGACTGCCTGCGCGCGGGCACCGGCTGCGGCCCGTACCAACCGCACGGCACCTACCCGGCCCTGCGGGGCCTGATGGCGTGGTCGATCAACTGGGACGCCTACCACGGCAACGAGTTCGCCAAGGCCCACGACGCCTACTGACCGGGTGCCTGCCGCCGAACCGCTCGGCGGCAGGCACCCCAGATCACCGCATCCGGTGGATCCGGCGGATCAGGTGGCTCGGCGGCGGGCGAAGAACATCGCCGCCGCTCCGAGGGCGAGGCCCACGACCGCCGCGATGGTCACCGGGAGCCAGGGGAAGGGCCGATCGGCGCGGGTGGCCGCGCGGAAGTCGGGGACCGCGTTCGGGTCGCCGACCTGGCCCTTGCGATCGACCGTGGTGCCGTCCGCCCAGCCGTTGCCCAGGTCGCAGTTGACCCGGTCGCGCGCCGAGACCGAACCCTCCGGCAGCGACATGTCCAGGCTCTCCGCCCTGGCCGTCACCCCCGGCGGCGGCTCGACCGCCGGCTCGCGGATGCCGAACTGCTCCTTGGTGCGCGCCTCGACGTCCGCCACCAGGTACTCGGTGAGGTCCAGGCCGTCCATCGCCCACCTGTTGCTCCAGTCGGTGAGCAACGCGCGGGCCCGCGGGGCGTCGCCGGCCCGGTACGCCTCGGCCGCCTGCCGCTCGACGCCGCCGATCTCGCCGAGCATCTGGGCCTCGAAGCCCTCGAACGCCTTCGTGACGTCGCCGAGGAACACCTCCGGCCGGTCGCAGGTGTAGTACATGAGCCGCTTCGACACGTAGGTGGCCGAGCGGGTCGCCTCCTGCGCCGCGTACTCCGGGCTCAGGTAGTTCGCCGCCGCCCCGGACGTCAGGTAGCGGTGCTGGCCGTACTCCGGCGGCACGGTTTCGGCACCGATGTGGAACGGGATGTACGGCGCGGTGATCGCGGCGGTGTTGGCCACCCACAGCGTCGCGAGCTCCGGATGCGCCAGATCCGCCTTCAGCTCGACGACCTGCCCGTAGCCGGAGCGGTCGTCGGACCAGCGCGGGTCGCGGACCATGCGCTGCATGTCCACCAGCGACACCTCGCCCAGCCGCCGCAGCTCCTCCTCCAGCGTCGGCGGATGCCGCCACGGCGCCTCGTCGTCCGGGGTGGACTTGCCGGGATGCCCCGGGAACGGCGTGCCGTAGACCTGCTGGACGTTGAACGGCCTGCCGTCCGCCGGGTTCCACCAGCCCTGCTGGACCGCGAAATCGACCAGGTTCGGCGAGCCCATGTGGTCCGGGTCGTTCCGGTAGTCCACCGGGAAGTCGCCGATGTAACCCGGATAGGACACCCGCACGTCGTCGGGCCCGAGCCGCTCGGCCGCCCACAACCCCTTGCCGCCGGCGAACTCGATGAACACCCAGCCCTCGTTGGCATCGGCGAACAGGTGCGAGTTCCCACCGTAGGTGGTGTAGCCGTGCCGGTCGATCAGATCGCCGAGGATCTGCACGGCCTCGCGCGCGGTGTGCGCCCGCTCCATCGCGATCCGCGACAGGTCGCTGTAGTTCGGCCCGGTCTGGCCGGGCGGGGTCATCTCGACCAGCTCGGGCCGCGAGTCCGACCACACGTCGCGCGCCGCCACCTGGTACTCGTTCAGCCCGCCGTTGGTGAGCGGGGCCGGGAACCCGGCGAACTCCGAGTAGTTCGAGGTGATGTACTTCGCGGTCTCCGGCACCTGCGGGATCTGCGTCAGCCGCCCCGGCAGGTCGGCCTCCTCGGTGGCGCCCACCGTGATCGTCGAGCCGGGTTCGTGCTGCTGCCGGGGCACGATCTCCAGCCAGTGGCTGGAGGGCTCGTGCCCGAACCCGCCGAGCAGCGTCGCCCCCGCTCTCCGTCCGGTTCTTGCCAACGTAGAAGGCGATGCTCTTGTCCGGCATCGGCCGGACCTGCTGCGGCGGCGGGGTGGCCGGATCGGCGACGGCGACCGGCGCGGCGAGCACCGCCACCGTCACTGCCAATCCGAACGCACCGCACCGATGTCGGAGCCGCGACACGACAACCTCCTGCATTGAGATGATCAGTCGCGCCTTTTTAGCCCAAACGGGCGAACATTCTCAACTGAGGCGGCTGAGGTACTCCTCGGCCCCGGCCGGGTCGAGGAACCAGGACTCGAAGTCCGCCGGGTCGTCGAAGCCGTTCGCGAAGCGGTTCCGGATCGCCGGGATCTCCACCGCCGCGCCGAGCAGCCGCTGCACGTGCGGCGGCGACGGTTGCAGCATCGCGTTGCTCCACACCGTCACGTGCCGGGCGTAGTCCCAGAACCGGTCGAAGGTCTCCTGCATCCACTCGGCGTGGAACGGCCGGTCCGCCCGCCGCACGATGCTGTCCAAATAGGACTCCGCCGCCTTGCTCGCGTTGTTGACGCCCTGCCCGGTGACCGGGTCGGTGACGACCACCGCGTCCGCCATGCCCAGCACCGCCGCCCCGGAGGGCAGCCGCGCGACCGGCTTGCGCACCACCGGGGTCACCCCGCCGGTCAGGACCGCCCGGTCGTCGGTCAGCTCCGCGCCGGCGAACCGCTCGTGCTCCCACGGCAGGTGGGCGCGGAGCAGCTCCAGCATCCGCGCCCGGTGCTCCGCGGGACCCGGGCGATCGGCCCAGCAGTCCAGCGGCCCGCCCGGGACACCCTCGAAGAACAGGATGCCGCACGGCCCGCCCTCGGTGTAGCCGGGAATGACGAAGACCTCGCCCACGCCCGGCACCGAGTTGAACCGGACCAGCCCCGAATCGTCCACATCGGACGATGGTGCGGCGCCGCGCAGGTAGGACACCGCGAGCGCCCGCTGCGGCTCGGCGAACGGGGACCACCCCGGGTCGCGTTCGAAGATCCCGCCGAGCTTCCCGGCACCCGCCGCGACCAGCACCAGGTCGTAGCCGCGGCTCAGCTCGTCCAGGTCGGACGCCTCGATTTCGCGGTACTCGACGGCGCCGCCGCGCTCGGCGAAGAGCTCCAGCCATCCGGCCATCTTCAACCGCTGGTCCACCGACTGCGCGAAGCCCGTCAGCTCGCCCCGCCAGTCCAGCACCCGGGAGCCGTCCGGGCCGCTCACCGACAGCCGCAGCCCGGTGATCTTCGGCGCCTGCTCCTCCCACAGGTTCAGGCCGTGCTCCCGTTCGTACCCGAGCGCGGTCCGGAACATGACCTGCGTGGACATCACCCGGCCGCCCCGGATCTCCGCCGGCGTCCGCGCCGAGATCAACGTCACCTCGTAGCGCAGCGCCTGCAGGCTGAGTCCCAGTTGCAACCCGGACTGTCCCGCCCCGACGATCAGGACCTTCCGCATCTCCCCGACCACCTTCCCGTTGGTCTCCCCGAACTTCCGGGCGCAGCAGGCCCAATCCGCCATTCGTCGCAGCAGATTGGTCCATTGCTCCCAGTAACCGAGGAAGATCCAACCAGACGGGGTTTGCGAAGTCCATGCGGCATGCGGACTCGTTCCACGAGTGGTGCGTACCAGGCGCTGACCGGCTATTTTTGCCGGATTTAACGCAGATCTGGAACCGGATCGAACAAGTCCACCGGACAAGTGAACGGAAGCCGAACATTCGGCTTCCGCTCACTCTCCGTGTTGATCGCCGGTTCTAGAGCTCGACGCCGAGCAGCGCGTCGACGGCGGCGCGGATCAGCCCCGGAGCGCCGCGGTCGGAGCCACCGGCGGTCAGCGCCTCGTCGACCCAGGCGTCGATCGCGCGCAGCGCCTGCTGGGTGTCCAGGTCGTCGGACAGCCGCTCGCGCAGCCGCGCGACCGCCTGCTCCGCCGCCGGAGCCGACTCCAGCGCGACGGCCTCCCGCCAGCGCGCCAGGCGCGCGGCGCCGCCGGTCAGCGCGTCCGCCGTCCACTCGCGGTCGGCGCGGTAGTGGCCGTCCAGCAGCGCCAGCCGGATGGCCATCGGATCCACCCGGTCGCCGCGCAGCCGCGACACGAACACCAGGTTGCCCTTGGACTTCGACATCTTCTCGCCGTCCAGGCCGACCATCCCGGCGTGCACGTAGTGCTTGGCGAACGGGAACTCGCCGGTGAGCGATTCGGCGTGCGCGGCGCTGAACTCGTGGTGCGGGAAGATCAGGTCCGAGCCGCCGCCCTGCACGTCGAAGCCGAGCCCGAGCCGGTTCAGCGCGATCACCGAGCATTCCAGGTGCCAGCCGGGCCGGCCGGCGCCGAGCTCGGACTCCCAGGACGGCTCGCCGTCGCGGGCGGCCCGCCACACCAGCGCGTCCAGCGGGTGCTCCTTGCCGCCGCGGTCCGGGTCGCCGCCGCGCTCGGCGAAGAAGGCGCGCATGGTCGCGTCGTCGTAGTTGGACTCGTAGCCGAAGCGGCCGGAGGCCTGGTGCCGGAAGTAGATGTCGGGGTACTCGTCGTCGACCCGGTAGGCCGCGCCGGAGGACAGCAGCTTGCCGACGGCCTCGACGATCTCCGGGATCGACTCGACCGCGCCGACGAAGTCCGCCGGCGGCACCACCCGCAGCGCCGCCATGTCCTCGCGGAACAGCGCCGTCTCGCGCATCGCGAGCACGATCCAGTCCTCGCTGTCGCGCTCGGCGCGCTCCAGCAGGGGATCGTCGATGTCGGTGACGTTCTGCACGTAGTGCACCTGGTGACCGTTGTCCAGCCAAACCCGGTGGACCAGGTCGAACGCCAGGTAGGTCGCGGCGTGGCCGAGATGGGTCGCGTCGTACGGCGTGATGCCGCAGACGTACATCCGCGCGACGGGCCCGGGTTCGGTGGGCCTGATCTCACCGGCGGCGGTGTCGAAGAGGCGCAGGGGGCTTGGCGTGCCCGGCACCTGAGGCACGGGAACCGATGACCAGGGTTGCATGCATCCGACCTTAAACGCCCGGGGCCGGTGGACGCCCCCACCCGGGTCATCGGCAGTATCACATCGTGGGACGATCGGCCGCTCGCCGACGCGGCCACCGGAAACCAGATCTTGTCGGAACTATTCGGATTCCAGTCAGGAACTTACCAAATCCAGCCTCGAAAAAGATCAATTGACCGGCCGGGAAAATCGGCCGAAACAACGCATATCCACCCGCCGTGATCATTTGAAACCGCCGCTTCGCAACGCTGGCGCCGAGGTGGGATCATTCAGTTGGAAAAATTGAATATCCGCACGTCATAGGACTGACAATAACCCAGCCATCCGGCCTTGAACTCGAAATAGAACGCCCGTACCGCGATCAGTTCCGCGCCCGGATGACTGGACAAGCCCAACTCGCTACGCATGATCAATGCCCGCACGAAAGGACTCGAACGCGAATCCGCGGCCCGCCTGAATTGATCGGCCGGATCCGGCGATTCACGCGGCCCCCGGCGCCCGGGCGAAGCTCCCGGCACCGGCGAAGCAGTGGAGGCGATCGGTGACATCGGTACGCGTGGAACGGCTCTACAAGATCTTCGGGCCGCAACCGACGGAGCTCGTTCGCCGCCTGGAGGCGGGAACCGACCAGGAGGAGATCACGGCGGCGGGCGCCACCGCCGCGGTGGTGGACGCGTCGTTCGACGTCAAGGAGGGCGAGACCTTCGTCGTCATGGGGCTGTCCGGCTCCGGCAAGTCGACGCTGATCCGGATGCTCAACGGGCTGCTCACGCCCACCTCGGGCAGCGTCCTCGTCGACGACGAGGACATCACCGGGATGTCCGCCGCGGCGCTGCGCGCGCTGCGGCAGCAGAAGATGAGCATGGTCTTCCAGCACTTCGCCCTGTTCCCGCACCGCACGGTGCTGGACAACGCCGGCTACGGGCTGCAGATCCGGGGCGCGAGCAAGCCCGAGACCGAGGAGAAGGCGCGCGAGGCGCTCAGCCTGGTCGGCCTGGAGGGCTGGGAGGACCGCTACCCCCAGCAGCTCTCCGGCGGCATGCGGCAACGCGTCGGGCTCGCCCGCGCCCTGGCCGCGCACACGGACGTGCTGCTGATGGACGAGGCGTTCAGCGCGCTGGACCCGCTGATCAAGCGCGAGATGCAGGACCAGCTGCTGAACCTCCAGGCCAAGCTCGGCAAGACCATCATCTTCATCACCCACGACCTGAACGAGGCGATGCGCCTCGGCGACCGCATCGCGATGATGCGGGCGGGCCGGATCGTGCAGATCGGCACCGCCGAGCAGATCCTCAACGAGCCCGCGGACGACTACGTCGCCACGTTCGTCAAGGACGTCGACCGCAGCCGGGTGCTCACCGCGGCATCCATCGCCGAGTCCCCGGGCACCACGCCGCCCGGTGGGGAACCGGTGCCCGCCGACACCCCGATGAAGGACCTGTTCGTGCGGATGAGCGCCCGCGCGGCACCGGTCCCGGTGGTCGACGAGCAGCAACGGGTGATCGGCGTGGTCACCCCGGCCGCGGTGTTCGAGGCTCTCTGCCGCGAGGCCCGGGTGCCCGGCGCCGCGCCCGCGATCGAGGAGGCGTCCGATGTCTGAGGCCCTCCTGCTCGCCGCCCAGTTCGAGCTGCCGCGCATCCCCGTCGGCGACTGGTTCGCGGCCCTGGTCACCTGGCTGAACAACAACATCGGCCCGGTGTTCGACTTCATCGATCTCGTGCTCCGGTCGTCGGTGGACGGCCTGAGCTACCTGCTGAACTGGCTGCCCGACCTGGTCATGGTGCTGGTGTTCACCGCGTTGGCGCTGTGGCTGCGCAGCTGGCGGTTCGGGCTGTTCAGCCTGATCGGCTTCGGGCTGATCGCCAGCATGCGGATGTTCGAGTCGGCCATGCAAACCCTGTCGCTGGTCCTGGTGGCCAGCGTCATCGCGGTGGCCATCGGCATCCCGGTGGGCATCCTGGCCGCCCGCAGCCGCAAGGTGAGCGGGGTGGTGCGGCCGGTGCTGGACCTGATGCAGACCATGCCCGCGTTCGTGTACCTGATCCCGGTCATCTTCTTCTTCAACATCGGTGAAGTGCCCGGCGTGGTGGCCACCGTGATCTTCGCGCTGCCGCCCGGGGTCCGGCTCACCGAGCTGGGCATCCGGCAGGTGGACGCCGAGGTGGTCGAGGCGGGCGAGGCGTTCGGGGCGCCGGCCCGCAAGATCCTCACCGGCATCCAGCTGCCGCTGGCCATGCCGTCGATCATGGCCGGCATCAACCAGGTGATCATGCTGGCCCTGTCGATGGTGGTCATCGCGGGCATGGTCGGCGCGGAGGGGTTGGGCACCGACATCTACGAGGCGGTCACCCGGGTCCGGCTCGGCCAGGGCTTCGAGGCCGGGCTGTCGGTGGTGATCCTCGCGGTCTACCTGGACCGGATCACCGCCGTGCTGTCGGACCGCTCGCCGGTGGCGCGGGCGGAGCGCAAAGCGGCCAAGACCGGCTGAGTCCGCTCGGCGGTCGTCTTGGAAAGGCAGGTAGGAATGTTGAGCAGAAGACCACGCAGACTTGTCGCGCTCCTCGCCGCGTTGTTCGCCTTGGTGCTGGTCGCCGCGGGCTGCGGTGGCCGGGAAGCCGGGACCGGTCAGGAGGCCAAGGCGATCAACATCGGCTACATCGCCTGGGACGAGGACATCGCCGTCACCTACCTCTACAAGGAACTGCTGGAGCGGCGGGGCTACAAGGTCAACGTCACCGAGCTGGAGGTCGGCCCGATCTACGCCGGTCTCGCCCAGGGCAACCCGGACCTGTTCCTGGACGGCTGGCTGCCGGAAACCCACGGCGACTACTGGAAGCAGTACGGCCCGCAGCTGGAAGACCTCGGCGTTTGGTACAACCAGGGCACCTTGAACATCGCGGTGCCCAAGTACCTGACCGACGTGAACTCGATCGCCGACCTCAAGGGCAGGGGCGGCGAGTTCAACGGCGTGATCACCGGCATCGACCCGGGGGCGGGGTTGAGCCGGACCACCAAGGACAAGGCCATCCCGGCCTACGGGCTCAGCGGCGAGTACACCCTGCAGACCTCGTCGACCACCGCGATGCTCGCCTCCCTGGAGAAGGCGATCGGCGAGCAGAAGCCGATCGTGGTGACGCTGTGGCACCCGCACTGGGCGTACGCGAAGTACCCGCTCAAGGACCTGCAGGATCCGCTTGGTGCGATGGGCAAGGCCGAGGAGCTGCACGCCATCGGCCGCGCGGGCTTCAGCCAGGACTTCCCCGAGGTCACCGAGATGATCAAGAAGTTCAGGCTGACCGACGAGCAGCTCGCGTCGCTGGAGAACGAGATCAACAGCGCGCAGCGGGGTCAGGAGCAGCAGGCCGCCAGGAAGTGGGCCGACGCGCATCCGGAGGTGATCAACTCCTTCGCACCGGGGCAGTGACCTGAACCCCGAACGGCCGGCGGGGCGTGCCCCACCGGCCGTTTCGCGTTGCCGCTACCGGGGATTCCGGATGCCGTCGATGAGGCGGGTCCAGTTGTCGCCGCCCTTCCCGGCGGCGATGGCGCGGTCGTAGTGCGCCTTGATCGTGCGCGGCAGGTCGAGGTCGATGCCCGCGGCCTCGCTGGTGGCCAGGATGTGGTCGGCGGTCGCGCCCATCATCTTGGCGGAGCTCAGGTGGCCGGGGTGGTCGTCGTTGTCGATCTGCTCGGCGGCCTGCGGCAGGAAGTGGGCGGCGAGCTGGATGACCTGCACCGCCCAGGGCGCGAACTCCTTCGCCGGCACGCCGGCCGAACCGAGCAGCGCCGCGCCGTGCAGGAAGGCCGACAGCACGGTCAGGAAGACGTCGAGGTTGGCCTGGTAGAACAGCTGTGCCAGGCCGGGATCATCGCCCATGTAGTGGGTTTCCCCGATGCGCCGCAACGTCTTCTCGTGCGCGTCGTAGACGTCCTTCGGACCGCTGTAGTACACGTAGGACGCTTCGGTGCCGACCACCGGGGCGGGCACCATGACGCCGCCGGTGAGAAACCGGGCGCCGCGCTGCCCGGCCCACTCGGCCGCCTCGCGGGTCTTCTCCGGGGTGTCCGAGCTGAGGTTGACGATCACCTTGCCACCCAGGTCCTCGACCGGCCCCAGGATGTCGTACATCGCCTGGTAATCCGTGAGGCTCAGGATCACGATGTCGCTGGCCCCAACGGCTTCGGCGGGGGTGCCGGCGCGCACGGCGCCGTGGGCGACCACGTCGTCGGCGCGGCTCGCGGTCCGGTTCCACACCGTCACCGGGTGGCCGCCGTCGAGCAGTGCCCGGACCATCGCCTGCCCCATCGGGCCCAGGCCGATCAGGGTGACGTGCTGATTCATGTCGTTCTCCAAGGGGATTTCGGTTGTGCGGGATTCACGCGGGTTCGCGGATCCCGTCGATGAGCCGGGTCCAGCTGTCGCCGCCCTGCCCGGCGGCGATGGCCCGGTCGTAGTGCGCCTTGATGGCGCGCGGCAGGTCGAGGTCGATGCCCGCGGCCTCGCTGGCGGCCAGCAGGTGATCGGCGCTCGCCCCCATCATCCGGGCGGTCCCCAGGTCTCCGGGGTGCTCGCCGCGGTCGATCTGCTCGGCGGCGGACGGCAGCAGGAACGAGTTGGTGTTCAGGTTCTCCACCGCCCAGGGCAGGAAGTCCAGCGCGGACACGCCGGCCGAGCCGACCAGCGCGGTGGCGTGCAGGTAGGCCGCCAGGCTCACCAGGAAGAGATCGATGTGCGCCAGGTAGAACAGCTGCGCCAGGCCGGGGTCCTCGCCCACGTGGTGCGGTTTCCCGATCAGCCGCAACGTCTGCTCGTGGGCCTCCAGGAGTTCCGCCGGCCCGCTGTAGAACACCTTGGCCGCCTCGGTGCCGACGATCTCCGCGGAGGCCAGCACGCCGCCGGTGAGGAAGGCGCCGCCGCGCTGCCGCACCCACTGCGCCGCCTCGCGGGACTTGTCCGGGGTGTCCGAGCTGAGGTTGACGACCACCTTGCCGCCCAGGTCCTCGACCGGCCCCAGGATGTCGTACATCGCCTGGTAATCGGTCAAGCTCAGGATCACCAGCTCACCGGCCGCGACTGCCTCGGCAGGGGTTGCGGCGCGCACGGCACCGCGCGCGACCACGTCGTCCGCACGGCTCGCCGTCCGGTTCCACACCGTCACCGGATGCCCGCCATCGAGCAGGGCCCCGGCCATCGCCTGCCCCATCGGCCCCAGGCCGATCAGGGTGACGTGCTGATTCATGTCGTTCTCCGAGGAGATCGTCACTTCTTGAGGAGTTCGATGACGCCGGTGAGGTCTTCGCGGGCGTGACCGCCGGCGACGCGGCGCTGCATCAGGGAGTGCAGCGGCGCGAGGAGTTCGGCGCTGATGCCCGCCTCGTCGGCGGCCGTGAAGTGGTTGACGTACGCGGCTTCCTGCATGCCGAGGTTGGAGACGACGTCCTTGCCGTAGTCGCCCGAGTCGATCTGCTCGGCCGCGCCGAGCGGCCAACCGCTCATGGCCTGCAGCCACCGGTTGAGCAGCGGCGCGAACTCGCGCGCCGACGCGCCTGCCGAACGCACCAGGGCGAAGGCGTGCAGGGCACCGCTGATCATCCCGTACATGCCGCTGAGCAGGGCGAGGTCCTGCAGCGCGGCGGAACCCGGATCGTCGCCGAGGTAGTTGCTCTCGCCGAAGGCGTCCAGCACCGGCCGCGCGGCGTCGAAGGTTCCGCTCGGCCCGCTGTAGAGCACGAACGCCGCCGGCGTGGCGATCATCGGCGGGACGGCCATGATGCCGCCGTCGAGGTAGTCGGCGCCGTGGTCGGCCGCCCAGGTCGCCATCTCGCGGGCCTGCCCCGGGGTGCCGTTGGTCAGGTTGACCAGCGTCCGCCCGGCCAGCACGTCGGTGTGCGGGGCCAGCACCTGGCCGACCGAGTCGTAGTCCAGCAGGCAGACGATCACCAGCCGGCTCGCGAGGATCGCATCGGCGGCCGTGTCCGCGCGGGCGGCGCCCTTGGCCACCAGCGGATCGGCCTTCGCGGCGGTGCGGTTCCAGACCGTCACCTGGTGGCCGGCGGCGAGCAGCGCCTCGGCCAGCGCCGCGCCCATGTCGCCGAGCCCGAGGACGCTCACTGCTTTCTGGTCGGTCATCTCACTCCCTTTCGTCGACATCAACCCTGCTGGGGGCCGCGCACGAACCGCGCACGGTCGGCTGCGGGTGCTGTCACGGGCGCGGACTAACGTTGCGGACGTGCGTTTCGGAGTGCTGGGCCCGCTGGAGGTGCGGACCGCCGACGGCGAGGCCGTCGCGGTTCCCGAGGCGAAGGTCCGTGCCCTGCTCGCGGCGCTGCTCGCGCACGACGGGCCGGTGTCGGCGGACCGGTTGATCGACGACCTGTGGGGCGTCGAGCCGCCCGGCAACCCGACGAACACGCTGCAGACGAAGGTCTCGCAGCTGCGCAAGGCCATCGGCAGGGGGCTGGTGACCTACCGCTCCCCCGGCTACGCGCTGGACATCGAGCCGGACGCGGTGGATGCGCACCGCTTCCGCCGTCTTCTCGCGCAGGCCCGCGAGGCCGCCGCCCCGGAGGCCCGCCGGGCGCTGCTGGCCGACGCGCTGGCGCTGTGGCGGGGTTCCGCGTTCGCCGAGTTCGCCGACGAGCCGTTCGCGCAGGCCCCCATCCAGCGGCTGGCCGAAGAACGCCTCGCCGCGCAGGAGGAGTTCGCCGAAACCCGGCTGGAGCTGGGCGAGCACGCCGCGCTCGCGGGCGAGCTCGGCGAGCTGGTGAGCGCGCATCCGCTGCGCGAGCGGCTGCGCGCGGTGCACGTGCGGGCGCTGTACCGCGCCGGGCGGCAGGGCGAGGCGCTGGCGAGCCTGGCGGACCTGCGGGAGCGGCTGGCCGACGAGCTGGGCGTCGACCCGAGCCCGGAACTGGCCGAGCTGCAGCAGGCCGTCCTGACGCAGGACGCCGCGCTCGCCGCCCCCGCCGCGCCGGTGCACGACCTGCCGGTGCCGGTCACCGACCTGGTCGGCCGGGACCGGGAGTTCGCCCAGGTCAAGGCGTTGCTGAGCACGTCGCGGCTGGTGACGTTGACCGGGCCCGGCGGGGTGGGCAAGACGCGGCTGGCCATCGAAGCGGCCCGCAGCGCGGCGTTCAGAGACGGCGTGCGGCTCGTCGAGCTGGCCGGCATCCGGGCCGATGGGGACGCGACGTGCTCGCTGGAGCACGCCGTGCTGGCGGAGCTGGACGTGCAGGAAACCGGAGCGGCGCCCGTCGCACCGGCCGATCCGCTGGTCGATGCGTTGCGCGGCAAGGAGATCCTGCTCGTCCTCGACAACTGCGAGCACCTGATCATCGGCGCCGCCGGGATGGCCGCGCGCCTGCTGCGGGCGCTGCCCGGGTTGCGGATCCTCGCCACGAGCCGGGAGGCGCTCGGCATCTCGGGCGAGACGCTGCTCCCGGTGCCGCCGCTGGACGTTCCGCCGCCCGGATCCGGCCTCGACGACGTGCGGGCGTCGGGCGCGGTGCGGCTGTTCGCCGCCCGCGCCGCCGCGGCGTCTCCGGGCTTCGACGTCGACGGCGACAACGCCGCACCGGTGGCCGCGATCTGCCGCCGGCTGGACGGCATCCCGCTGGCCCTGGAGCTGGCCGCCACCCGGGTTCGCGCGCTCGGCGCGAAGACCCTCTTGTCCAGATTGGACGACCGATTCGCACTGCTCACGTCCGGCCACCGCGATGCCCCCGAGCGGCAACGGACGTTGCAGGCGGTGATCGACTGGAGCTGGCGCCTGCTGCCGACGGCCGAGCGAACAGTGTTGCGCCGCCTGGCCATCCACCGCGATGGATGCACTTTGGACAGTGCCGAAGCGGTGTGCTCCGGCGACGGCGTCCGGCCCACCGAGGTGCTGGACCTGCTGGCGCGGCTCGTGGACCGGTCGCTGGTGGTCGCGACGGAAACACCCGCCGGAGGTCGTCGGTATCGCCTGCTGGAGTCGGTTGCGGCGTACTGCCTGGAGCGGCTGGAAGAGGCCGACGAGCATGAAACCCTCCGCCAACGGCACAACGAGCACTACCTCGCGCTGGCGGAGCGAGCAGACCCGAACTTGCGCGGCCGCGAACAACGGCACTGGCTGGAGCGGCTCGACGCGGAGGCGGCGAACCTGCGGGCGACCCTGGACGACGCCGTCCAGCACTCCACCGAGATGGCGTTGCGGCTGGTCAACGCGTTGTTCTGGTACTGGTTCCTGCGCGGCAGGCTCAGCGAGGCCAAGCGCTCGCTGGCCGCGGCCCTCGCGACGGGCGGCGGCGGAGAAACGCGGGCGAAGACGGCGGCCTGGTACGCCGGGATCGGACTGCTGACCGGGGAGCCCGTCGAGGAGGTCGACGCGTGGCGGAACATCACCGATCCCACGGACCGCGCCCGCGCGCGGTGGTTCCTCATCCACGCGAGGACCACCGTCGCCGACCTCTCCAGCACCGAACGCGACGTGGACGAGCTGGTGGCGGAGTTCGCCGGGCTGGACGACCGCTGGGGCCTCGGCGTCGCGCTCAGCGACCGGACTACGCACCAGATGACGCGCGGCGACCTGGCTGCGGCGAAGCGGGATGCCGAGCGCAGCGCCGGACTCTTCCAGGAGCTGGGCGACAGCTGGGGCCTGGCGCAAGCGTCGTACGGGCTCGGCACGGTCGCCGGGATCACCGGCGACTACGCGAGCGCCGAGCGCCATCACGCCGAGGCGCTGCGCGGCGCGGAAGCCCTCGGCCTGTGGGCGGAGGTGGCCTACCAGACGTCCTGGCTGGGCCGCGTCGCGCTGCTCAGGCACGACTACGCGCGGGCGCGCGAGCTGCACACCCGCGCGATGCGCGTGGCCGCCGAGCGCGGCTTCACCCCGGCGGAGATGTACGCGGAAACCGGCCTGGCGCTGGGCGCGCGCCGCGAGGGCCGGTTCGACGAGGCGGAGCGGCACCTGCGCAGGGTGCTCGAATGGCACCGCCGCGTGGCGTTCGAGCCGGGCAACGCCCTGATCCTGGCCGAACTCGGCTTCGCCGCCGAAGAACGCGGAAACGCCGAGCAGGCCCGCGAACTGCACCTGTCGGCCTACCGGATCGCCGGCCGCGGCACCGACCCCCGGGCGATCGCCCTGACGCTGGAAGGCCTGGCAGGCGCCGAAGCGCTCGCCGGTCGCGCGGCGCGGGCGGCCCGCCTCCTCGGTGCCGCCGCGGCAGCGCGCGACTCCGTCCGCACGCCGCTCCCGCCCGCGGAACGCCTGGACGTCGACCGGATCGAGTCCGCCGCCCGGAAGTCCCTGGGCGACGAGGCATTCGACGCCGAGTACGCCGGCGGATCCGCAGTGCCGCTCACCGACGTCGACACCCTCGCCAGCGGTTGAGCGCACGGTTCGGGACGCCCAATTTTGCCTAAAATTGGAGGCCCTGCCGGTACGCGTGGAGCTGCCAATTTTAGGCAAAATCGGAAAACCCAGCGCGGGGACGCTGGTCCGAGGTCCAGAGGACGTCGAGCGGGCGGCGGCCGGCGGGGATCGCCGAGGTTCCCGGCGGCCGGGGCGCAGGATGCCCCAGCGCGATTCCGGTGCGCACCTGCCAGGGATGCGAGTACCCGGCGATGGCGGTGACGCGTTCGGCGTTGTCCGCCGGGAAGAACGTCACCGGGCACGACCCGAGCCCGAGCAGGTGCGCGGCGAGCATGATGTTCTGCGCAACCCGCCCACCGTCGAACTCCGAATCCGCCCAGCCGTGATCGAGCGCCAGCAGCAACACCACGGGCGCGGACCGCAGGTGCACCGCGTAGGCACCGCAGCGGCTCAGCTCTTCCCGAGTCGCGGCGTCGCGGACGGTGTGGAACCGCCAGGGCTGCCGATTCCGGGCCGACCCGGTCCACCGCGCAGCGTCCAAGATCCGCCGCAGCTCAGCATCGCTCACGTCCTCGCCGGTGAACCACCGCGTAGCGCGCAGCGAAGCCAGCGCACGGAGCGGATCATCACTCACGCGAGGTCGAACCGCCCGGCCTTGACACCAGCGACGAAGCGCCCCCATCCGGCACCCTGGAACCAAAGCTCCGGCCCATCAGGATTCTTCGAGTCACGAGCCCCGACGACCTCGTCAGCGACAGCGATCTCGACACAGGCGCCGTTGTTGGCGCTGTAGCTGGACTTCCTCCAGGCTGACGCGCTGGCGGCCGCAAACGCGATCTCGACACAGGCTCCATTAGCCGCGCTGTAGCTCGACTTCCTCCAGGCTGAGGCAGACATGACGTCCTCCGACTAGGTCTCCGAAATCAGCGCTTTCACGAAGTTCACTGAATCGGCTGGTTCCAGCGCTACGCGTTGCAAGTTTTCCGCGACGAGTGTATACGTCTGCACCACATCCGGGTCCTGCATGTATATGGCTCCATCCAGATGTTCGAGATACGCGACAGGACGAGCTTCAGCGAAGTCCAGAAGAACGAACTCCCCCGTGCCGCCAGCATCGTGCGGCCCGCACTCGGGACGAAGGACCTGGAACTCGACGTTTCCGCTGTCAGCCAGTTCGATCAAGCGCTTGTACTGATTCACACGCGTCTCCGGCGACCCCACAGCCAACCGCAAAGCACTTTCGCCGATCACTGCGTGCAGCCGCAGCGGCTCCGGGCCGGTAAGCCGCTGGGCACGAGCCAACCGGAACGACACAAACCGCTCGTTGTGGTTTTGCCGAACGAAGCCGGATGCAGCTGTCAACGCCTGCGCATACTCCTCCGTCTGCATCAAACCTGGCAGTGCCATTGGCTGGTACGCAAATTCCGACTCGGCCAAACCTTCCAGCCCGACGAAGGTCCGCAGCCAATCCGGGATCACGTCGATCCATGGCGCCAGCCACGAGCGTTGATCCGCCCGGCCGCACAATGACGTCAGACGGTCGACATCCCAGGCGGGAGCGCCGTAGAACTCCAGCAGGCCCGCGATCTGTTCTGGTTGCGGGAAGTACATGCCCTTCTCGAAGTGACCGACCAGGCTTGTCGAGCACCCGATCGCCTTCGCCGCTGCGGCGAGGGTTTGCCCAGCACGTTTCCGGTATCCCGCGAGCTCGACACCGATCAACCAGCGCAGCGCCGACGGGTCACCTCGTCCAGCCACTCGTACCTCCACAACTCTCGGAACCACCGCACAGTCTGCCCTGCTCGGCCAGCGACAACATCGACACCACTCAGTTCGGTTATAGACGAGTCTAGATTTCTAGCTACCGTTATAAGTGATCGATTTCACGATCCCGAGGGAGGCCTGATGAACGACACCGAAACCGAAATCTGGACGCCGGAGCCTGATGAGTACGAGCTCGTGCGCGAGGAAATCCGGCGCGCTCCCAAGCTTTTCGCGCTGCGTGAGCTCGATCACGACGACGAGTGGGAACTGACCGAAGGCCGGGTGTTCGCCTGGGGGCTCGCCTTCGGCGACCGCGCCGAGGTCGTCAGCACCGATGGTCGTGGCCGTGGCTCCTTCTGTTCTCCCACACGCGCCGCCGAGATCTTCGCCCGCACCGCCGAAGTCCGCCTCATCTACCCCTAGCCGCGCCATAGTGCTCGTGAGTGGTATTGGTCGCTCCAACGGCCACGACCACTCACGAGCTTCATCGGCGGCGCTTGGTCCGCAGGTAGTCGCCGACGACCGCCGCGCCGAGGCCGTCCGCGGTGGGCGACAGGACCCGGCCGCCGCCGCGGCGGGCGACGATGTCCACGAACGCCTTCAGGCGCGGGTCCTCGCCGAGCATGAAGACGCTCAGCGTGGTCCCCAACCGGTGCAATGCGTCCACTTCGGACAGCGTCACGCCGAGGGTGTGCGGCGTCGGCGGGTACTGGAATACCGCTTCGCCGTCGGGTTCGAGGTGCGCGGTCGGTTCGCCGTCGGTCACGACGAGCACCACCGGCTGGGCGTCCGGGTGGCGGCGCAGGTGGCGGCCCGCGAGCAGCAGGGCGTGGTGCAGGTTCGTGCCCTGCTCCCAAACCCCTTCCAGCGCGGCGAGCTCACCCACGTCCACAGTGGACGCGTAGCGGCCGAAGGTGACCAGCTGCAGCGCGTCCGACCGGAACCGGGTCGCGACCAGGTGGTGCAGCGCGAGCGCGGTGCGCTTCATCGGCACCCAGCGGCCGTCCTGCACCATCGACCACGACGTGTCCACGCACAGCACCACAGCCGCGCGCGAACGCTGCTCGGTCTCCGCCACCTCCAGGTCCGAGATGTCCAGCAGCGCCGAATCCGGTCCCTCCCCCGCGCGCCGCAGCACCGCGTTGCGCACCGTGCGCACGGCGTCCCACGGCTCCGCGTCGCCGTAGCTCCACGGCCGCGTGGTGCCGGTCAGCTCCCCCGCCGCGCCCGCGCGATCGGTGTCGCGCTCGCCGCGCCGCGACCGCAGCTGCGAGATCACCGACCGCAGCGCGGTCTCCCCGAGCCGCCGCATCGCTCGCGGCGACAGCCGGAGGCTGCCATCGGGCGCGCGCTGCAACAGGCCCTGCTGCCGCAACTGCTGCTCGATCTCCGAAAGCCGCTGCGCATCGACGACCGCCTGCGGGCCGAGCTGCCGCTCCAGTGCCTCCAGGTCGATGTCCTCCAGGCTCGCGCCCGGATACGCCTGCCCCAGCTGCTCCGCCAGCCGGTCCAGCTCCCCGAGCTCGGCCATCGCCGCAGTCGCCTCGGCCAGGCCCATCGGCTGGTCGCCGCGGAACCGCGCCTGGCCCGTCCAGTCCTCGCCCGGCCGCAGCCCTTGCAGCTGCTGATCGAGCCGCTGCAACGCCTGCGCGATCCGCGGATCGCCGAATGCCTGCTGCGACAACGACATCAGCTCGGCGCGCTGCTGCTCGCTCATGGAGTTCAGCAGCCGCTGCGCGGCGGCCGAGCGGGCCGCCAGCGCGTCGATGAGCTCGTCGACGTTGCGCGGGTTCTCCGGGAAGAACTCGCCGTGCTGGGCCATGAACTGCTCGAACTTCTGCTGGACGTCGGCGTCGCCACGGGCGTGCGCGGCCAGCAGCGCCGACAGGTCGTCGAGCATCTGCCGGACCCGCTCGACGTCCTCGGGCGAGACGTGCTGCATCGCCTGCTTCATGCCCTGGAAGCGCTGTTCGAGGAACTCGGTGCCCAGCATCTGCCGGATCTCCTCGAAGGTCTCCCGCGCGTCCGGCGAACGCCAGTCGTAGTTCGCCAGCTCGGCGACCTGGCCGGCGACGTCCGGCGGCAGCGCGTCGAGCTGCAGTTCGCGGAACCGAGCGTCCTCACTCGTGTCGGCCGCGAGCGCCAGCCGCTCCTGCTGCAGCGCGCGGTCCAGCAGCCGGCGGACCTCGGAGAGCGTCCCGTCCAGCCGGTGCCGTCGCTGCAGCTCGCTGCGCCGCTGCCACAGCCGCCGGGTGAGCTCGTCGAGCCCGGCGGTGTCGCTGGTTCCGGTGCGCAGCATCTCCTCCAGCGCGGAGCGCGGCGACGCGCCTTCCATGACGTCGCGGCCGATCTGGTCCAGCGCGGCGCGCAGGTCCACCGGCGGGGCCAAGGGGTCCGTCCCGCCGTGCCACGCGTCGTACCGGAACCGGCGGCTCATCAGCTGTACACCGACCGGTCGTCCTCGGCGTCCTTGCCGAGCCGCTTCGCCAGGTACAGCGACTCCAGCGCGAGCTCGACGGCGCTGGCGATCCGCCCCGGCGGATCCCCGGCCCGCACGCCGAGCCGCTCCGCGACCTGGTGCAGCACCGGCAGTTCCGGCAGCGCCGTGAGCACGTCGTGCCCGGCGATGCGCTCGCCGGTGGCCACCGGGTGGCCGTCGACGACGGCCTGGGCCAGCGACTGCAGGTCCAGCCCGGCGAACAGGCCGCGGGCGGTGTCGGCCACCGAGCGGCGCAGCAGGTAGCCGAGCAGCTCGTCCTCGCGGCCCTCCTCGCCGGCCTCGAACTCGATCTTGCCGCGCAGCACGGCGGGCACCGCCGCCAGGTCGACCGGCCGCGCCACCGCCGGGTGCTCGCCGGTCACCGCGGAGCGGTGCAGCGCGGCGGCCGAGACCGTCTCGGCGGCGGCGATCGCGAACCGGGCCGACACGCCGGAGCGCTGGTCGACGGCGTTGGACTCGCGCAGGTGGCCGACGAAGCGCGCCAGCACCTCCAGCAGGTGGTCGCCGACCTCCGCGGGCAGGTCCGCCTCCTGGCGCACCAGCGAGATCTCGTCGTCGACGTCCAGCGGGTAGTGGGTGCGGATCTCCGCGCCGAAGCGGTCCTTCAGCGGCGTGATGATCCGGCCCCGGTTGGTGTAGTCCTCCGGGTTTGCGGTGGCGACCAGCAGCACGTCCAGCGGCAGCCGCAGGCTGTAGCCGCGGATCTGGATGTCCCGCTCCTCCATCACGTTCAGCAGCGCCACCTGGATCCGCTCGGCCAGGTCGGGCAGCTCGTTGACGGTCACGATGCCGCGGTGCGCGCGGGGCACCAGTCCGAAGTGGATCGTCTCCGGGTCGCCCAGCGAGCGCCCCTCGGCGACCTTCACCGGGTCCACGTCGCCGACCAGGTCGCCGACCGAGGTGTCCGGGGTCGCCAGCTTCTCCACGTACCGCTCGCTGCGGTGCCGCCAGGCCACCGGCAGGTCGTCGCCGAGTTCGGCGGCGCGGCGGCGGGAGGCCGGGGTGATCGGCTGCAGCGGGTGCTCGCCGAGCTCCGAACCCTCGATGACCGGCGTCCACTCGTCCAGCAGTTCGGTGAGGCTGCGCAACAGCCGCGTCTTGCCCTGCCCGCGCTCCCCGAGCAGCACCACGTCGTGCCCGGCGATCAGGGCGCGCTCCAGCTGCGGCAGCACGGTCTGGTCGAAACCGACGATGCCGGGCCACAGCGAGCGGCCGGAGCGCAGCGCGGTCAGCAGGTTGGCGCGCAGCTCCGCCTTGACGCTGCGCGGTGCGTGGCCGCTGGACCGCAGCTCGCCCGCCGTGCGGGGCAGCCCTTCGGGTGAAGTCGGGGTTGTCACCCCCTCGACGCTACCGGCACGCACCGACACGCGCTGCCATAGCAGAAAGGATTTCGCATGCGGGCGAGCGAGAGTAGAAAAACCAGGTAACCCGCGACGGCACGCGCAGGAGGATCAAGTGGCCCTGGAGATCGAGGTGGACCCCGCCGAGGCCGGGTTCGACGCCGCCCGGCTGAACCGAATCGACCAGCACTTCGCCAAGTACGTCGAGGCGGGCAAGCTGCCCGGCTGGCTGGCGCTGGTGTCCCGGCAGGGCAAGATCGCGCACCTGTCGACGCACGGCATGCGCGACATCGCCGCCGGCGCCCCGGTGCAGACCGACACCCTGTTCCGGATCTACTCCATGACCAAACCGGTCACGTCGGTGGCGATCATGATGCTGCACGAGGAGGGCGCGTTCGAGCTCACCGACCCGGTCAGCGACTTCATCCCGTCGTTCGCCGAGCTGCGCGTCTACAACGGCGGCACCGCCCGCGCCCCGCAGACCCGCCCGGCGGGCGAGGACATGCGGATCTGGCACCTGCTGACCCACACCTCGGGCCTCACCTACGCCTTCCACTACCTGAACCCGGTCGACGAGCTCTACCGCCGCGCCGGCTTCGAGTACGGCATGGCCGACGACCTCGACCTGGCGGGCTGCTGCGACGAGTGGGCGAGCATGCCGCTGCTGTTCGACCCCGGTACGGCCTGGAACTACTCGGTGGCCACCGACGTGCTGGGCCGGATCGTGGAGGTGGCGTCCGGGCAGACGCTGGACGAGTTCTTCCGCACCCGCATCTTCGAGCCGCTGGGCATGACCGACACCGGCTTCGCGGTGGACCGCGCCGACGCCGACCGGCTCGCCACCCTCTACGTCGCCGACCCGCAGGGCAAGGCCCGCCCGCACCCGAAGCAGGCGGAGCTGGGCGCGGCGGCGTTCGAGCTGCCCAAGGCCCTCTCCGGCGGCGGCGGGCTGTTCTCCGCGGCGCACGACTACCACCGGTTCACGCAGATGCTGCTGCGCGAGGGCGAACTCGACGGGGTCCGCCTGCTCGGCAGCCGCACGGTGCAGTACATGACCCGCAACCACCTGCCCGGCGGCGCGGACCTGGAAACCCTGGCGCTCGGCGCGTTCTCGGAGGTGGCCAACGCGGGCAAGGGCTTCGGCCTGGGCTTCGCGGTGATCGACGACCCGATGGCGGCGAAGGTGATCAGCTCGCCGGGCGAGTTCTCCTGGGGCGGCCTGGCCAGCACGGCGTTCTGGGTGGACCCGGCGGAGGACCTGACGGTGCTGTTCCTGACCCAGCTGATGCCGTCGAGCACCCACCCCATCCGCTCCCAGCTGCACCAACTCGTCTATCAGGCCCTGGTGGACTAGAAACCTTTTCCAGGCTCGTTCTGCGTGGCGGTGCGGGTAGCGGCCCCCCTGCGGGAGTTGCGGCCGCCGCCTGGCTGTGGGATCCCCGATTTGCGTATGACCAGCGGCATCGGGGCTGTCCTCGCCAGGCGGCGCCTGAGAACCCGCGGCGGTGCCAGTTGCGCAGGTGGGCTGAGCGGCTGCGCCGCTTCAAGGACAAAGCCACCCTCTACGGGCCGAGATCCGGCTCACGACTCCAGGACGCGGGACTCGCCGACCGCCAGGTCCCACAGCCGCTCCGGGTCGCGGCCCGCGTCGCGCCAGGCCTTGCGGATCCGGGTCAGCGGCTCCGTGACCGGCTCGCGGGTCAGCACGAACGTTCCCCAGTGCATGGTCGCCGCGTACTCCGCGCCCAGGTCGGCCACCGCCTGCGCGGCCTCCTCCGGGTCCATGTGCACCGGCTTCATGAACCAGCGCGGGTCGTACGCGCCGATCGGCACCATCGCCACGTCGATGCCCGGGTAGCGCTGCGCGATCTCCGCGAAGTGCGGCCCGTAACCGCTGTCCCCGGCGAAGTAGACCCGGTGCTCCGGCCCGGTGATCACCCAGCTGCCCCACAGGCTGCGGCAGGTGTCCCGCGGGCCGCGGCGGCTCCAGTGCCGCGCGGGCGCGAAGTCGAACGTCAGCCCGGCGACCTCCGCCGACTGCCACCAGTCCAGCTCGACGACCTCGGTGAAGCCGCGGCGCCGGAACCAGCGGCCCAGCCCCGCGGGCACCAGCACCGGGGTGGCGCGGGGCAGCCGTTGCACGGTGGGCGCGTCCAGGTGGTCGTAGTGGTTGTGGCTGATCACGACCGCGTCGATGGGCGGCAGCTCGCCGAAGGCGACGCCCGGCGGCGTGAGCCGTCGCGGCACGCCGGGGATCCGCGACGACCACACCGGATCGGTGAGCACCGTCGCCCCGGCCATCCGCACCACGTACGTCGAGTGCCCGACCCAGGTGACCGAGGTGTCCCGCGCCGTCACCGGCGGCAGTCCGGTGCGCAGCACCGGGATCCGGTCGGCGTCCTCCACCCGGCCGCGGAACCCGCCGGTCCACATCAGCCGCATCACGGCTCGGAAGCTGGGCAGCGGCTCGTGCAAGCGGTCCGCGTAGGAGGACTGGATCGTCGGCTGCTGGTACTCGGGTCGCACCCGACCAGATTGCCCTGCGCGGCCGCTGGTCCGCACCCGCAGCGTCAGAAGGCGGGCCAGGGGATGGCCGGCCAGTCCCCGGACGGCGCGGGGAACACGCCGTCCACCAGCAGCCGCTCGATGCGCGCGTTGACCGCCTGGACTTCTTTCGGGGTGACGTGTTCGGCCAGCTCAGCGGCCAGCTCGCCCTCCATCAGGGCGCGCAGCTCGCCCAGCCGGTCGACGACGTCGCCCGGCAGCGGCTGCCCGATCCAGCCCCACAGCACGGTGCGCAGCTTGTCGTCGGTGTTGAGGCTCACGCCGTGGTCGACGCCGAGCACCCGGCCGTCCGGGGCGTGCAGGACGTGCCCGCCCTTGCGGTCGGCGTTGTTGATCACGATGTCGAGCACCGCCAGCAGCCGCAGCCGTTCATGGTCGGCGTGCGCGAGCACGACCGGGTCGCCGCGGTGGTCCTGGGCGCGCAGCACCGCCAGCCAGCCGTCCGGGACCTCGCCGGGGGCGACGATGTCGACCAGCTGCGAGTCCTCCTCGACATCCACCCACAGCTGCACCATGCCCGGCCCGAACGGGCCGTCGCGCAGCAGCGTCGGCGGGATCAGCCCCCAGCCGGTGGCCTCGGACAGCAGGTAGGACGCGACCTCGCGGCCGGCCAGCGTGCCGTCCGGGAAGTCCCATAACGGCCGCTCGCCGCGCACCGGCTTGTACACACACTCGGCGGACACGCCGTCGGCCTCGATCCCGCAGAACAGCGTCGCGTTGGACGCCTCCACCAGCCGGCCCTGCACGTCCAGCCGGCCGTGCCGGAGCAGCTCCGCGACCGCGGGATCGCCCGCGTGCACGACCGTCAGACCTCTTCCGAGCGGCGGTAGCCGTTCTGCCGGGGGCAGATGTGCCCGGCGGGGTCCAGCGGTTCGGCGCACAGCGGGCACGGCTTGCGGCCCGCGTTGATGACGCGCTCGGCGCGCTCGGCGAACGCCCGCGCGTGCGCAGGGCTGAGGAACACCCGCAGCGCGTCGGGGCCTTCCTCGGTGTCGTCGAGCACCACCGACTCGTCGATCTCCTCCTCGGTGACCGCGAGGAGCTCGACGACCACCGCCTCGGTTTCGGCGTCCCAGCCCAGCCCCATGGTGCCGACCCGGAACTCCTCGTCGACCGGCACCGCCAGCGGGTCGGTGTCGACGAGGTCGTCGGGGGTCTGGCTGGGCAGGTCGGTGTTGAACCGGCGCTGCACTTCTTCCAGCAGCGCGCCGATGCGTTCGGCCAGCACCGACACCTGCTGCTTCTCGAGCTGCACGCTGACCGTGCGCACGTCCTCGGACGCCTGCAGGTAGAAGGTGCGATCGCCGGGTTCCCCGACCGTTCCGGCGACGAATCGGTCGGGTTGACGGAAGACGTGGATGACACGAGCCATGACTCCTCCGACCCTAGGCCACCGCGCGCCGTGCGTGCGCGGCTGGCCCCCGTTTCCTTCATCACCGTTGCGAACCGGCCCGGCTTCCGCCGGGTCACCCGCCGGTTTACTCGCTGAACGGGCTCGTCGACCACCTGTTTCAGCGTTGTTCGCCGATGGCGAACTGCGGCGCGTCCCCTCCGGTGCCGATATCCTCACCGACGGTGGTCAAGATCGCGGGGATGGAGCACGCCATGACCATGCGCGAACTACGTCGCCCGCACCGGCTGCGCAGCGGGGACACCGTGGCGCTCGTCGCGCCCGCCGGACCGGTGCCGGAGGACCTGCTCGAAACCGGGCTGGAGCACCTGCGCTCCTGGGGCCTGAACACCAGGGTCGGCAAACACGTCCGGGATCGCCACCCGCGCCTGGACTACCTCGCGGGCACCGACGCCGACCGCGCCGCCGACCTGCAGGAGGCGTGGTGCGATCCGGACGTCAGCGCGGTGTTCTGCGTGCGCGGCGGCTACGGCAGCATGCGGATCCTCGACCTCCTGGACTGGACCGAGATGGCCGCGGCCGGGCCGAAGCTGTTCACCGGCTCCAGCGACATCACGGCCCTGCACGACGCGTTCGCCACCCAGCTCGGCCTGGTCACGGTGTTCGGACCGATGGCCGCGACGAAGGCGTTCACCGAAGACGCGGCCGCGCGGGAACACCTGCGCCGCACCCTGTTCCAGCCCGAGTCGGTCACCATCCTGACGCGCTCCACCGCGGACGCGCTCGTGCCCGGGCGGGCGCGGGGCATCACCTACGGCGGCAACCTGAGCATCGTCGCGGGTTCCTTCGGCGCACCGGACGCACCGACGCCGCCGGAGCGCGGCATCGCCATGCTCGAGGACGTCACGGAGGACCCGTACCAGCTGGACCGGTTCGTCACGCAGCTGCTGCGCGCGGGCTGGTTCGACCACGCCGCCGGGATCGCGCTCGGTTCCTGGACGGAGTGCGGGCCGCTGGAGCAGGTGCGCACGGTGATGTCGGACCGCCTGGGCGGCCTGGGCGTGCCGATCCTGTGGGAGCTGGGCTTCGGCCACTGCACGGCCCAGCGCACCATCCCGCTCGGGGTGGCCGCCGAACTCGACACCGACGCGCAGCGCCTCTCGATCCTGCAGCCCGCGCTGCTCTAGTAACTCCCGCAGGGGGCCGCCACCCGCACCGCCACGCAAAACGAGCCTGGAAACAACCTCGCTAGTTCGCTTTCTTCCGGGCGTAGTGCTGGCGGGCCTTCGCGCGGTTGCCGCACCGAGCCATCGAGCACCACTGCCGGTTTCGCGCCGGGGAGACGTCGACGAACCGGATCCCGCAGAGGTGGAAGGCGCAGACGGCGACGCGCGGGAACGGCTCGGTGGCGAGCAGGTCGATCGCGTCGGCCGCGACCGCCGCCAGCGCGGCCCGCACCGGGTCGTCCGGCGCCGGTCGCCGGGCTTCCACCGACCCGTCCGGGCGCACCAGCAGCTGAGCCGCGGCGCGGTTCTCCGCGCGGGCGGCTTCGTTGATCAGGTCCACATCGGACTCCGCGATGCCGAGCCCCCGGACCCGGGCCTGCAGCGACCGGTCGATCGCCTCGCGCAGCTCGCGCGCGAACCCGACGTGCGCGTCCGCGGCCGCGCCGTCGGCGCGGAGCCCGGCTTCGCGCAGCCATTCGGCCAGGCGATCCGGCGTCACCAGCAGCTCGCGGCCGCCGCAGTAGCGGTCGCGCAGCGTGTTGACCAGATCGAGGCTGGGACGACCGCCGTCCCAGATCCAATCACCCATTCTCGCCCCCTCCGCCGGCCGTAGATATGGCATTCTAAGTTCTAACCCCCCAAGACGGTTAGAAGTGGAGTTCGCCGGATGCCGACCGAAGAAGTCGCCCTGATCAACGGTTTGCGCGTGCACTACACGCGGGCGGGCAGCGGCCCGGGCCTGGTGCTGCTGCACGGCTGGCCGCAGACCAGCCACTGCTGGCGGAAGCTGATCCCGGAGCTGGCCCGCACCCACACCGTGATCGCGCCGGACCTGCGCGGCTACGGCCGGACCGACAAGCCCCGCACCGGCTACGACAAGCGCACGATGGCCTCCGACGTGGCCGCGCTGGCCGAATCGCTGGGCTTCGAGTCGGTCAGCGTCGTCGGCCACGACCGGGGCGCGCGGGTGGCGCACCGCTGGGGCCTGGACCGCCCGGCGCAGGTCGACCGGCTGGCGCTGCTGGACGTCGTGCCGACCCGCGAGATGTGGAAGCGGCTGAACACCGAAGCCGGCATGGCCTACTGGCACTGGCTGTTCCACATGCAGCCGGACCTGCCGGAACGCCTGGCCGGCGCCGACGTCGCGGGCTACCTCGGGTACTTCTTCGAGCGCTGGACGGTCAACCGGCACGGCCTGGAAGCGGCGGCGATCGACGAGTACGTGCGCGCCTTCTCCGCGCCCGGCGCGCTGCGCGCCGGTTTCGACGACTACCGGGCGTCGTTCCCGCACGACAGCGAGCACGACGACGTCGACGCGGCGGCGGGCCGGAAGCTGACCATGCCGGTGCTGGCGCTGTGGGGCTCGGCCGGCCTGCCCGCCCGGCTGCCGATGCGCGAGATCTGGCTCGACTACGCCGATGACCTCACCAGCGCCGAAATCCCGGAATGCGGCCACTTCCTGCCCGAGGAACGCCCGGAAGCGGTGCTGACGCACCTGCGGGAGTTCCTGAAGGCCGCTTGATACCTTCGGGCCCATGCGCGTCCGCCCCATCTCCCCCGGCCTGCTGGCCGCGGAGGTGGTGGAACGCATCGACGCCCTGCAGGGGCGCTGGGCGCGGGTGGCGGTGGACGGCGCACCCGCCGCCGGCACCGGCGAATTCGCCGACGCGCTGGTGGAACCGCTGCGGGCGCGGGGGCGCGAGGTGGTCCGGGTGCGCACCGCGGACTACCTGCGCCCGGCCTCGCTGCGACTGGAACACGGCCACCACGACCCGGACTCGTTCTACGCGAGCTGGTTCGACCTGAAAGCCCTGACCCGCGAGGTGCTGACCCCGCTGTCCGCGAGCGGAAACGGCCAGGTGCTACCCGCCTTCTGGGACGCCGAGGCGGACCGCTCGCCCCGACTCGCCCGCATCGCCCTCCCGCCCCGTGGAGTGGCCATTGTGGACGGACCGCTGCTGCTCGGGGCGGGCCTGGACTTCGACTTCGCGATCCACCTGTGGCTCCCGGAAGCGGCCCTGCAGCGGCGAACCCCGGACCCGGACCGCTGGACGCTGCCCGCGTTCCGGCGCTACGCCGAAGAAGTCATCCCGGAACGCCTCGCCGACTGCGTGATCCGGGTCGACCGCCCGGGCCGCCCCGCCGTCGTCGACAGCCTGGACTGAGCCACCGAACGAACACGTGGCACGGTTTGCAGATGGATGAGCCTGTTTTGGCTGCGGAACACCACTGAGTAACTACACCGCGCGGCGTTCGACGGACGGGACGGCGGCCAGGAGCGTCTTCGTGTAGTCGTGCTCGGGGTCGAGCAGGACCTGCTCCACCGGGCCGACCTCCACCAGATCGCCCTGGTACATCACCGCCACCCGGTCCGCGATGTTCCAGGCCAGGCCGAGGTCGTGGGTGATCACCAGCGTCGACAGGCCGCGTTCGACCCGCAGGCGCAGCAGCAGCGCCAGGATCTCGCCGCGCACCGTCGCGTCCAGCGACGCCACCGGCTCGTCCGCGATCAGCACCCGCGGCTCCAGCACCAGCGCGCCTGCGATCACCACGCGCTGCCGCTGGCCGCCCGAGAGCTCCTGCGGCAGGCGGCCGAAGAACTTCTCCGCCGGCCGCAGCTCCGCCGCCTCCAGCGCCGCCGCGACGCGACCGCGCTCGTCATCGGCGATGCCGTGAATCCGCAGACCTTCCGCCACCGCTTCGTAAACCGTGTGCCGGGGGTTGAGCGCGCCGGTCGGGTCCTGCAGCACCAGCTGCACCTGCTTGCGGTACTCGCGCAGCCCGGCGCTGCCGGTCGGCAGCGGCACGCCGTCGAAGCGCACCGCACCACCGGTCGGCTGCTGCAGCCCCAGCATCGTCCGGGCCAGCGTCGTCTTGCCGGAGCCGGACTGGCCGACCAGCGCGACGATCTCGTTCTCGCCCACCTCCAAGTCCACCCCGCGCACGGCGCGCACGGTCTGCCCGGAGCGGCTGGTGAAGTCGACCGACACCGCCCCCGCCGACAGCAGCGCGGGCCCGCTCGGCGCCCCTTCGGTGAGCCGGAACCGCGGGTCGCCGACGGTCGGGAAGGCGCTGGCCAGCGCCTGGCTGTGGGCGTGCTGCGGCTCGGTCATGACCTGCCCCGACAGACCGTGCTCGACGACCTGCCCCTGGTACATCACCGCCAGCCGCTCGCAGCTGGCCGACAGCACCGACAGGTCGTGGCTGATCATCAGCAGCGCGATGCCGCGCTCGGCGACCAGCCGGCCCATCAGATCCAGGATCTGGGCCTGCACCACCACGTCCAGCGCCGTGGTGGGCTCGTCGGCGATGACCAGGCGCGGCTCGCAGGCCAGCGCCATCGCGATCATCACCCGCTGCTTCTGCCCGCCGGACAGCTCGTGCGGATAGGCGTCGGCCCGCTCCGCGGGCAGCTCCACCTGCGCGAGCAGCTCCGCGACCCGCTTGCGCGGGTCGCCGTTCGCCCGGCCGTGCAGCTTGATCGGCTCGGCGATCTGATCGCCGATGGTGCGCACCGGGTTCAACGCGTGCATGGCGCCCTGGAACACCACCGACGCGCTCGCCCAGCGCACCGCGCGCAGCTGCCCGAACGTCATCTCGCGCACGTCCTGACCGTCCAGCAGGACCTCGCCGTCGATGCGCGCCGAACTCGGCAGCAGCCGCAGCACGGACATCGCCAGCGTCGTCTTGCCGCAGCCGGATTCCCCTGCCAGGCCGAGGGTTTCGCCCTCGGCGAGGCTCAGGCTCACGCCGCGAACCGCGGTCTCCTCGGCGCCCCGATAGGTCACCGACACGTCCCGGAATTGCAGAATCGGAGTCACCGCCGCCCCCGCAGCCTCGGATTGAACACGGCCTCCAGCGCCCGCCCGCAGAGCGTGAAGCCGAGCACCACCACCACGATTCCCAGGCCCGGCGGCAGCAGGTACCACCACGCGCCGCCGGTGACCGCGCCGGTGTCCATCGCGGACTTCAGCATCGAACCCCACGAAACCATGCTGGGATCGCCCAGGCCCAGGAACGACAGCGTCGACTCGGCGATGATGGCGCTGGCCACCGACAACGTCGTGTTGGCGAACACCAGCGGCAGCACGGCGGGCAGCACGTGACGGCCGATGACGTGGCCGTGCCCCGCGCCCAGCGCCCGGGCCCGCTCGATGTAGGGGCGGGCCTCGATCGTCAGGGTCTGCGCGCGCACCATCCGCGCCGTCGGCGGCCACGCCGTCACCCCGATGGCCAGCACGATCGTCCACAGCCCGCGGGCGAGCACCGTGGACAGCGCGATGGCCAGCACCAGCGACGGCAGGACCAGGAAGAAATCGGTGAAGCGCAGCAGCACCCGGGAGGTCCAGCCGCCGAAGTGCGCGGCGAGCACCCCCACCACGGTCCCGATCAGCACCGACAGCACGGCCGCCGACAGGCCGACGACCAGCGACACCCGCGCGCCCCACCAGGTCAGCAGCAGCACCGAACGCCCGGATTCGTCGGTGCCGAGCCAGAATTCGCCGCTCGGCGCCTGCAGCGGGCGGCCCGGCGCCCGCGTGACGTCCAGGCCGCCGGCATCGGTGAGCAGCGGCGCGAACAACGCCAGCAAGCCGACCACGACCAGCACCACGAGGCCCACCGAACCGGCTCGGTCCGCGCGGAAGACTCGCCACGCCTCGGCCGCCCTGGCCCGGCGGCGGGCCCGGATGATCTGCCCTGCGGTGGCCGTCATGATTCCCGCACCCTCGGATCGAGCACCCGGTAGAGCACATCGGCCAGCACGTTCATCACCACCACGCTCCCCGCAAGCACGATGAAAATGCCCTGCAGCAACGGAAGGTCCGGCACCCGCAGCGCCTCGTAGGTGAGCAATCCGAGACCCGGCCAGGAGAACACCGTCTCCACCGTGATCGCGCCCCCGACCACCAGACCGAGCCGCAGGAAGATCAGCGTGACGGTGGGCAGCAGCGCGTTGGGCACCGCATGCCGCCGCCGCACCAGGTCCTCGCGCAGCCCCTTGGCGCGCGCGGTGGTCAGGTAGTCCTCGCCCATCTCCTCCAGCAGCGACGAGCGCATCACCATCAGGTACTCGGCGTAGATCACCGCGACCATCGTCAGCGCGGGCAGCACCAGGTGGTGGGCGATGTCCAGGACCTGCGGCAGCAGCTCCGGCGGCGTGTCCGGCGAGGAGATCCCGCCGACCGGGAACATGCCCGGGATCGGCCCGACGCCGACGCCGAAGGCCATCAGCACGATCAACCCGAGCCAGAACGTCGGCACCGACCACAGCGTCAGCGCGATCGACGTCGAGGTCTTGTCGAAGGCGCCGCCGTGCTGCCACGCCGCGCGCGAACCCATCCACAGCCCCAGCAGCACGGCGATCAGGGTCGCCGTGCCCACCAGCAGCACGGTCGGGCCGATGCGGTCGAGGATCAGCTCGCCCACCGGGCGGCTGTAGGTGTAGGAGGTGCCGAGGTCACCGCGCAGCAGGTTGCCGAGGAAGTCCAGGAACTGCTTCCACAGCGGCTGGTCCAGGCCGAACCGCTCGCGCAGCACGGCGATCTGCTGCTCGGTGACCGGCGCGCCGTGGGTCATGGTGCGCACCGGATCGCCGGGCATCACCCGGAACAGGAAGAAGCCCAGCACCGCCACCAGGAACAGGCTCACCAGGCCGCCGCCCAGCTTGCCCGCCACGTAGCGGACGGCCCGGCGTCCGCCGCCGGTGGGCGGCGCCGGTTCTGCGACTGTCGCGAGTGCTTGGGACACGGTTCACTCCCGGGTGTCGGCGGTCGCCCGGCGGCGGACCACCACCAGCGCCACGACGACGCCGACCAGCACCACGACCCCGCCGAGCACCCAGGCGACGCCGGTGTAGTCGGTGCCCGAGCCGCTCAGCGCCTTGTCCGTGGGCTGGGCGCCGTAGTAGCCCCAGTAGCCCTGCTGCCCCACGATCACGCCATCGGCCTTCGGTTGCAGGGTGAACCCGCTGTAGCGGTCGGCCCGGTAGGCCTCCAGCGAGTTCTGGTACCACAGGATCAGCCCGGCGGCCTGGTCGTAGAACCGGGCCTGCGCCTGCTGGACCAGGTCGACGCGCTTGTCCTTGTCGAACTCGCCGAGCTGCCGGTTGTACAGGTCGTCGTACTGCTGGTCGCACAGGAACGTGTCCGGGTTGCCGCCGCCGCTGGGCGTCGGCCGGGACGCGCAGGTCTGCAGCCGCAGCACGTAGTCCGGGTCCGGGTTGGCCGACCAGCCGCTGATCACCATGTCGTAGTCGGCGCTGGTGGTGCGGTCGTTGAGCTGGTTGTCCGACACGGGCTGGAGTTCGACGTTGATGCCGAGATCGGCCAGCCACCGCTTGACGAACTCGCCGACCTGGGTGTCCTCCGACCGGGACCCGTGCAGCACGAGGTTGAATTCCAGCGGCTCGCCCTGCGGGGTGCGGCGGATGCCGTCCGCGCCGCGGGCGTAGCCCGCCTCGTCGAGCTTGCGGTTGGCGGCGGCCGGGTCGAAGGTCCGCGGCTGCGGCGGCGTCCACTGGTAATCGGAGAAGATCGGCGGCAGGTACCCGCCGCCCTCCTGGCCGTAGCCGCCGAGCACCCGGTCCACCAGGACCTTCCGGTCGATCGCCTGGTCGATGGCCTGCCGCACCCGCACGTCCTTCAGCGCCGGGTGACCGTTGCCGATCGGCTCGTTCTCGCTGTTGGTCGCGCCCGGGTTGAGCGACAGCTCGAAGAACCGCCGGCCCTGGCCCTTGACCTGCTCGATGTCGGCCTCACCCGCCAGCGCGTCGAACTGCGCCGGGGTGAGCTTCTGGACGACGTCGATGTCGCCCTTGCGCAGCGCCTGCACCGCGGCGTCGCTGTTCTTGAACTGGACGAACTGCAGCCCCGCGACCTTCGGCGCGCCGCGCCAGAAATCGGGGTTGGCGGTCAGCGTGACGTCCTGCTCCGCGCGGTAGCCCGTGAGCGTGAACGGCCCGCTGCCGACCACCGGCAGCTGGTCGTTGGCGAAGCCCGCGACGTCGGCGACCTTCGACCACACGTGCTCCGGCACGATCGGCGCGTCGATCGCCAGCATCGTGGCCTGTGGCGTCTTGGTGCGGATGACCAGCGTGGTGTCGTCCGGCGCGGTGACGGTCTCGAAGTTCTCCACGAAGTTGCCGTTGGCGGTGCTCGCGGCCGGATCGGTCATCATCCGGTTGAACGTGTAGGCGGCGTCGCGGGCGGTCACCGGCTGCCCGTCGGACCACTTGACGCCGGCCCGGATCCGGAAGGTCCAGACGAGCTTGTCCGGGGAGGGTTCCCAGCTCTCGGCGAGCTCCGGCATCACCGAGAAGTCGTCCGGGCTGTAGGTGGTCAGCGTCGGGTAGATGGATCGGAAGATGTCGGTGGAGGCCAACGTGTACCCCAGGAAGGGGTTCAGCGAGTCGATCTGCTGCTGCAGCCCGATCCGCAGCGTCGCGCCCTCCTGGCGCGCGCCGTCCTGCTGCGCGATTGCCGGCATCGGCACCAACAAGGCGACCAGCAGCGCAGTCCAGAGCACTGCGAATCGTCTGCCCACGGCGACCCCTCCTTCGTGGCGAGTGAGAAGAAGGAACCACCTTCAGGCGCTGTTCGTCAATGGTTAACCGGCGGTTGTCTCCGAGCGGCATCACGCACAGGTACCGAACCGTTACCCGATCGGCGAGCCGCACCTCGAATGTCTGGTCGTGGGGCATAGATTGGGGGGCGTGCGGATCTTGCTCTCAGCGGACATGGAAGGCGTCACCGGCGTCACCTGGACCGACGACGTGGTGCCCGGAACCGAGCAGTGGCAGCGCTTCCGGCGCCTGTTCACCGGCGATGTCAACGCGTGCGTCGAAGGGCTCTGCGCGGCCGGCGCCACCGGCGTGCTGGTGAACGAAGCGCATTCGTCCCAGCGGAACCTGCTGCTGGAGGACCTCGACGAGCGGGCGGTGCTGCTGACCGGGCGGCACAAGCCGCTGTCGATGATGCAGGGCATCGAGTCCGATGTGGACGGTGTGGCGTTCGTCGGCTACCACGCGGGCGCGGGCGAGGAAGGCGTCCTTTCCCACACCTACCTGGAGAACTCCATCACCGGGGTGTGGCTCGACGGCGCGCCCGCCGGGGAGGGCGGCCTCAACGCGGCGCTCGCCGCCGAGTACGGGGTGCCGGTCCTGCTGGTCACCGGCGACGACCGGGCCTGCGCCGAGGCCGCCGGGTACGCGCCCGCGGCGAAGACCGTCGTGGTGAAGGAATGCGTCAGCCGCTACGCGGCGATCTGCCGCCCGCCGGCCCGCACCGCGGCCGACATCCGCGCCGCGGCAACCGAAAGCCTGCGCCTGGCCGGGCGGACCGAAGGCGTGGCCCGCCCGCACCGCATCGAGGTGGAGTTCGACGCCGCGCACCTCGCCGCGGCCGCCGCGGTGATCCCGACCGTCGAGCAGCTGGGCGTGCGGCGGGTCGGGTTCGACGCGCCGGACATGACCGAGGCGATGAAGGCGTTCAAGATCGTGACGACCATCGCCGCGCGCGCCGTCCAGGGCATCTACGGCTGATTACAGATCGCCCCAGCGCGCAGCCTGCCACTGCACGGCCGACGGCCGCTGCCCGGTTCGGGTGAATTCGTCCAGCGCCGCCCGGAGTTCCCGGAACGGCAGCACCGCGTTGCGCGGGAACTTCAGCGTGCTACCCGCGTCGAACGGCAGTGCGGGCGCGTCCGCCGACGGCTCCGGGTTGAGCGTGTGCCAGGAGTCGAGGTCGCCTTCCTCGGACTCCTCGGTGAAGTTCAGGACGCCGACCTCGGCCTCCGCGTCGGTGACGATCCGGATCTGCTGGTACGGCCCGGCCGCGTCCGGATCCTCGTGCGGACGGTCCCAGACGTAGAGGTGGCTGGCGCCCGGCCCCTTCGGCCGGAGCACCCGGTCCACCAGCTCGGCCTTGTCGTCCTCGGTCTGCGCGTAGTACCGCTCGCCGTCGGCCACCGCGGTCGCGACCGTGATCCCGAGTTCGGTGTTGCGGGCCCCGATCGCCTCGGAACGCAGGCCTTCCAGGCAGATCCGCGCCTCCTTCAGCGCCTTGATCGCCGCGCCCTGGTGGAACACCAGGTCTCCCCAGTACGGGTGGCCGAGCACCCTGTTGAGGTCGGCGTAGACCTCGTGCGTCGCCTCGATCAGCTTGTCCAAGGCGTCCACCGGGACGTCCGTGAGGCGGGCGAACACGACCGCAGGCGGTTCGAGCGGGCCGGTCTCGTCCGGTGCTGGATTCGACATGCGTTCCCTGCATCCACTTCGATCGTGGGCGACCCCCAGGACGCCCTGCCCAGATCTCGTTCCCCAAAGGCTACCGCGCGTCATCCGGCGGTCCCGCAGCGCCATCGCACGGTCGCCCGGCGATCAGCTGGCGTGGTCGCGCAGCACGCTGATCGCCGGTTCGTCCCGCACCGAGGCGAGGGACAATAACGCCCGCGCGAGCCCGTCCGGGTCGTCGAACCCGAGCTCCTCGACCAGATCGTCGGGCAGACTGAGCATCGACAGCGCGACGCCGAGCATGCCCGCGTCCAGCAATCCCGCGCCGCGGCGGCTCATCCGGCGCCCCACCGCGGCCTGCAGCTGCACCGCGGTGTCCACATTGGCCTCGGTGATGTCCCCGAGCTCCTCGCGCACCTCGGGGTTGCGCACCGCCTCCAGGTGCAGCTCGAACAGCGCCAGGAACTGGGATCGCGCACTCGTCGACATCCGCCGCAGCATCGCCGCGTACAGCGCGGTGATGTCCTCGCCGGTGACATCGGCGGGAACCTGGCTGCGCAGGCCGCGCAGCGCCTCGGTGTGCTGAGCGGCGAGGTAGCGCGCAACGGCCAGGAACACCGCGCTGCGCGTCGGGTAGTAGTTCTTGGTCGTGCCTTCTGGAACCTCGGCCTCGCGATCGATGGCGCGGTGCGTCAGCCCGCGGCCGCCATCGCGCGCCAGCACCTCGATGGCGGCGTCGGCGAGCAGTTCCCGGCGGTTGCCTCGTTGCGGCATGCATCCCCTGGCTGTTCGGTCTTGCAGGCTGATCAACAGCGTAGCCCGCGCACCACACCAGTGGTGGGCAGGGGCACGCCGCGCACCTTGACCGGCATCCCCACGATTGGTATAGACCTCATGTCCGCGATCACCTCGCCACGGGAGCGCAAGATGTCGGAAACAGGCCCGGTTCACGCCGAGCAAACGCTGGAACACCTGCGAAAGATCGGCACCCACAACGCCGAGGCCCTGCGGGCCGCCGCCGACCGCCTCTTCGCCGCGGTCCGGGCGGACGGCCTCGTGTTCACCGCGGGCGCGGGCCACTCGCTGGCCGGCGTGATGGAGTCGTACTACCGGGCGGGCGGCCTGGCCGCGGTGCGGCCGCTGTACCACCCGGACCTGCTGCCCCTGCACGGCGCGGTGGCCAGCACCAGGACCGAACGCCGCACCGGCCTCGCCGAGGAGGTGCTCACCGCGGCCGGTTTCCGGGGCGGCGCGGACGTGCTGGTGGTGTTCTCCAACTCCGGGGTGAACCCCTACCCGGTGGAACTGGCCAGGCTCGCCCGCGCGGCGGGCTCGACGGTCGTGGCGATCACCTCGCCGACGGCCAGCGCCGAGGCCCCGAAGCGCGCGGGCACGACGCTGACCGAAGAAGCCGAGATCGTGCTGGACACCCTGGTCCCGGGCGGCGACGCGAGCTATCCGCCGGCGGAGCCGGTGACGGCACCGCTGTCCTCGATGGCGAACGCGTTCCTGTGGAACATGCTGCTGGTGCAGATGTACGACCTGGCAGGCGCGGCCGGCGTCGACCTGCCGGTCTGGCGCAGCTCGAACACGATCGGCGGTGACGAAGCCAACGCCGCCAACCTCGCGCACTACGGAGCGCGGGTACCCGGCCTGAACTAGTCCGAGCCGAACTGCTCGGCCAGCTCCGCGATGCGGCGCAGCTGGGCGGCGCGCTCGGCGGCGAGCTGCTGCTCCGGGTCGACGGCCTCGTCGGCCTGGACCAGCAGCGCCAGGGTCTCGCGGACCGCGCCGTCCGGCGGCTGGGCGACGGCATCGGCGAGCTGGTCCACGGCGTCGTCGAGCCGGTCGGGTTCGACGACGGAATTGGCCAGACCGAGCCGCAGTGCCTCGTCCGCCTGAATTTCCCGCCCGGTCAGGCAGATTTCCACTGCCTTTGCGTAACCAACGGTTCTGACCAGGGGCAACGTGCCGCCAAGATCCGGCACGAGCCCCAGGCCGGTCTCCGCCATGCGCAGCCTGGCATCGGTGGCGAGCACGCGCAGGTCGCACGCCAGGGCGAGCTGGAACCCAGCGCCGATGGCGTGCCCCTGCACGGCCGCGATGGTCACCCGATCGGGTTCGCGCAGCCAGCTGAACCCCTGTTGAAAACCGGCGATCTCGGCATCGGCCTGCTCGGTGGGGCGCTGGGCCAGCGCCGCCAGCCCGGGCGCCCCGTCGACGTCGGCGAAACCGAAGAGCCGGCGATCCAGGCCGGCCGAGAACGACCGGCCCGCGCCGCGCACCACCACTACCCGGACCTCCGGGCCCAGGGATCGTCCGATCTCCCGCAGCGCCTGCCAGGTGTGCGGTGTCTGCGCATTCAGCTTGTCCGGGCGGTCCAAGGTGATCGTGGCCCGCCGCCCGTGGATCGTGAACCCCACACCGCCACGATCCAACAGGCCGGCGTCCACTATCGAATCCGCCAAGCGGACCTCCATTGCAGATCTGAGCAGATCTCTGGAGTCGTACTATGTCGTCGGTGCAGACGGCCGGTGGCCGTCGTGCTCACTTCTTCTTCGAGCGCGTCGCGCCCCCGCGGCCCCGCAACTGCACGCCTGATTCGCTCAGGACGCGGTGCACGAACCCGTAGGACCGGCCGGTCGACTCGGCCAGAGCGCGGATGCTCGCCCCCTTCTCGTACTTCTTTCTCAGGTCACTGGCAAGCTTGTCCCGCGCGCTACCCGTGATGCGCGCGCCTTTCTTCAGCTCAGCCACGGTGTCCCCGCCTTCCCTCTGAGCAGGTCGGGCCTCGCGACCCCTGTCAGCGCAATGATCGAACAGGAAACGCGGGAACGCCAGGCGATCATGGAAAAAAGATCGGCCAACGGTCGAGATGACCGCGCGGCGATCACCGGAATGCACTAATCCATCCGTAGTAGCGGACGTTGCGAGCGCAACCTCTGCTAGGCCAACTGGACGAGGTCCAAGTAGTCGTCCGACCAGTGGTCTTCGGTCCCATCCGGCAGCAGGATGACCCGTTCCGGTTCGAGTGCCTGAACCGCGCCGGGATCGTGCGTTACCAGCACGACGGCGCCGGCGAAGCTGCGCAGCGCGTCGAGCACCTGCTCGCGGCTCGCCGGGTCGAGGTTGTTGGTCGGCTCGTCCAGCAGCAGCACGTTCGCCGCGCTGGAGACCAGACCCGCGAGCGCCAGCCGGGTCTTCTCGCCGCCGGAGAGGGTGCCGGCGGGCTGCTTCAACTGCTCGCCCTGGAACAGGAACGCGCCGAGCAGGGTGCGAAGCTGCTGTTCAGGGGTGTCCGGCGCGGCACTGCGGACGTTCTCCCACACCGTCGCGTCGTGGTCCAGCGTTTCGTGTTCCTGCGCGAAGTACCCGACGCGCAGCCCGTGACCAGGCACGATCTCACCCGAATCGGGCTTCTCCATGCCGCCGAGCAGGCGCAGCAGGGTGGTCTTGCCCGCGCCGTTGAGGCCGAGGATGACGACCTTGGCGCCGCGGTCCACCGCCAGGTCGACGCCGCTGAAGATCTCCAGCGAACCGTAGGACTTGGACAGCCCGTCGGCGGTCAGCGGGGTCCGCCCGCACGCGGCCGGCTCCGGGAAGCGGATCCTGGCGACCTTCTCCTGGGCCTGCTCAGTCTCGGCCTCCGCCAGCAGCTTCTCCGCCCGGCGGGCCATGTTCTGGGCCGCGACCGCCTTGGTCGCCTTGGCCCGCATCTTGTCGGCCTGCGCCATCAGGGCCGACGCCTTCTTCTCGGCGTTGGCGCGCTCGCGGCGGCGGCGCTTCTCGTCCGCGGCGCGGGCGTCCTGGTAGCGGTCCCAGTCCATGTTGTACACATCCGCCTCGCCGCGGATGGCGTCCAGGAACCACACCTTGTTGACCACGGCCGCCAGCAGCTCCACGTCGTGGCTGATGACCACCAGGCCGCCGTCGTGGTTCTTCAGGAAGTCGCGCAGCCAGTTGATCGAGTCGGCGTCGAGGTGGTTGGTCGGCTCGTCGAGCAGCAGCGTGCTGGCCGAACCGCCGCCGGGCCCGGCCTCCGACGCGGCGAACAGGATCCGGGCGAGCTCGACGCGGCGGCGCTGACCACCGGAGAGCGTGCGCAACGGCTGGTTGAGCACCCGGTCGGGCAGGCCGAGGTTGCTGCAGATGCGCCCGGCCTCGCTCTCCGCGGCGTAGCCGCCGCGCGCGGCGAAGCGCTCCTCCAGCCGGCCGTAGCGGGCGATCGCCTTGTCCCGCTCCCGGTCGTCGACCAGCTCGGCCATGGCGGTCTGGGCCTTCTCCATGTCGCGGATCAGCTGGTCCAGCCCGCGCGCGGAGAGCACCCGGTCCTTCGCCGTGACGGTGAGGTCACCTTCGCGGGGGTCCTGCGGCAGGTAGCCGATCTCGCCGCGGCGGATCACGTCACCGGCGTAGGGCTGGCCCTCGCCGGCGAGCACGCGCAGCGTCGTCGTCTTGCCCGCGCCGTTGCGGCCGACCAGGCCGATCCGGTCGCCGGGCTGGACGCGCAGGGTCGCGTCGGAGAGCAGGATGCGGGAGCCGGCGCGCAGTTCCAGGCCGGTGGCAGAAATCAAGGGGAACTCCGAAAGTCGGTGGTCAAGCGATTCCATGAGCGCGCCCACCGGCAGGCCGAGTGGGCGTGGGCACTGCTGAGCGGCTCGGTCGCTAAACGACGACCGGGCGAATCAGCGATGGAGTGGCGCGGGGAACGCGAACCACGTAACGCTTGCTAACCACGAACCCAGTGTATCGGGCGTTGTCCACCGATTTGATCGCAGACCTCATCACGTCGGTCACAACCGCCGGTGCTCCTGCTCACAGCACGAACGTGTCGCTCCACAGCTGCGTGGTGCGGCCCGACAGGGCCTCCAGCAGCGCGGCGGCCTGGTCGTCGGTCAGCGAGGCGACGAAGTCGATCACCGCTCGGCCGCGCGCCATCCGCTCCAGGCGCTCCGCGTCGACCGGCTCCGCGTCACCGGGCGCCAGCAGCAGCTCCGGGTCGTCGCTGCGCAGCTGCGAGAACTCGGCGCGGGCCCGGTCGAACAGGTCGCGCAGGCGGTGCGGCAGCCGGGCGGCCTCGCTGCGGTCGATCAGCCAGTTGTCCAGGGCCTCGACGAGCTTGCTCAGCAGCCGGTCCTGGCCGCGCTGGTGCAGCGCGAGGTCGGGGCGCTGCAGCACGAACCGGCGGTGCACGAACTTCAGCACCTGCACCTCGTGCCACTGCTCCACCGCCAGCGCCACGTGCCCGGACCGCGTGTTCGGGTGCTCGTCGACCTGGATGCCCTCGACCAGGCGCTGCGTCCACTCCCCGGAGAAGGCCGCGATGGACCGCTCGGCGAGCTGGGACCGGTCGAAAGGCACCTCCAGCAGCTTGTTGACGAGGTTCGCGACGACCTTCTTCACCGCGCTGACGAACGCCTCGTCGTCGGCGATCCAGCCGTCCTTGGCGTGCAGCCGGCGGCGCAGCCGCTCCAGCGAGCAGCCGGGTCGCATGCCGTCGCCGGCGAGCTCGGCGTCGGAGCGGGCGGCGAACTCCGCGGCGTGCCCGAGCCACTCGGTCAGCTCGTGCGAGACGCTGGTGTGCTGCAGGACCCCGACGCGGTGGAAGTCCTCCAGGTCGTGGATCGCGTAGGCGATGTCGTCGGCGGTGTCCATGATCGACGCCTCGACGGTCTGCTGCCAGTCCTCGATCCGGCCGCCGAACGCCGCACGGGCGTCGATCAGATCATCGATTTCGCTGCTGTAGCAGGAGAACTTCGCCGATCCGGTGCCCGGCTGCTCCTCCGGCTCGGATGCGCCGCGCGGCGGCGAGGCCAGGTGCCGGGGGTGCGGTTGCGGGCGGGACAGCCGGGTCCACGGGTACTTCAGCAGCGCGGCCCGCACCGCCGCGGTCAGGTCGAGGCCCTCGCCGCCGACGCCGCGCACGTCGATGCGGGTGACCACGCGGTAGGTCTGGGCGTTGCCCTCGAAACCGTCCGGCAGCGAGAAGCGCTGCCTCGCCAGCCTGTCCAGCACGCTCTCGCCGAGGTGCCCGAACGGCGGGTGCCCGAGGTCGTGGCCGAGCCCGGCGGCCTCGACCACGTCCAGGTCGCAGCCGCCGAGGCGGTCCAAGCGCGCCACGTTCTCCCGGTTGGCCATCAGCCGCTCGGCGATCGCCCGGGCGACCTGCGCGACCTTCAGGCTGTGGGTGAGCCGGTTGTGCAGGAGCAGCCCGGAGCCGCTGGGACTGACGACCTGCGTCACGCCGCCGAGGCGGGCGAAGAACGCGGAGCTGGACACCCGGTCGCGGTCCGCGCGGAACGGGCTGGCGGCTAGGTCACCTGGGCCGTGGACGGATCCGGAGCGGCTGCTGCGCCGGGCGGTCCGGGTTGGCTGCACATCCTGCATGGGCTCACGTTAGCGGCCCTGGCGGCGCGATTGGTGGCCGACGTGATCTGATGCTCCGGTGGATGTCGTTGTCGTGGGCGGCGGCCCGGCGGGCCGTGCGGCGGCGGCTGCCTGCAGCGATACCGGCCTGCAGGTGACGCTCGTCGATCCCGCGCCGCGACGCGTCTGGCCGCACACCTACGGGACCTGGCGCGACGAGCTGCCGCCGTCGGTGCCACCAGCGGCGATGGCGTCGGTGCTGCCGTGGATGGCGGTGCGCGGCACCGAGCGGCACGAATGGCAGCGGCCGTACGCGGTGCTGGACAACACGGCGCTGTGGAAGCACCTCTGGCGTCCCGACATCGTCGAGGTGACCGGGCGCGCGACGGCCGCCGAGCACGGGCCGACGGGCTCGACGGTGGTGCTCAAGGACGGCCGGCGGATCGCGGCGGCCGTCGTGGTCGACGCGACCGGCGCCGCGCGGGCTCTCTCCGGCGGACGCCCGGCGCACCCCGCGGCCCAGCAGTCCGCGGTGGGCTGGGTGGTCGACGCCGCGGCCGCGGAACCGTTCTGCGATCCGGACGCCGGCGTGTTCATGGACTGGCACCCCGCTCCGCAGACCCGCGGCGGCTGGCCCACGTTCCTCTACGCGGTCCGCCTCGGCCCGGACCGGGTGCTGCTCGAGGAGACCTCGCTCGCGCGCCGCCCGGCGCTGCCGCTGGCCCTGCTGCGCAGGCGGCTCGCCGGACGGCTCGCCGCCGCCGGGGTGACCGAGCAGGAACGGATCGGCGAAGAGCGGGTCCGGTTCCCGGTGGACGATCCGCTGCCCCGGCCCGGGCGGGTGATCCCCTTCGGCGCGGCGGCGGGCTTCGTGCACCCGGCGACCGGGTTCAGCGTGGCCGGCTCCCTGCAACGCGCGCCGTGGCTGGCGGCGGCGATCAGCGCCGCGCTCCCCTCCGGCCCGGCCCCCGCCGCCCGGGCGAGCTGGTCGATCTTGTGGCCGCCGCGCGCGGTGGCCGCGCACTCGCTGCGACACCGGGCCCTGCAGGCCCTGCTGTCGCTCCCCCCGGACCTGGTGCCGGAGTTCTTCGAGGTGTTCTTCCGGCTGGACGAGCCGCACCGGACGGCGTTCCTGGCGGCCGAGGGCAGCGCCGCCGGGACGACGGCCGCGATGTCGGCCCTCTTCCGCAGCGCGCCGTGGCGGATCCGGCGCAGACTGGTGCTCGGCGGCCTCACGGTGGGACACCCGCCCGCCCGGCACGGACTCGGCGGCAGCTGAACCCGCACACCGCCTGTAGCGAAACCGCTCCGTTTCGTTGTGTCGATGGCCACAGGGTCGCCGACTGGCCGATGCTTCACGCTGGCAAAACAGGCTAGGTTGGGCCGCGGGGAGAGGCGGTGTCCTCCGCCGGGGATGAGGAACTGAGATGTCGGTGAACAGGTCGTGAACACCGTCGATGGAGCGGCATGAGTCCGGGCAGCATCGACTCCGTGCTTGCGCTGGTTGACGAAGTGCGCTTCGCGTTCCAGCCGTTGATCAACATCAAGACCGGTGCCATCGTCGCGATCGAGGCGTTGGCCCGGCCGGCGGGCGCGCACGTCCAGGACCTCTTCCGGGAGGCCGCCCGGCAGCGGCGGCTGACCGAGCTGGACGTGGAGCTCGCGACGGCCGCGCTGGTCTCGGCGGCGGAGCACGAGTCCCTGCTCCCCCTACACCTGAACATCTTCGGCGGCACCGTCACCCACGACCTGCCCCGGCTCGACCTGCTGCGCGAGAAGCTCCGCGAGATCGGCCGCCGCGAGCAGGAGGTGACGCTGGAGATCGGCCCGCCGTTCGCCCGGCTGGACTCCGCCGAGCTGCTCAGCGGGGTGGAGAAGCTGCGCGCCGACGGCTTCCAGGTCGCCCTGGACGGCGTGGGCGAGGGCGACGTGCCGCTGACCCTGATCGCCGACATCGGGCCCGCCATGGTCAAGCTGGACCGCGGCGTGGTCGCCGGGCTGCCGGACAGCTCCGCCCGGGTCGCGGTGGTGGAGGCGGTCCGCCACCTGTGCGAATCGACCGAGAGCCAGCTGGTCGCCGAGGGCGTGGAGAACGAGCGCCAGCTGACCGCGCTGCGCCGCAACGGCATTCGCCTGGTGCAGGGGAACCTGCTCGCCCCGGCGGCCCGGCGGCCCCCGACTGCGAGCAGCGTGCCCGGCGTGGCGGCGGAGGTGACCGACCCGCACGGCCCGCCGATCAGCACCCTCGCGACCGGGCCCCGGGTGACGGAGTTCCTGTCGCCCGCGACGATGCTGCCGATCGACGCGACCGCCGACAAGGTGCGCGGCGTGCTGGCCGACCACCCCGAGATCAGCGGCGTGGTGCTGGTCGACGAGCAGAACCGGCCGCAGTGGACCATCGACCGCAACCGGTTCCTGCTCGCGGTGACCGGCCCCTACGGGCACGCGCTGCACGCCAAGCGCGCGGCATCGCGGCTGGCCGACGAGCCGCGGGTGGTCAACACGGCGACGACGGCGATGGAAGCGCTGAGCCTGGTGACCCGCTCGGACCAGTACCGGATGTACGACGACGCGATCGTGGTCGACGAGTCGGGCCGCTGCCTGGGCGCGGTGCGGGCCGGCGACCTGATCCGCGGCATGGCGGAGCTGAAGGTGGAGGAAGCGGCGGCGCTCAACCCGCTGACGCGGCTGCCGGGCAGCGACGCGATCGCCCGCGACGTGGCGCGCCGGATCGCCGCCGGCGAGATCTTCGCGGTGAGCTGGCTGGACATCGACAGCTTCAAGAAGGTCAACGACACGGCCGGGTTCTCCGCGGGCGACGACCTGATCCGCGCGATCGGCCGCGGCCTCACCGACGCGGCGACGGCGCTGCGGTCGGTGCAGGTCGGCCACGTCGGCGGCGACGACTTCTTACTGGTCAGCGACCTCGACGACCTGGTGCAGCTGGCGAGCCTGGTGCTCGACCCGTCGCGCTCGGCGGGCGATCTCGACGTGACCCTCTCGCTGGCGACGCTGGTGTGCACGCCGACCACGGTCCACGGCTACGACGAGGCCTCCAGCCGGCTCGCGCCGCTGAAGCAGCACGCCAAGTCGCTGTCCGGTTCGAGCTGGGTCATGTCGCGGCCCGGCTCGGATCGCATCGAAGTGCTCCGCGGCGCGTAACACGCACGGCGGATTGCCGAACCCTCCGTCCTTTTAGGACAGGGTGGAGTCTGGCCGCTGACCTTCAGGCCGGACTTTCCGTGAACCGCACTGTCACACCCCATCCGTAATGTGATCAGAGTGAAGGCGAACGCGGCGGCGAGGTTCCGTCTGTACCCCAGCCAGGTACAGGCAGAACGGCTCACGGCGTGGTCGCATACCTGCCGGGCGGTGTGGAACACTGCGCTCGCGCAGCGCATCTGGGCATACAAGTCCGCGCAGCGAGCCACCGTGCGCTCCATGGAGCAGTGCTCCGGACTCACCGAGGCACGCAAGGACCACGCCTGGCTTCGAGACCTTCCCGCGCAGTGCGCCCAGCAAGTTCTCCGGCAGCTCGATGCCGCCTATGACAACTTCTGGAACCCCGCCCAGCCGGCGGGGTTTCCGCAATTCAAGCGCAAGCATCACCGGCAGGGTGTGACGTTCCCCGGTCAGGCGGTGCAGGTCCGTAAAGTGTCGCGCCGCATGGCGCACGTGAAGGTCCCCAAGCTGGGGTGGGTACGGTTCCGGCTGTCTCGCCCACTGGGCGGCGCCGTCCGCAACGCCACAGTGTCCCGCGACGGCCTGGGATGGCACATCGCGTTCGGCATCCACCAGCCTGAACCAGCCCAGCAGCCGGTCAACACCGGCGCTGCGGTCGGGCTGGACGTAGGAATCGCCTGCTCGGTGTTCGTCTCAGACGAAGATACCGAGCGTCAACGCCCCAACACACTGACTCCCGGCGAACAGGAGCGACTGCGGGGCTTGGAGCAACGCAAAGCCCGGCAGATCAAGTACGCCAAAAAACACAACGGAGGAAAGTACTCCAATAGACTCCGCAAGACCATCGTGGCGATAGCTGCGGTGAAGGCTCGGCAGGCCCGCAGGCGCGCGGACTGGAACCACAAGCTCACCACCGACCTGGCCAAAAACCACGGCTTGATCGCGGTCGAGGACTTGAAGGTCCGCAACATGCTCCGCTCCGCCAAAGGCACTTCCGAGCAGCCCGGCCGAGGTGTACGCCAGAAGGCAGGGTTGAACCGAAGTGTCGCCGATCAAGGATGGTTCGAGATCCGCCGCCAGCTTGGGTACAAGACCAAGCGGTACGGCGGTGAACTGGTCGCGGTTCCGGCATCGGGTTCGTCGCAGACATGCTCGAAGTGCCATACCCGCGACCCCGAGTCGCGTGAGGGTTGCGGCCGGTTGTTTACGTGCGTGCATTGCGGGCACACCGACCACGCCGACCGCAACGCCGCCATGATCATCCTTGCTCGAGCATTCAGCACCGCCGGACGGAAACCCACCACCGCGTGGGAGGCGGGAACTGCCGCAAGCGGTCGCGGCAGTTCACAGAGCACGCGCAGTCCACATGGGCAAGGCACCCGCACGGGTAGCCGGTTGCGTGAACCATCCTCGAACGTCACCGCAGCATGACATCGAGGAATCACCCGCCTTCAAGCGGGAGAGGACGTCAAAACCCGAACAACGAGCCCGACCTGCATTCGCCGTGGATGTACTCGCTGGTCGGGCAGCCCGCGAAGACCTCCGCGGTGGTGCGGGCGCAGCAGACCCTGTTCACCAACGCCGCCGACGGCGTGACCGGCAACGACGACCTGGGCACCATGTCGGCCTGGTACGTCTTCAGCGCCCTGGGCCTGTACCCGACGACGCCGGGCACCGGCCAGTTCGTGCTGAACGCGCCGCGGTTCGCCAGCGCCGTCGTGGAACTGCCGGGCGGTCCGCCGCTGAAGATCGAGGCGCCCGGGGCCGACGGTTCGAAGCTGCAGTACATCGACGAGGTGCGGATCTCCGGTGCCCCGCAGGAACGGGTGTCGGTGGACCTGGAGCGGCTGCGGTCGGGCGGCACCATCGAGCACCGCCTCGCCGACCGGCCCACGGACTGGGCCACCGGGCCGGACGCCGCGCCCGCTTCTCCTTGCGCGGCACCGTGATCCGGTTCCACCACAGCGGTCCTCGAGCCGTGGTGTAGCCCTCCCGCGCAGGCTGGGGTGCGGTGCCGGAAGGGCCGGCGCAGCCTGCGCACTGGAGGTCGGGTCAGTGATCGAGTTCCCGCACGGCGGGTGGACCGAGGACGCTTTCGCCGGGGTGGCGCGAGCTTTCCGGGAGAACTTCGCGATCGGCGCGGAGGTGGGCGCCGGGGTCTGCGTCTACCACCGCGGCCGGCCGGTGGTGGATCTGTGGGGCGGCTACGCCGATGCGGAGCGCACCGACCCGTGGCGGCCGGACACCTTGGGCGTGCTGGCGTCGCCGACCAAGGCCATGGTCGCCGCCGCGGCGCTGGTGCTGGTCGAGCGCGGGCTGCTGGAGCTCGACGCGCCGATCGCCGAGCACTGGCCCGAATTCGCCGCCGAGGGCAAGGGTGGGATCACGCTCCGCATGGTGCTCGCCCAGCGCTCCGGCGTGGTGTGCCTCGACCACGACCCGATCACCGCCGACCACCTGCGCACGCACTCGCCCATCGCCGATGCGCTCGCGGCGGCGCGGCCGGAATGGGAACCGGACACCGCGCACGGCTACCACGCGACCACCTTCGGGCACCTGGTCAGCGAGCTGGTGCGCCGGCGCACCGGCCGCACCGTCGGCCGGTTCTTCGCCGCGGAGATCGCGGCGCGGCTCGGCCTGGACTGCCACATCGGCCTGCCCGACCCGGGTTCCGCGCACCTGGCGACCATGGTGGAGTCCAAGGCCGAGGAGCTGATGGCGGGCGTCGACCCGGGCGACGAGCTGGCCATGCTGGTCGCGCTCGGCGACCCCGGATCGCTGACCTTCCGCGCGGTGATCGGCAGCATGTCGCTGGACACTGCGCCCGACCCGGTGCTGGAGAACCCCTCCTACGACGGATTGGCCAGCGCGCAGTCGCTGGCCCGCCTGTACGCCGCGTTCATCGGCGAGGTGGACGGCTACCGCCTGATCCGCCCGGCGACGCTCGCCGAAACCCGACGGGTGCACTCCACCGGCACCTGCCTGGTCACCCTGCTGCCGAGCGCCTGGGGCCTGGGCTTCCAGCTGGCGGGCGGCCCGATCTTCCCCGCGTCGGCCGGGCTCGGCACGGCCTTCGGCCTGGCCGGGGCGAACGGCAACTTCACCTTCGCCGACCCGGAGCACGAGCTGGCGTTCGCCTACGTGCAGAACGGCGGGGCCCGCGAGATCGGCGACATGGACGACCGCGCACGGCGGCTCACCGAGGCCACCTACCGGAGCCTCGGCGCCTCGTGACCCGTCACCAGGCCACCGGGGCCGGTGGCCTCCTGTCGTACCAATGGGAGCGGCGGCGCAGCGGCGAGCCCGGGAGGTGACTCCTGGGCGGCCGGGCGCCGCCCCAGCGGCTCGCCCAGTCCACCGCCTCGCCGCGCAGCCAGGCCTGTGCGAGCGCGGATTCCGGGATCCCGGCGGGCCTTCCGGCGGCCACTTCGGACAGTGCCGAGCGCAGTTCGCCGGGCTCCGCGGCCGCGATCACCGCGCGGGTCCGGTGGTCGTGGCGACCCGTCTGCAACGTCCAGGCGAGGCTCGGCAGACCCGGTGCCGTCGGCGCGTCGAGCTCGGCGAGCAGGCTGCGCGCGAACTCCGCCAGGCAGTCCTCGTCCTGGCCGGACAGCGGGAACAGGTGCGGCCCGGGTTCCGGCTCCGCCTGGTGCGGCGGTGTCGTCGGCTCTTCCAGCAGCACGTGGGAAACGGCGCCGCCGAGGCCGAAGGAGTTGATCCCGGCCAGGCGAGGCGCTTGCCCGGCGGGCCACGGCACGTCGTCCACCGCGATCGCCACGTTCGTGCCCTCGATCGGCAGCCGCGGGTCCGCCTCGGTCAGGCCCGCGATCCGCGGAATCCGGCCGTGCCGCAGCACGAGCGCGGCCTTGACCACGCCCATCAGGCCCGCGGCCGCTTCGAGGTGGCCGATGCTGGCCTTGATCGAACCGACCCACACCTTGCCGTCCGGGCCCGCTCCCGCGGTCGCGCCGGAATCGGCCAGGGCCCGGGCGAGCGCCGCGACCTCGACCGCGTCCCCGCTGGGCGTTCCCGAGCCGTGCGCTTCGAGGTAGCCCAGCTCGCCCACCGAACGACCGGCGCCCGCCGCGGTCCGGCTCAGCAGCCGCACCTGCGATTCGACGTCGGTGCCGGTCAGCCCGCCGCCCCGGCCGTTGTGCGCGGTGCCGACCGCGCGGATGACCGCGTGCACCGGGTCGCCGTCGGCCAGCGCCTCGTCCAGGCGCTTGAGCAGCACGCAGGCGCCGCCCTCGCCGCGCACGTAGCCGTCGCGGTCGGGGCCGAAGGGCACCGAGTCACCGGTCGGCGACAACGCTCCGCCGCGGTAGGCGGTGTTGGCGTAGAACCCGTTGCTGATCACGCTCGCCGTGCCGACCAGCGCCATCGGGTACTCGCCCCGCTGGAGCCCCTGCGCCGCGATGCCGAGCGCCGAGAGGCTCGACGAGCACGCCGAGTCGATCACCATGCTCGGGCCGGTCCAGCCGAACTGGTAGGAGACCCGGTTGGCGCTGAACGCCGTCATGCCGCCCGGGAACGCTGCGCCGTCGGCGAGGCCGTGCGCGTTGATCCGCTCCCGGTAGTCGGACAGGAACGTGCCGACGAACACGCCGATCGGCTCCCCGTCGAGCCGGTCCGGGGCGAGCCCCGCGTTCTCCACGGCGTGCCAGGCCAGTTCCAGCATCATCCGGTGCTGCGGGTCCATCCAGGCCGCCATCCGCGGCGCGATGCCGAAGAAGCGCGCGTCGAAGGTGTCGATGCGCTCCAACAGCGACGCGGTCGGCGGATTCGGCAGGTCCACGCCGGGTTCGAGGCCGTGCCAGCGGCCCTCCGGCACCGGGGCGAAGCGTCGCCGGCCCCGGCTGAGCATGTCCCACAGCTCGGCGAGGGAATCGACGCCTGCCGCGCGCGCGGACATGCCGATGATCGCGATCGGATCGTTGGTCATCGGGAACAACCTCAGCTCTCGTCCGTGAACCTGGTGCGGCCGCCGCGGGCCGCGAGCCGCTCGCCGTGCAGGCCCTGGATCCGGCGGCGCGCCTCGGCGCTGCCGATCGTCGCCTCGTGGTCCGGGATCTCCCGCGCCAGCGCGGTTTCCGCCGCTGCGCGGGCCTGCTCGCGCAGCTGCGCCTTGAGCCGCTCGACGGCATCGCGCGGCGCCTGGGCGATCCGCAGCGCGAGCCGCTGCGCCTCGGCGTCGACTTCGTCGTGCGCCGTCACCCGCACGCCGGCACCGCGCGCGGCGAGCTCGCCGCCCCGGTAGCTCTGGCCCGCGTACAGCATCTCCGTGCCCAGCGCCTGGCCCAGCTTGGCCGGCAGCAGGTGGGTTGCGCCCAGCACCGGGGTGAACCCGAAGGTCAGGAAGTTCGCCGCATACCGGGAACGCTCGCTGAGCACGGTGACATCGCAGTAGAGGGCGAGCAGGAAACCGCCGCCCAGCGCGTGGCCCCGCGCGGCGGCGACCACCGGGACCGGGCAGTCGATCACCGCGCTCAGGAACTCCCACATCGCGACGATCCGCTGCTCGCGCGTGCCGAGCATCTGCTCCGCGGACGCGCCCGCGCAGAAGATGTCGGGCAGCCCGGCCAGCACGACGGCCCGCACCGCCGGATCCGCGGCCACCTCCCGCAGCGCGGCGACGACCTCGGCGCGCAGCTCGACCGAGAGCCGGTTGCGCCCGGCCGAGTCGGCCAGGCGGATCGTCGCCACCGGCGCCACCACGTCCACCACGACTGCCGTGTTCACGGGATCAACCCCTGGTTCCGCAATCCGGCGATCCGCTGGTGGACCTGGGCATCCGCCATCCGTCGGCCGAGGACTTCCACGACGAGTTCTTCGCGCGGCAGCGGGGGGAAGAGTTCCGCGTAGTAGCCCTTGAGCGCCGCCAGCGCCCCCGGGTCCGCCGCGCGCAGCCGCCGCAGGACGCGGCGCAGCTCGTCCTCGCCGCCGGTCGCGTCGGCCAGCCCGAGCCCGACCGCTTCCGCGCCGGGCACCTCGCGCGCGGTCAACGCCAGCCCGTAGGCGCGGTGCGCGCCGATCCGCCTGGCCACCACCGGCAGGATCGTCGCCGGAAGCAGCCCCAGCAGCACCTCGGTCATCCGGAACTCCGCTCGCGGCCCGGCGATGACCTGGTCGCAGGCCGCCGCCAAACCCACCCCGCCGCCCAGCGCCGCCCCGTCCACGAGCGCGACCGTCACCAGGGGCGACGCGGTGAGCCTGGTCAGGAGTTCGCCGACCGCCGCGATCCGCGGGCGCCAGGCGCTCTCCAGCCCGTCCAGCGCCATCCCGGCGCAGAACGCGTGCCCGGTGGCGTCCAGCACGAGCACCTGCGCGCCCGACGTGGCCTCTGCCTCGGTCAGCGCGACCGAAAGCCCCGCGAGCAGCGGCTCGTCGAGGCGGTTTCCGGTGCCAGGGCTGGAAAGCGTCACGCGGACGACAGGCGGCCGCGAGGCGTCCACGGACACCGCGTTCACCGCCACTCGTAGCTCCGGTGGTAGGTCTCGATGCCGGCCAGCACCAGCACCGGGCCGTGCGCCCGCGACGGTTCGGCGTACTGGTCCCATGAGGACAGATCGGTGCGCAGGTGCTGCCGCGGCAGCAGGCATTCGCGGGCCCACGGCAGCAGCTTCTCGTACTCCGCGAACGAGATCTCCCGCCGGCTGCGCACGCGGCCCGCGATGCCCACGGCCGCCAGCTCCCGGCCCGCACCGGGCTGGACGACGCCGCTGAAGAACTCGCTGGCGCAGCCGGAACCGTAGGAGTACAGCCCGATTTTGGCGCCCTCCGCCTTGGCGTTGTCGATCAGGCTCGCCAGCGCCAGGTAGATCGAGCCCGAGCACAGGTTGCCCACCATGCGCGGGTAGACCAGCGACGGGCCGATGCGGCGGGCGAAATCCGCCTCGATCGCCTTCGGCGAGCCCGGGGCCGCCTCGCGCATCAGCTTGCGGTGCGCCGCCTTCACCATTCCCGGGAACGGCGTGTGCATCACCAGGTGGTCGAAGGTGGTGGCGAAGTCGGTGTCGGGCGCGAGCCTGCGGTAGTCGGCGTAGCTGCCCGAGAGGCACTCCAGGTAGCTCAGCAGGGAGAGGTCGGCGTCGACGTAGTCGAAGTCCGGCGCGGGCCGCGCGGTGTCCATCGTCTCGAAGCTGTGCAGCCCGTTGCGGCCCTCGTCCAGCGCCAGCACCTGCGGCTCGGCCGACAGCAGCACCGCGACGGCGCCGTTGCCCATCGTCGGCTCGGCGTACCTCGCGCGCTCGTCCATGGGGCTGATGTCGGTGGCGACGACCAGCGCCCGGGCCCGCGGATTCGCCGCCCCGGCGAGGTATCCGGCCGCCAGCTGCAGCATTCCCGTCGCGCCGTAGCAGGCCTGCTTGACCTCCATGATCCGGCAGCGCCGGGACAGGCCGAGGTAGCGGTGCGCGTAGGAGGCGATCGACTTGCTGAGGTCCACACCGGACTCGGTGGAGGTGACCAGCAGCTCGATGTCCTCCGCCGCGTCGCCGAGCGCGTCCACCAGCGGCTTGGCCGCGTTGACCGCGTTGGTGACCGGGTCCTCCCACGGCAGCAGCACCGAGCGGTGTTCGAGCCCGAGGTTGCCGATCCGGTCGGTGTCCAGGCCGCGGCCTTCGAACAACTCCCGCACCGGGAGCCGCGCGAACCCGCAGTAGGCGTTGAGGCCGTCGATGCCGACGCGCGCCATCAGCCCTTCACCCCGCTCAGGTGCTCGATCAGGGCCCCGATGTCCGGGATGTGCGCGAAGTTCGAGATCGGCTCCGCCCGCTCCAGCCGGTGCAGCAGCAGGCTGATGATCTCCACCCGGTCCACCGAGTCCGCGCCGAGGTCGCGGAGGCTCTTGTCCCGGGTGATCTCGGCGGTGGGCAGGTCGGGCAGGATCTCGACGATCGCCGCCCGCACGGCCTGCTCGACTTGGTTCATGCTTCCTCCACGAGAAGGCTGATCGCGGACACCGCGAGCAGCCGGCCGGACCCGATCTCCCGGACCGCGACGTCGGCGACCTCGGCGCCGCTGCCGGAGTCGTCCCGCCACAACCGGATCGCGATGCGCAGCCGGGAATCGAGGTCGGCGTTGCCGAAGTAGCCGAGCTTGTGGTCCAGCACCCGGCGGGCGAGGAACTGCCGGTCGCTGCGGCCCAGCCGCCGCCACAGCCGCAGCAGCGCGGTGTCGATGATGGAGAAGTACGACGCGAAGTACACGAGCCCGACGCCGTTGAAGTCGTGCACGACGTCGAGTTCGTAGATCGTGTCGGACGTTTCGGCCAGGGTGTGGCCGGGCACGCCCGACGGGTGGAACGTGCCGTTCTTCCGCGCCCGGGAGGCGATCCCGCGCGGCGAGTACTGCGACGGCAGCCGGGGCAGGTGCTCGTGCCGGAAGTCCGGCGGCGCGGAGCGCACGAGCTCCTCGTTGCTGTCCGGCCGCGAACGCGATATCCAGCGGTTGAAGTTCTGCACGTAGATGCCGTCCGGCCGGGGGTTCTCGTAGAACTCGACCGGATCGATCTCGTCGTCCGATGTGGACAGCCGGTGCAGCGTCAGCACCGACTCGCCGCCGAAGCCGAACACCCGCGAGGACACCGTCAGCTCGTCGCCGAAGGTGAGGCCGTGCGGGTGCCGCTCCGCGCTGCCCCGCACGTGGAAGTAGTAGAACGACAGGTAGGCCGGATCGCCGTCGGCGGTGCGCGCGTCGTAGACGTTGGTCCCGCAGTCGGCCGCGACGGCCTCCCAGGTCCAGTCCCCGAGCTGCGCGAAGATCGACGAGCTGCCACCGCACATGTGCGGCGTGATCGTCACCTGGCGGATCATGCCGCCTCGGCCGCGCGTTCGCGGACGTAGCCGGCGAGCTCGTTCAGCGTCGGGTGGTCGAAGACCGCGTCGACGACCTCGCTGAGCCCGTACTTGGCGTTGATGACCGAGACCAGCTCGACGCCCAGCACCGAGTCCAGGCCGAGGTCCTGGAACGTCGCGTCGTCCTCGACCTCGGCGACCTCCACGTAGAGCACCTCCGCCAGGTGCGAGCGCAGCTCGTCCCGAATGGTGGCTGCATCCAGCGAAACGGGCACTTCCCTCTCCTTCACTTGCGAATGACGATGGCCGAGTTGTAGCCGCCGTTGCCCCGCGCGAGCACGAGCGCGGTCCGCAGCGGGACCGCCCGCGGCTCGCCGAGCACGAGGTCGATCCGGTACTCCGGCGGCACTTCCGCGGTGTGCGCGGTGGCCGGGATGACGCCGTCCCGCAGCGCCAGCAGGGCGCACGCCAGGTCGAGCGGGCCGCCGCCCGCGTAAAGCCTGCCGACCAGCGCCTTGGGTGCGCTGACCGGGACCGCGTGCGGGCCGAACACCTCGGTGATGGCGGCGGCCTCGGCCCGGTCGAGCTCACGGGTCCCGGCGGCGTCGGCGAAGACCACGTCGACCTCGCCGGGTACCAGGCCCGCGTCCGCCAGGGCGCGGCGGATGGCCCGCGTCAGGACCGGCGGCCGCCCGGAATCCGGCCTCGGGTCGAACGTCGCCGCGTGGCCGGCCAGACGCCCGTACACCCGGGGCGCCCCGCGTTCGCGGGCCGACCGCTCGTCCTCCAGGACCAGGTACGCCCCGCCCTCGCCCGGCACGTAGCCGGACGCCGCAGCGTCGAACGGCAGGAAGGCCCGGCGCGGATCGGGCGTGGTGCTGATCCGGCCGGTGGCCAGGTGGGAGACCCAGCCCCACGGGTCGTAGGACGATTCGACGCCGCCCGTCACCGAAAGCCGCACGCCGTCGCGGACGACCCGTCGCGCGTGCGCCACCGCGTCCAGCCCGCCGGCCTGCTCGGCGACCACCACGCTGCCCGGGCCGCGCATCCCGTGCCGGATGGAGATCTGCCCGGTGTTGGCCGCGTTGAACCAGGCGAAGGACTCGTACACGCTGACGTGCTCGGGCCCCTTGGTCCACAGCTTCTGGATCTCCCGGTGGGTGAACTCGAAGCCGCCCGTGGCGTTGGAGCTGATCACGCTCAGCTCCGTGTCCACAAAGGACTTCGGATCCGCCTCGGCGTCGGCCAGCGCCTGATCCGCCGCGACCAGCGCCAGCCGGGTGACCCGGTCGGTCTGCGGCAACAGCCGGCTGGACAGGAACTGCTCGGGATTGAAACCCCGGACCTGCCCGGCGAGCCGGGACGGATAGCGCGTCGCGTCGAACCGCTCCAGCTCGGCGATGCCGCTGCGCTGCTCCAGCGTCGCCGACCAGAACTCCGCCGCGCTCATCCCGTTGGGCGCCACCACGCCCAGTCCGGTGAAAACCGCTGTCATGACTGGACTCCTCGCCACTTCCGCAGCACCATCGCGCTCTGGTAGCCGCCGAAGCCGCTGCCCACCGTGAGCGCGGCGCCGACCTCGTGGTCCCGGGCGACCAGCGGCACGTAGTCGAGGTCGCACTCCGGGTCCTTCTCGTGCAGGTTCGCCGTCGGCGGCACCACACCGTGCTCGATCGCCAATGCGCAGGCCGCGATCTCGATCGAGCCGATCGCGCCGAGCGAGTGCCCGATCATCGACTTGATGGAGCTGACCGGGGTCCGGTAGGCGTGCTCGCCGAGCGCGTGCTTGAAGGCCGCCGTCTCGTGCCGGTCGTTCTGCTTGGTACCCGAGCCGTGCGCGTTGACGTAGTCGATGTCCGTGGCCGGCATCCGCGCCTCGTCCAGCGCCGCGCCGATCGCCTCGGCCATCTCCCGGCCGTCCACCCGCAACCCGGTCATGTGGTAGGCGTTGCAGCGCGTCGCGTAACCGCCGATCTCGGCGTAGATCCGCGCGCCGCGCTTGCGCGCGTGCTCGTACTCCTCGACGACGAACATGGCGGCGCCTTCGGCGAGCACGAACCCGTTGCGGGTGCGGTCGAACGGCCGCGCCGCGTGCTCCGGATCGTCGTTGCGCGGCGTCGTCGCCTTGATCGCGTCGAAGCACGCCGCGGCCAGCGGGGACACCGCGGCCTCGGTCGCCCCGGTCAGCATCACGTCCGCGCTGCCCTCGGCGATGAGCTGGTGGGCGTAGCCGACCGCGTCGATGCCCGACGTGCAGCCGGTGGACAACAACCCGACCGGGCCTTCCGCCCCGACCTCCCAGGCGAGCTCGGTCGCGATGGTCGTCGGCGTGAGGTGGTTGAACAGATGCGGCGACGCGTACTCGTGGTCCACCAACCAGTTCCGCCCGGTGTCGGAGAGCACCAGGTACTCCTGCTCCAGGCTGGTGGCCGCGCCGACCGCGCTGCCGACGCTCACCCCGAGGCCGCCCGGATCCACCGCGCCGAGCTCCAGCCCGCTGTCGTCGACGGCCTCGCGCGCGCACACGATCGCGAACTGGGTGACCCGGTCCATCCGGCGCAGCTGCCGGTGGGTCAGGCCGTGCTCGGCCGGGTCGAAGTCGCATTCGCCCGCGACCTGGGACCGGAAGGAACTCGCGTCGAATGCGGTGATTCGCCGGGTCGCGGTGCGGCCGGCGGTGAGCAGGTCCCAGAACTCCTTGGTGTTGCCCCCGCCCGGGGCCACCACCCCGATCCCGGTGATCACCGCGCGTCGTTCGCCTCGTGCGCTCATGCCGGCTTGGCAACCAGATCGAGCAGTAGCCGGGGCGTCTCGACGACCGCGATCTCCTCGTCGGAGATCTCGATGCCGAACTCCTGCTTGATCCGGCTCGCGGTCTCCATCAGCGCCAGCGAGTCGTAGCCGAGGTCGGCGAACGGCGTGTCACGAATGTCGCCGTGCAGATCGACGTTCTCGTCCGCACCGGCGCATTCCGTGAGAATTCTCCGGAGATCGTCGATGGTCATGTGGCTCAGCCCTCCAGTTCCGTGCGCTGTGCACGATCGACTTTGCGTTCCTGCGCTACAGACCCGCTCGAGCTCCGGTGGTGCTCCGGCGTTTTCCATTGCGGTGCCTCGACGATCTCCAGGACCGCCGCGGACCAGGTGAACCCGCCGCCGACGCCGAGCAGCGCCACCAACTGCCCCGGCCACGCCCGGCCGCTCTCCACCAGGTGCGCGACGCCGGCGAACTGGTCGCCCGCACCGAGGTGCCCCACGCCGCGGCTCCACGACCACAGCGACCGGTCCGGGTCGATGCCGAAGCGGCGGAAGTAGTTGACGTCCAGCCGCCGCCGCCCGAAGTGCGGGAGCACGAACCAGTCGACGTCGGCCAGCGCCGCCCCGGCCTCGTCGAGCGCGCGCCGCACCGATTCGGTGTGCCGCTCGGCCATCAGCACGACCGAGCGCTGCCCGGCCGGGCTGTGCAGGAAAGCCCGCGTGGTCTCGTCGATGCTGACCGGGGTCCGGGCCGACAGCGGCGCCGGGCCGAACGGGTCGTCGCCGCGGTGCATCCGCTCCAGTTCCGGTTCTCCCACCGACACCAGCGAACGCAGCCGGGCGAAACCGGAACCCCGCGCCAGCACCGTCGCGGTCGCGCCGTCGGCGAACACGGTGCCCGGGTCCGACCGCCACCGGTCGATGCCCGGCGCGCAGAACCGGTCCGCCGTGGTCAGCAGCGCCGCGCGACCGCCCGTCGCGGTGAGGTGCGCGGCGGCGAGTTCGAGCGAGGCCAAGCCGCCGTTGGAGGTCTGCCGCAGCTCGATCGCCGGGCACCGGTTGCCGATCGCCCTGTGCTGCACGTAGGACGCGGGCGCCCACATGTCGTGGCCCTGGTGGTACGAGCAAGCGTGCAGGACCAGCGCGATCTCATCGGGAGCGCAACCGGAGCGCGCCAATGCTTCCTCTGCGGCGGCCACCGCCATGTCCGGTGGGGATTCCTCGGCCACGGTGACCCCGGTTACCTGCGCCCGCCGCACCGCCTCGGCCTCCACCAGCCCGCGCGAAACCGCCTCCGCCGCGGGCATCGCGGGCGGCAGCCAGCTCGCGCAGGCGCGCAAATAGATGTCGTCCCAACGCATCCGCGAAGCCTGACCGCACACTGTGGAACCCGGCTGGAGCCCCGCTCTAGCAGATCTCGAACAGCGCGCGCCAGCCTCGCCCAGGCAAGCGGAGCCCACATTGGAGGATCGTGGTGAGCGAGGAACGAGTCGCGCTGGTGACCGGGTCGTCGTCCGGCATCGGCGCCGAGGTGGCCAGGAGGCTCGCGGCCGACGGCATGCGGGTCGTGATCAACTCGGCGCGGTCGGTCGAGGCCGGCGAGGAACTGGCCGCCGCACTGCCCGGCGCCGTGTACCTGCGTGCCGACATCGCGCAGCAGGACGAGGCCCGGCAGCTGGTGGACGCGACCGTCGAGCGCTTCGGCCGGCTGGACGTCCTGGTCAACAACGCCGGGACGTCGCGCCCGATCCCGCACCACGACCTGGAGGCCGCGGATCTCGCGGTGTGGCAGGAGATCTTCGGCGTCAACGTGTTCGGCACCTGGCAGACCACGGTCGCCGCGATGCCGGCGCTGCGGGACGGCGGCGGCGTGGTCGTCAACATCTCCTCCATCGCGGGCAGCCGCCCCGCGGGCAGCTCGATCCCCTACGCGGTCAGCAAGGCCGCGATCGAGCACATGACCCGGCTGCTGGCCAAGGCCGTCGGCCCGGACGTCCGGGTCAACGCCGTCGCCCCCGGCCTGATCGAGACGCCGTGGATCCAGGGCAAGGACTTCTTCAAGCCCATCATCGAACAGGTCCGGGACACCACGCCGCTGCGCCGCGTCGGCCGGCCCGACGACGTCGCCGAAGCCGTGCACTCCCTCATCAACTCGACCTACACCACCGGACAGGTGCTGCTCGTCGACGGCGGCGCGCACCTGCTCTGACCCACCGACGACGGAAGGGGAAAGCCATGCGCCTCGGCGCGAATCTCGTCTACCAGGGCGCCGGAGAACTGGCGCGGGAAGCCGAACGGCTCGGCTACGACCTCGTGCTCGCCGCCGAGGGCTACCGGGCCGACGCGCCCAGCGTGCTCGGGCTGGTCGCCGGCCAGACCGAACGCATCGGCCTGGCCTCCGGGATCATGCAGATCCCGGCCCGGCCGCCGGGCACCGCCGCGCTCACCGCGGCCACGCTCGACTCGCTCAGCGGCGGCCGGTTCCGGCTCGGCCTCGGCGTGTCCAACCCGCACGTCTCCGACGGCTGGTACGGGGTCCGGTTCGACAACCCGCTCGCCCGCACCCGCGAGTACGTGGAGATCGTGCGCCAGGCCATGCAGGGCGGGCCGGTGCGCTACGCGGGCGAGCACTTCGCGCTTCCCGCGTGGGGCAAGGAAGACGCGCCGCTGCACCTGTTCACCGAACGGCCGAACACCCGGATACCGCTGTACCTGGCCGGGGTCGGCCCGAAGAGCCTGCAGCTGGCCGGGGAGCTCGCCGACGGCTGGCTGAGCGGTTTCACCACGCCGGAGCACGTCGCGAAGTCGATCGGCGAGATCCGCATCAGCCGCGACCGGGCGGGGCTGGACTTGGCCGGCTTCGAGGTCGTGCCGTTCGTCGCGATGCAGGTGGCCGAGAACGACGCCGGCCTCGCGTCGGCGGCCGACGCGCTGCGCGGGCACTACCTGTTCCTGCTCGGCGTCGGCGACCCGGCGGACAACTTCTACTGCGGGCTCGCGCGGACCATGGGGTTCGAGCAGGAGATCGCCGAGTTCCGGGAGCGCCTGATGAGCGGCGACCGGCGGGGCGCCGCGGCGGCGATCCCGCTGGAGTTCATCGACCGCACCGCGCTGATCGGCCCGCTCGGCCGCATCGCCGAGCGGATGCAGGCCTTCGCCGACGCCGGCGTGACGGTGCTCAGCATCATGGTGTCGGCCAACGACACCACGCTCGACGGACGGCTGCACATCCTCCGGAAGGCCGCGGAGGCGCTCGAAATGTCCGGTGTGGCCGGATGATTCGACGGCACCTTGAGGTCAGCTCAAGCGGGCTGCGGAAGTCTCGGTGACCATGACCGACACCGAGATCTCCGTCAACCACGTCGAGCACGAGACCCCGCTCGACGCGCCGCCTGCCCGGGTGTACGACCTGATCGCGGACGTGACGCGCTGGCCGCTGATGTTCGCGCCCTGCGTGCACGCCGAGGTCCTCGACCACGGACCCGACTTCGACCGCATCCGGTTGTGGGCCCGGACCGGGGACTCGGTGCGCAGCTGGACCTCCCGCCGCCGACTGGATCCGGCCGCGCCGCGGATCGACTTCGAGCAGGAGAACAGCAAGCCGCCGCTGGCGTCGATGGGCGGCAGCTGGCAGGTGAACGACGGCCGGCTGGTGCTCGCCCACCACTGGTCGCTCAGCGACCCCACGCCGGAAGCCGAGCGCTGGGCCGCCGATGCGCTGGACCAGAACAGCAACGCCGAGACCGCCGCGGTGCGGGCCTGGGCGGAGTACGGCGCGGACTTCGACGGCCTGGTGTTCGCGTTCAGCGACGAGGTCGCCATCCCCGCGTCGGCTTCGACGGTCTACGACTTCCTGCACCGGTCGGACCTGTGGCCGAGCAGGCTGCCGCACGTCACCGAGCTCGACCTGGAGACCGTCGAGGCCTCCGAGCTCACCGGCGGCGCGGAGGTGCAGACGATGGCGATGACCACCAAGGGGCACGACGGCAGCACCCACACCACGCGCTCGATCCGGCTGTGCTTCCCGCACGAACGCATCCTGTACAAGCAGACCGCCGTGCCGCGCCCGCTGCAGGCGCACTGCGGGGAGTGGCTGATCAGCCCGATCGAGAGCGGTGTCCGCGTGGTGGCCCGCCACCAGGTCGCGCTCGCCCCGGACGAGATCGAGGACTACTTCGGCGCGGGCACCACGATCCTGCAGGCCCGCACGAAGGTGCGCGAGCTGCTGCGGCGAAACAGCCTGACGACGCTGGAGCGGGCCCGGGAGTCCCTCGCCTGATTTCGCGGCGAACAGAGGTTTTCACACACTTCAGGAGTAGGTAAATGACCGCTGAATCACCGCCGGTCCGGCAGCTGCCGTCGCTGACCGGCTATCGCGCGATCCTCTTCATCGCCGTGTTCCTGACGCACGCGTTGGGGGCGGGGTACTTCTTCGCCGACCAGTCGATCAACGAACTGGGCACCATCCTCCCCTACGGCACGGCGGCGCTGGCGACGTTCTTCGTGCTCAGCGGTTTCGTGCTGACCTGGGGCGAGCCGTGGCGGACGTCGATCGGCCGGTTCTGGCGCCGGCGCGTGGTGAAGATCTACCCCGGGCACGTCATCATCTGGGCCGCCACGCTGCTGATGCTGTTGGTGATCGGGCCGATGTCGATGATGGGCACGCTGGAGGGCGTGGGGCCGGGGCCGATCCTGGCGAACCTCTTCCTGGTGCAGACCTGGATCCCGGACGAGCAGTACCTGTTCAGCGTGTACGGGGTGAACTGGTCGGTCTCGTGCGAGATCCTGTTCTACCTGGCGCTGCCGCTGCTGATCCGGCCGATCCTGCGGATCCGGGACGACCGGCTGTGGGCGTGGTTCGCCGGCATCGCGGCCCTGATCATCGCGATTCCCACGGTGACGCACTTCTTCGTCGGCGGGGAGCTGTGGGGCGGGGGCGAGATGTCCTTCGCGCAGGTGTACCTGACGAACTTCTTCCCGCTGAGCCGGATGACGGAGTTCCTGCTCGGGGTGTTCCTGGCCCGCATCGTGCAGACCGGGAGGTGGCCGCGGCTGAACTCGTGGTGGGTGGCGCTGATCTCTATCCCCCTGTGCGCGGTGATGTACGTGCTGCCGCCGACGTACCGGATCAGCGGCATCCTGACGATCGGGATCTGCCTGTTCGTGCCGGTGATCGCGATGCGGGACCTGCAGGGCAAGCCGTGCTGGCTGAACAACAAGCCGATGGTGCTGCTCGGCAACGCGTCCTACGCCGCGTACCTGGTGCACTTCCCGGCGCTCGGCCTGACCCGCTACCTGGTGGGTGAGAACGAGATGTTCGACCTCGGCACCGGCCTGCTGATCGTGCTCGCGCTGTTCGTCGTCACGCAGCTGCTCGGCATCCTGATGTTCCAGTACATCGAACGTCCGCTGATGCGGCGGTTCGGATCGCCGCGCAAGCCCGGGCCGGTCCCGCCGCAGAACTCGAAGATCCAGGAGCCGGCGTGACGACGCCCCAGGACGAGCCGATGAAGTACCCGTTCGAGGACGATCACCGCCTGACGGTCCCGGCCGAGTTCGCGGAACTGCGGGCCAAGTGCCCGGTGCGGCGCATCACGCTGCCCTACGGCGGCGACGGCTGGCTGATGACCAAGCACGCGGACGTCAAGACGGTCCTGGGTGACCCGCGGTTCTCCCGCGCGGCCACAGTGGACGCCGACATTCCCCGCACCACGCCGTGGAAGACCGAGGGCGGCGGCGATCTGCTGGCGATGGACCCGCCAGAGCACGCCCGGCTCAGGAGGCTGGTCGCGGCGGCGTTCTCCCGCAAGAACGTGGAACGCTGGCGTCCCCGCACCGAGCAGATCGTCGACGGCCTGATCGGCGACGTGCGCGCGGCAGGGGCGCCGGCCGACCTCGTCGAGCTGTTCTCGATGCCGTTGCCGATCACGGTGATCTGCGAACTGCTCGGGGTTCCGGTGGCAGACCGGCACTTCTTCCAGCGGTTCTCCGAGCTGGTATTCGGCGGCGCCGGTGTGTCGGCCGAGGACGTCGAGAACGCCTCCACCAGCCTGGCGACCTACCTCGCGGAGCACGTCGCCAGGCACCGGGCCGAACCCCAGGACGACCTGCTCTCCCAGCTGATCGCCGCGCGGGACGAGGACGAGGACCGGCTCACCGAGGAGGAGCTGGTCACCCTGGGCGTGACGATCCTGGTGGCGGGGCACGAGACCACCGCCAACGAGATCGCCAACATCGTCCACACCCTGCTGGTCAACGACCTGTGGGCCGGGCTGGTGGCGCACCCGGAGCGCGTCGACACCGCCCTGGACGAGCTGCTGCGGTTCGTGCCGCTCGGCGGCAGTGAGGCGATGCCCCGGGTTGCGACCGAGGACGTCGAGGTCGGTGGCACCCTGATCCGCAAGGGTGACACCTGCTTTCCCGCGATGATCTCGGCCAACTTCGACGAGGACTTCTTCTCCTTTCCTGACGTCCTCGATCTGGATCGGCCTCACAACCCTCATCTCGCCTTCGGTTTCGGGCCGCACTACTGCCTTGGCGCTCAGCTCGCTCGGATGGAGCTCCGTGTTGCTCTCACGGCTCTTCTTCGCGCGTTTCCCGGTTTGCGCCTTGCTTTGCCCGAATTCGAGATTCCTTGGCGGGGGAAGGACACTCTGATCCGGGGGCCTCGGGAGCTTCTCGTCTCCTGGTGACCTGTTCTTGTTCTCTCTCTTGAGTTTTCAAGGTGCTGGGACTTTTTCTGGTTTGGTTTTGGGTGGGGCCATCCCCGCGGTTCGGTGGATTGTGAGGGCTGTGACCCGGATGTCAAGCCCGGCCTTGCGGCCGCCCCTTCGGGGGTGAACGGCTTGACATCCGGCCCACAGCCCCGTTCGGCTTCGTATCGCGGGGATGGCCCGGTGTGGAATGGACGTACGTCGGAGTCCTGGGCGGCGGATTCATCGGGGCACCTGCCTTTCCTGGTAATGCGGCGGATCGATCGGTGTTTCCGGGGGCCTTGCTTGTGAGGTTTGGTTTCGTTGCGGACCGCCAGTTCTTGCCGTGGCCTGGGCCCGTTTTTCGGCCTTGCTAGGAGTCGCCTGGCGGCGTGTAGTGGTTCAGTTGCTCGCAGGCGGCGTGGTCGGGTCGTGCCGCCTGCGAGTGGGCATCATGGGACGCCCTCCGGGTCCCGTGGTTTGGGGATCAGGTCTCGGAGGTTGTCCCGGTACGCAGCAGGCAGGGCTTTGCCTCCTGGTCTGGGAGTTCTGGTTCTGTCCACGCTTGTTGGTGGGATGAAGACCGGCCTGCTGTCTTGCATTTCGATCGTCCAGTGCTGGTTGTGGATCATCCTGTGGTGATGGGCGCACGCCATGACCATGTTGTTGACCTCGGTGGGGCCTCCGTCCACCCAGTGCACGATGTGATGCGCTTGGGGCGTTCCCGGCGGCCGGTCGCAGCCCGGGAAGGCGCACGCGCCGTCGCGGTGCAGCAGGGCCGCTCGGATGTGAGTCGGCGCCGTTCGCTGGGACATTCCCACGTCCAACGGGAGGCTTTCTCCGCCGAGCACCGTGGGCAGCACCTCGCAGTCGCAGGCGATGCGGCGGATGTTCTCCGCCGTGATGGACTGCTCGGTGGCTCCCAGTGTGCCGGGCATTCCTTCGTCGGCCGCCTTCAGCAGGGTGCGCTTGAGGTCTTCGAAGTCGATCGTGACGTTCAGGTGGGGCCGCTGGCCTCCCGTGCGGGGCATCTGGTCGGAGTCGAGCACGATGTCGACCATCGCCGCGAATCCGTCCGCGTTTCGCTGCCCCGCCGTGCGCGGGTCCTTCTCCCCGTCCACCTCCGGACGAGGCGCGGAGAGCGGGCGGATCGCCTCGACGAACTTCGCTCCCGTTTCCCTGTCCAGACGCGCCTTGATCACCAGCATTCCGTCGCGGGCCGTGGCGTAGTGCAGTTCCCGTGCCTCGTGCTGGGCTTCTTCGTCTCGGTGGGCACCGTCCTGGTCGAGCAGGTAGCGGATGCGGTCGGCGAGCTTCGCCAGATCGCGTGGGCACATTCGCGTGGCGTGGTCGGCAAGGATCGCCTCGACCTTCGCCAGGTCGTGATCACGAGAGCTTTCGAGCAGGTTTTGCTTGCACTTCGAGATGACCTTGGCATGCTCCAGGCCGATGGCTCCCTCGGCGAGAGCCGCCGCAGTGGCGGGCAGATCCGGCAGCTGCGGCCCGCCCTCCGAGTCCGCTTCCCGCACGTCGCCAGCGACCCTGATCCGGGTCTTGGCGTCGTGGGAATCGACGTTGAGCAGGCTTTGCAACCACACACTCATAGACCGAGCGCCCTGCTCGACGAACAAGCGACGACGCTCCGCCTCGGCGATCAACCTCAGCTGCTCCATCCGTGCCGCGCGAATCGCCTGCTCGATTTCGGCAATGCCGCCAACAAGTTCGGCATCGCTGTACGACCCCGCCGAACGAACACCCACCACGGACCCGCCAGCCGCAGCTGCCGACACGACCGGAGCGCCGGCGGCAGCCAAGCTCGCGGCCACATCGGCACAGAGGCCGAGGGCCAAACCAGAGGCATTCGTAAGCGGTGTCATGCCTCAAGTATTCCAAGCCTCGAACGCATTTTCGAGCAAATAAAGGTAGCTAGATCGGGTGATCACCACGACGAAACTCCGCTACACACAAGGATTTTTCAGAAACCACAAGCCAACCCAAGGCACCCTGCCGCCCCCCAAGCCGCCCCAACGACACGAAAACCACACGCCGCCAGGCGACCTACACGAAGACCCAACCACGAGCCCAATCCCCAACAAGAACAGCCAGCCCGCAACGCCACCAAGCCCCACACAAAACCCCGGCACCCACCGAACAAGCCGTCACACAACCAGAAACAGACCCAGCCACCCGAGATCCGCCGCCCAAGACCGCGACGTACGCCCATCCCACACCGGGCCATCCCCGCGATACGAAGCCGAACGGGGCTGTGGTCCGGATGTCAAGCCGTTCACCCCCGAAGGGGCGGCCGCCAGGCCGGGCTTGACATCCGGACCACAGCCCCCACAATCCACCGAACCGCGGGGATGGCCCCACCCAAAACCGAACCTGCAAAAGTCCCAACCCCTCCCACCACGAAAGCAAAAAACCCCGACGAAGCCCCAAAAGGAGCCCCGCCGGGGTGAGAAGCCAAGAGATCAGTAGTTCCCCAACCCCCCGCACACGTTCAAGGCCTGAGCGGTAACGGAGTTGGCCCCGGGCCCAACGAGGTACTCGACCATGGCGGCGACCTCCTCGGGAACGACGTACCGGCCGATCGGCACCCGTGCGTTGACCCGCTCGCGAACCTCCTCGACGGACACGTCCCACATCCCGGAGTAGACCTCGCGAACCCGCTCGGCCATCGGCGTCTCGACGAAGCCCGGGCAGACGGCGTTCACGGTGACACCGGTCTTGGCCAGCTCCAGGCCGAGCGCCTTGCTGAGGCCCACCACGCCGTGCTTGGACGCCGAGTACGGCGCACCGTGGATCACGCCCTGCTTGCCGCCGGTGGAGGCGATGTTGATGATGCGCCCCCAGCCCTTCTCCAGCATGCCGCCGTTGTTCAGGACCTCCTTGGTCATCAGGAAGACGCTGTTGAGGTTCGTGTTGATCACGTCGAACCACAGCTCGTCCGGCACGTCCTTGGTGACGCCGCCGCCGGAGCGGCCCGCGTTGTTGACCAGGATGTCGACCGGGCCGAACCGTTCGGTCCCCGACTTCACGAAGGCCTTGATGTCCTCCTGCGACGTGACGTCGCAGGTCTGCCCGTCCACCTCGAAGCCCTCGTCCTGGAAGGACTTGACGGTGCTCGCGAGCGTGTCCGCGTTGCGCGCGCAGATGTAGACGCGCCGGCCGCTGCTCGCCAGCCGCCTGGTGATCTCCAGTCCGATCCCGCTGGTGGCGCCCGTCACGAGTGCCACCTGGTCAACCTCAGCCATGTTCCCTCCGCTGTCCGTCCACTTCAGACCGGTCTGTCCCGGTCGGTTCGCCTGTCAGACCGCCGCTACCCGGTCGAGCATCGCTCGCGGGGTTTCGAGGCCGCCCAGTTCGTCGTCCGGGATCACCACTCCGAACTCGCGCCCGATGACCGCGGCGGTCTCCATCAGGGCCAGCGAGTCGTAGCCGAGGTCGGCGAAGGTCAGATCCAGGATGTCGCCGCCCAGGTCGACGTCTTCGGCGGCGCCGGCGCAGCCGGCCAGGATCCGGCGAAGGTCGTCGAGCGTTATCGGGTTGCTCATCGTGCTTCTCCCTCTCAGTGCGCCGCGGCGCGAACGACGATCGCCGCGTTGTAACCCCATTTGCCCCTGGCCAGCACGAGCGCGTTGGTCACCGGCTGGTAGCGCGGTCGCCCGCAGACCAGGTCGATCTCGCAGTCCGCCGGAACCCCGTCGACGCCCGCCGTGGCCGGGATGACCCCGTCCCGCACGGCCAGCAGCGCCGCGACCACGTCCAGCGGCCCGCCGCCGGCGAACAGCCGCCCGGTCAGCACCTTCGGCGCGGTCACCGGCACTCCGCCCGGCCCGAACACGCCGGCGATCGCCTCGGCTTCCTGCCGGTCCAGTTCCGGCACGCCGACCGCGTCGGCGAAGACCACGTCGATCTCCCCGGGTTCGAGCCCGGCGTCGGCCAGGGCCAGCTCGGCGGCGCGGCGCAGCCCCGGCGGGCGCGGCGATCCGGGCGGCGGGTCGAAGGTGGACGCGTACCCGGCGATCTCGCCGTACGCCCCGGCCGCTCCCCGCTCCCGCGCCGCGTCGGCGTCCTCCAGGACCAGGATCGCCCCGCCCTCGCCGGGCAGGTAGCCGGTCGCGTCCGCGGCGAAGGGCCGGTAGGCGGTCGGGCTCACCCGGCCGCTGGACAGGTGGGACACCCAGCCCCACGGGTCGAAGGCCGAGTCCACTCCCCCGGTCATCACCAGCCGGGTGCCGCCGCAGATGGTGCGGCGGGCGTGGCCGATCGCGTCCAGCCCGCCGGCCTGCTCCGCCACCAGCGCCTTGCTGGGGCCGCGCATGCCGTGCCGGATGGAGATCTGGCCGGTGTTCACCGCGTAGAACCAGGCGAACGATTCGTAGACGCTCACGTACTGCGGCCCCTGGGCCCACAGCTTGCGGAATTCCTTGTGGGTGAACTCGAATCCGCCCAGGGCGTTCGAGGTCACCACGCCCATGTCGAAGTCGGTCAGCGCGGCCGGGTCGGCGGCGGCGTCGGTCAGCGCCCAGTCCGCGGCGGCCAGCGCCATCTGCGTGGAGACGTCGGTCTGCGGCAGCAGCCGGGCGGGCAGGTGTTCCTTGGCCGTGAAGTCCTGCACCTGGCCGGCCAGCCGCGCCGGGTACCGGGCGGCGTCGAAGCGGGTGATCTCAGCGATCCCGCTGACCCCGTCCACCGTGGCCTTCCAGAACTCCTCGACGCCGAGCCCGTTGGGCGCCACCACCCCCAGACCCGTCACCACCGCCGCGGTCATCGCGCTCCTCCCGGCCGCTTGAGCACCATCGCGCTCTGGAATCCGCCGAACCCGCTGCCGACGCTCAGCACCGCGTCCACCCGCTGCTCGCGGGCGGTCAGCGGCACGTAGTCGAGGTCGCACTCCGGGTCCTTCTCGTGCAGGTTCGCCGTCGGCGGCACCACACCGCGCTCGATCGCCAACGCACACGCCGCGATCTCGATCGAACCGATCGCACCCAGCGAGTGCCCGACCATCGACTTGATCGAGCTGACCGCCGTCCGGTAGGCGTGCTCGCCCAGCGAGTCCTTGAACGCCGCAGTCTCGTGCCAGTCGTTCTGCTTGGTGCCCGAACCGTGCGCGTTGACGTAGTCCACGGCATCGGGGTTCAGCCGCGACTGGTCGAGCGCGTCGCGGATCGCGTCGGCCATTTCGCGGCCGTCCTTCTTCAGCCCGGTCATGTGGTAGGCGTTGGTGCGGTTGGCATATCCGCTCACCTCGGCGTAGATGTGGGCGCCCCGGGCACGCGCCCGCTCGTAGCTCTCCAGCACGAACATCGCGGCGCCTTCGGCGAGCACGAACCCGTTGCGGGTCAGATCGAACGGGCGCGAGGCGTGCTCCGGGTCGTCGTTGCGCGGCGAGGTCGCCTTGATCGCGTCGAAGCAGGCCACCACGATCGGCGTGACCGGGGCATCGGTGGCCCCGGTGACCATGACGTCGACGGTGCCCTCGCGGATGAGCTGGACGGCGTTGCCGACCGCGTCCAGACCGGAGGTGCAACCGTTGGACACCATCGTCACCGGCCCCTCGGCGCCGACCGTCCACGCGATCTCCGCGGGCATCACGCCCGGCGTCAGGTAGTCGAACATGTGCGGCGACAGGTACCGGTGGTCCACCTCCCAGTCGCGGCCGGAGTCGGAGAGCACGCGGTACTCGGTCTCCAGGCTGGTGGAGGCGGCGATCGCGCTGCCGAGGCTCACCCCGACCCGGTGCGGGTCGAGTCCGGGGACGTCCAGCCCGCTGTCCGAGATCGCGTCCCGCGCGCACACCGCGGCGAGCTGCGTGGCCCGGTCCATCCGCCGGATCTGCTGTGCGCTCAGGCCTTCGGCCCCGGCGTCGAAGTCGCATTCGCCTGCGATCTGCGAGCGGAACGGCGCGGGGTCGAAGAAGCTGATGCGGCGGGTCGCGGTGCGCCCCGAGGTCAGCAGGTCCCAGAAGCCCTCGGTGCCCGCTCCGCCGGGCGCACGCACCCCCATCCCGGTTATCACCACACGACGGGACATCGGATATCCGTTCCTCCCTTGACGCAGCGCCTTCGCGGCCCACGTTGCCAACGCGCGCTCGAGGAGCGCTCAACACCGGCTATTGGAACGGTTCGAGCTGCCATCGCAGGGATCGTGGTTCGTGAAGCGGCGCAGCCGCCCAGCCCACCTGCGCAACTCGCACCGCCGCGGGTTCTCAGGGGTCGCCTGGCGAGGACAGCCCCGATGCCGCGTATTGGTCCACAAATCGGGGATTCCACAGCCAGGCGCCCCCTGAGGTTCCGCTACCCGCACCGGCACGCAAAACGAGCCTGGAACACCGCTCTTGCGCTCCACAGTCGATCCAGCGTTTCTCTAGGTGCGGTAACCACTCTCGGCGCGGTGAAGTTCCTCTTCCTCACCGGCGGCAGCCCCGCGACGGTCTTCGCCTTGTCCCCGTTGGCAACCGCGGCCCGATTGGCCGGTCACACGGTGATCGTGGCCTCGCCCGAGGACATGACCTCGTTCGTCGCGGCGGCGGGCCTGCCCTCGGTTCCGGTCACCGACCGGAAGATGCTGGAGTTCATGTTCACCGACCGCGACGGCGGCAAGCTCCCATTGCCCGCGGACCCGGGCGAGCGGCTCTTCTTCAACGGGCGCGGTTTCGGCCGGTTGGCGGCCGCGAGCCTGCCCGCGCTCCGCGAACTCGTCGCGGACTGGCGTCCGGACCTGATCGTCGGCGGCTCGCTCTGCTATGCGGCGGGACTGCTCGCCGCTCAGCTCGGCGTGCCGTTCGTGCGGCACACGTGGGATCTCGGCGAACCGCCGGGGATCGATGCCGGGGCGGCCGCGGAACTCGCCGCGGAGCTGTCCGGGCTGGGGCTGACCGAGTTGCCGGAAGCCGACCTGTGGGTGGACATCTGCCCACCCAGCCTGCGCGCTCCCGGGCTTGGTGAGCGCCAGGACATGCGCTTCGTGCCGTACAACCAGCAGCGCGCGCTGCGGCCCTGGATGTATCGCCGCGGCGACCGGCCGCGCGTGTGCGTGACCGCGGGCAGCCGAGTCGCCCACGACGCCGACCTGAAGTTCCTGCACGAGCTCGTCGGCAGCCTCGGCGCACTCGACGTCGAGATCGCCATCGCCGCACCGGAAGCGGTCGCCGACGAGCTGCGCGCCGGCGAGCACGTGCGGGCCGGGTGGTTCCCGCTGGACACCCTGCTCACCACGTGCGATCTGATCCTGCACCACGGCGGCGGGCAGACCTCGCTCAACGCGCTGCACGCCGGGGTTCCGCAGCTGCTGATCCCGAACATCCCCAAGATGGTTCCGCCGTGCGCCCGCATGTCGGATCGCGGGGCCGCGATCACGTTGCTGGGCGAAGACCAGGCCCCGGAGCGGCTCGGTGCTGCGGCGGCGGAGATCCTGGCCACGCCGTCCTTCCGGGAACGGGCGGGGTCGGTGCGCGACGAGATCGCCGCGCAACCGACCCCGGCCGAAGTGGTCGCCGTACTGGAAAAGCTCTGAAAGCTCGTACTGCGTGGCGGCGGCGATTTCGCGCGAAATCAACCCGGTCCGAGGCTCAGCCGGCCGCCAGCGCGGCCGCGGTCCGCTCGATCGCGGCCGCCAGCGGGGTCTGGCACTGCCATCCGGTCGCCGCCGCGAACGCCGACGGGTCGACGTCGACGCTGCGGAAGTCGGTGCCGTCCGCGTGCGACGGCGGGGGCACCGAGACCACCGGCACCGGATCGGTGCCCGTGTGCCTGGCGACGGCCCCGGCGATCAGCCGGAAGACGCCGCCGAGCGGTTCGGACTTGCCCGTGCCGATCAGGTAGTGCCGTCCGGCCAGCGCGTCGGCGTGGTCCATGGCGGCGACGAAGGCGCGGGCCGCGTCGGCGACGTTCAGCAGGTCGCGCCGGATGGTTCCGTCGTGCCACATCGTCAGCGGCTCACCGGCCAGTGCACGGCGGATCATGGTGGACACCACTCCCCGGTCGTCCGCGGTCGCCGCGGGCGGCCCGAACACCGGCGGCAGCCGCAGGCTGATGCCGCGCAGCCGCCCCGCCGCCGTGGCTTCCTTGAGGATCCGCTCCGCGGTGAGCTTCTGCCGGTCGTACGTCCCTTCGGGACGGTCCTCCTCGGTGCCGTCCAGGCGGCCTTCGACGTGCTTGCCGACCTGGGTGTTGCTGCCCGGGAAGACCACCACTGGCGCGGGCTCGCCGTGCAGGACTTCGGCGAGCTCCCGGATCACGCCGACGTTGGTGCGTTCGGCCACCACGTCGTCCTCGGCGATCCGCCAGCCCGATGCCCCGCGGATCTGCGCGGAGAAGGGGAAAACTGCGGCGGCGCCCTCGGCTGCCTCGGCGAGCGCGCCCGGTTCGGTCAGATCCGCTTGGCGGGACTCGAAATCCGCCGTGCAACCGGCCGGTGCGGCGACCTCTCGGCGAGCGACGGCCCGCAGCCGCACCGGCCGCTCGGCCAACGCCGCCGTCACGGCCGAGCCAAGGAAGCCCGACGCGCCGAGCACGACGACGAGCGGCTTGTCGGGTTCAGCCATCGGTGTTCTCCATCGCGAGCCCGGCCGCCAGGCAGGCGGCGTAGTCCGGGAGCAGCCCGTCGGCCGCCGCGGCGGCCAGCGTGGGCGCGTTGCGGTCCCGTTCGGACATCACCAGGTCGAGGCCGTCCGGGATGGCCAGCCCCAGCTGCGGATCCAGCGGGTGCACGGCGCGTTCCTTCTCCGCGACGTATCCCGCCGACAGCAGGTACACCATCACCGTGTCGGCCTCCAGCGCGACGAACAGGTGCCCCACCCCGATCGGCAGGTACAGCGCGGTGAACTCGGTCGCGGACAGCTCCACTGCCTCCGCACGCCCGAAGGTGGGCGAGCCGGCCCGGACGTCGACGACGAAGTCCAGCGCCCGCCCGCCGGCGCAGTAGACGTACTTGGCCATCGACCCGGGCAGCGCGGTGAAGTGCACTCCGCGCACCACGCCGCGCCGGGAGCGACTGCTGCTGGCCTGCGCGACCGGGAACAGCGGCCGGCCCAGCGCCTCCCCGAACGCCTGCTCCTGGAACGGCGAGGCGAACGCGCCCCGGTCGTCGCCGAAGACCTGCGGGGTGAACTCGTACGCGCCGCCGATGCCGAGCTCGCGCACCTTCATGCCCGGCCGCCTTCCGCGGTGCCCGCGAAGATGCCGGGGGCGACGAGGTCGTGCTTCACGTACTCGGGCGTCAGCCCGGCCCGGCGGAACGCGGTCTCGTAGGTCGCCCGGTCGAACAGGCTCATCACGTGCGTGTCGGTGAAGTGCTCGATGCCGGTGTCCGGCGCGGCGACGGTGTAGTGCACCTCCATCCGGCTCGAGCCGCCCTGGCGCACCGTGTGCGAGACCCGGGCGACCGTCCGTCCGTCCACTGTGACCACGTCCGCGCCGACCCAGCCGGGGAGGAAGTTCTCCGGGAACCACCAGGGTTCCAGCAGCAGCACGCCGCCGGGCGCCAGGTGGTCGGCCAGGTTCTGCACCGCGTGGTCCAGGTCGGCGGCGGTGGGCAGGTAGCCGGCGGAGCTGAACATGCAGGTCACCGCGTCGAACCGGCGGTCGAGCCGGAAGTCGCGCATGTCGCCCTGGTGCAGCTGGAGCTCCGGGTTGTGCCGCTCGGCCACGGCGAGCATCTCCGGGGCGAGGTCGACGCCGACCACCTCGCCGAACGAGCCGGCGAGCTCCCGCAGGTGCGCGCCGGTGCCGCAGGCGACGTCCAGCAGCGAAGCCGCGCCCGGGGTGCGCTCCCGCACCAGGTCGCGCACCAGCGCGGCCTCGGCCCGGTAGTCCTTGCCGCGACCGTGGTAGAAGTCGTGGTAGATGTCGGCGCGCTGGTAGATTCCGGTGTCGGTTGCCATCTCGGGCCCTTTCCTCACAGTTCGCGCAGCACTTCGCGCAGCGCGCTGATCACCTTGTCCTGCAAGCCTTCCGGCATCGCCGGGTACATCGGCAGCGAGAAGATCTGCTCGGCGAGCGCCTCGGTGACCGGCAGCGCCCCCTTGGCGACGCCGAGGTGCGCGAATCCGGTCATGGTGTGCACCGGCCACGGGTAGCTGATGTTCAGCGAGATGTCGTGCCGGTCCTTGAGCCGCTGGATGATCTCGTCGCGCCGCGGGTGCCGGACCACGTAGACGTAGTAGACGTGCTCGTTGCCCCCGGTCACCGAAGGCAGCTGCAGGCCGCCGGGCCCGCAGAGGTCGCCGAGCTCCTCCGCGTAGCGGCGGGCGATCCGGCGACGCCCCTCGACGTAGTCGTCCAGGCGGGTCAGCTTGCGGCGGAGGATCTCGGCCTGCACCTCGTCGAGCCGGCTGTTGTGCCCGGGCGTGGCCACGACGTAGTAGGTCTGTTCCATGCCGTAGTAGCGCAACCTGCGCAGCGCGCGATCCACCTCGGCGTCGGCGGTGATGACCGCGCCGCCGTCGCCGTAGGCGCCCAGCACCTTGGTCGGGTAGAAGGAGAAGGCCGCGGCGTCGCTCATCGTGCCCGCGAGCTCGCCGTTGTGCCGCGCGCCGTGCGCCTGCGCGCAGTCCTCCACGATCTTCAGGCCGTGCTCGTCGGCCAGGCGCCGCAGCGGCGCCATGTCCACGCACTGCCCGTACAGGTGCACCGGCACGATCGCCTTGGTGCGCGAGGTGATGGCCGCCTCGACCAGGGCGGTGTCCATCAGGTAGTCCTCGGCGCGCACGTCGACGAACACCGGTGTCGCGCCGATCTCGTCGATGGCGACGACCGTGGGCGCGGCGGTGTTGGAGACCGTGATCACCTCGTCGCCGCGGCCGCCACCCACCGCTTCCAGCGCGAGCTTCACCGCGTTGGTGCCGTTGTCGACGCCGACGCAGTGCTCGACGCCGTGGTAGGCGGCGTACTCGGCCTCGAAGCCGCGGACGCTGTCGCCGAGCACGAGGCGACCGCTGGCGAACACCTTCTGCACCGCGTCCAGGATGTCGGCTCGTTCCGCCTCGTACTCGGGCAGGTAGTCCCAGACAAAGGTGGTCATCGGTCGTCCTCCTGGTAGAAGCGGAAAAACGTCAGCAGGCTCCGGGCCTCCACGTTGAGGTGGTTGCCGTAGCGCACGAACTCGGTGAGCTGGCGCAGCGTGATCCACGTGTAGTTCTCCGGGACATCCAGCGGGAAGTCGTCGTCGACCTCCACGAGCAGGTAGCGGTTCTGCGCGTGGTAGAAGCGCCCGCCCTCCTCGGAGTGGATGCTGTCCCAGCGGATCTGCTCGGGTCGCGCGCCGAGGACCTCGTCGAGGAACAGCGGCTTGCGGCCGGCGGGCACGAACCGGTAGTTCTCCGGCTGGCACTGCACCGTCGGGGCCATTTCGACGCCGTCGAACGCGCCGGTCTCGGTCCGCGCCTGCACCAGCAGGTGCAGCACGCCGTCGATGCGCCTGGTGAGGAAGGCGATCACGCCGCGGCTGCGCGGCTCGAACATCGGCTGCTGCCAGCCGGTCACCTCGCGGTTGCTGGCGTGCACGTCCACGCCGACGACCGCGAAGTGCTGGTCCCGGTCGTGGCAGATCGTCCCGTCCCGCCACGCCCAGCCATCCACTTTGGACAGCGGAATGAGCTGCCGGGCGAGCGTGCAGCGGCCCTTCGCCTCGGTGAACCAGCTGAGCAGCTCCACCGTGCCGTGCAGCGAGGCGCCGTCCCGGTCCCAGGAACGGGTCAGCGCGCCGTGAAAGGTGCCGGCGGCCGGATCGGTGCCGCGGGAGCGCTGCACCACCGCGCCGGAGAGCACGGTGCGGGTGTCCATGTTGACCAGGTCCGGCACCCGCAGCAGCTCGGCGATCTGCGCGAAGCTCAGCCAGCAGAAGTCGTCCAGCACCGGGACGTCGTCCTCGACCTGCACGATCATGTTCCGGTTGCGCTTGGCGAGGAACCAGGACGCCTGCTCCGACTGCAGCACGTCGGACACGATCCGGCCGGGGCGCGGCGCGGTGAAGTACTCCAGGTACGGCACCGCCTTGCCGCCGTGCACGCCGGTGAAGTTGCTCCGCGTGGCCTGCACGGTCGGCGAGAGCTGGTAGCCGTTGATGTTGCCCGGCTCCATCTTGATCTGCAGCAGGCAGTGCGCGACGCCGCCGAACTCCTTGACCAGGATGCCGAGCACGCCCTGCTCCGCCTGCACGATGATCGGCTGCCGCCAGGCCTCGACCTCGCGGCCGGACCGGCTCACGTCCAGCCCTTCGATGGTGAAGAACTTCCCGGTGCGGTGCACGATGTTCCCGGCGTCCGGATCGGTGTGCCAGCCGTCGAGCCCGTCCAGCGGCACCTTCGTCGCCCGGTAGTCCTGCGCGCGGCACCGGTCCTGAAACCAGGCGTGGAATTCGGCCGTGTCAGCGAACATTCGGCCACCACCCGCGCGGGGACGCGGCGTATCCTCCGCGAAACAAGGGTTTTCCGCAGAATCGCATGCCGAGGAGACTGCCAGACGACCGGCCCGTTGGTTAACCCTCTTGCGCCACATAACTTTTCGTCGCGAGCGCGGCAGTACCCAGATTTGAGCGAGTCCCGAGTCGAAACCGGATCATCGCAGCATGGGCAAGATCGGGCATGGGGGTATGGCGCAGTGAACGAATTCCCGCGGGGAGGGGTGGCCACCCATCCCTTCGCCGAGGTGAACCTGGCCTTCCGGGCCAATTTCGCCACCGGCGCGGAAGTGGGCGCCGCGGTGTGCGTGTACCACCGCGGCCGTCCGGTGGTGGACCTGTGGGGCGGGTACGCCGATGCGGACCGCGGCGATCCGTGGCGGGCGGACACCTTGGGCGTGCTCGCCTCGCCGACGAAGTCGTTGGTCACGGGCGCGGCGCTGCTGCTGGTCGACCGCGGGGCGCTCGACCTGGACGCCCCGATCGCCGAGCACTGGCCGGAGTTCGCCGCCAACGGCAAGGGCGGGATCACGCTGCGCATGGTGCTCAGCCAGCGGTCCGGCGTCGTGTGCCTGGACCACGACCCGATCACCAACGACAAGCTGCGGGCGCACGAGCCGATCGTGGCGGCGCTGGAGTCCGCCCGGCCGGAGTGGGAACCCGACACCGCGCACGGGTACCACGCCACCACCTACGGGCACCTGATCAGCGAGCTGGTCCGGCGCCGCACCGGGCTGACCGTCGGGCAGTTCTTCGCCAAGGAGATCGCCAACCCGCTCGGGCTGGACTGCTACATCGGCCTGCCCAACCCGGACACGGCGCACCTGGCGACCATGATCGAGTGCAAGGCCGAGGAGCTGATGGCCGGCGCCGATCCGGGCGAGATCGAGGAGCTGCGCGACGCGGCCACGCTGACCTACCGCGCGACGATGGCCAGCATGTCGCAGGACCCCGCCGACCCGACGGTGGAGGAACCGTCCTACGGCGGGCTGGCCAGCGCGCAGTCGCTGGCCAGGTACTTCGCCTCGTTCATCGGCGAGGTCGACTGCTTCCGGCTGACCAGCCCGGAGATCACCGAGCAGATGCGCGAGGTGCACTCCACCGGCGACTGCCTCGTCATGCTCTCGCCGTGCACCTGGGGCCTGGGCGTGCAGGTGGCCGACAGCCCGGTGTTCCCGGCGTCGGCGGGGCTGGGCACCGCGTTCGGATTCAGCGGCGCGAACGGCGTGTTCGCGTTCGCCGATCCGGCGAACGATCTCGCGTTCGCCTACATCCCGAACGCCGGTTCCGAGGTGATGGGCAGCATGGACGCGCGGATTCGCCGGCTCATCGAGGCCACCTACCGCAGCATCCAGAAGGTCCGCTGAGCGGACCGGGCGGGGCTTGCGCGGATTTGGCTGTCTGCGGGTTGGCGTCGGACAAGCGGCGAAGCCGCTTTCAACCACCTACGCAACTCGCACCGCTGCGGGTTCTCAGACTGTGCCCGCCCGAAGGGGCTCTCGGCGAGGACAGCCCCAGCGCCGTGTATTGGACATACATAAGTCGGGGATCCCGGAGTCGAGGCGGCGTCTGCAATTCCCGCAGGGGGGCCGCTACCCGCACCGCAACGCAAGCCAATCCGCACACTCTTTCGGAAAGGAAACGGACATGCGAATCCTGTTCCCGGCGGCACCCGGCTACGGGCTGATGCTGCCGCTGGTTCCGCTGGCGTGGGCGGCGCGGGCGGCGGGCCACGAGGTCCTGCTGGCCACCACCGCCTACATGACCAAGGTGGCGGCGGAGTCGGGTCTGCCGGTCACCGACGTGTTCCCCGCCCGGGACGTCGGGGAGGACCTCGTGGCCGGCGCGGCGGGCGAGACCAGCGCCGATGACGACTCCGTCCCGCCTGGCTACTGGGACCTGGTCCGCGGGATGCGGCCGTTCGAGCTGTTCTCGCTGGCCATGACGGGCGGCACCATCGCCGCCGGCCGCGAGTTCGACGCCGGCCTGGTCGTCTTCTGCTCCGACCACGCGGCGGGCAAGCTGGCCGCGACGGCGCTGGGCGTCCCCTCGCTGGAGGTCGGCAACCGGGTGTCCTGGTCGATGCGCGACGAGGGGTTCCGAGACGCGAAGAACCTCAACGCGCGCATGGGGATCGTGCCCGACGACGCCCCGGTGGTGCGGGCCTTGCGCGACGAGCTGGGCCTGGGCGACCGGCAACCGCACCTGCTGGCGCGCATCGATCCGCGCGCGCCCAGCCTCGGCGGCCTGGCCGGCGAGGAACCGGACGCCGTCGACGGCGTGCCGTGGCTGCCGATGCGGTACGTCCCGTTCAACGGCGGCGCGCTGCTGCCGTCCTGGGCGATGCGCCGCCCGCAGCGGCCGCGGATCTGCCTGACCCTGGGCACGGTCGCGCCGCTGCTGCCGGGCGGCGGCGGGCTCGGCACGCTGATCCAGGCGCTGGCCGAGCTGGACGCCGACGTCGTGCTCGCCGACGCGGAAACGGATCTGTCGCAGTTCGAGCCGCTGCCGGAGAACGTGCACCCGGCGGGGTTCGTGCCGCTTTCCGGGATCCTGCGGGATTGCTCGCTGATCGTGCACCACGGCGGATCGGGCACCACGGCCTCCGCGCTGCACTACGGCGTGCCGCAGCTGATCGTGCCGGGCGGCGCGGACAACGAGCTGTGCGCGCAGCGGGTGGTGGACCGCAAGGTCGGCCTGGCCGCCGATCCATCCACACTGGACGCTTCCGTCATCCGGGAGCTCGCCGGGCGACTGCTCGCCGAGGAATCCTTCCGCCAGGAAGCGGCGGAGGTGCGCGCCGAGATGGCCGCCCAGCCGAGCCCGGCCGCGATCATCGACCGCATCGCCGCCGGGATCGCCGGCTGACGAACGGCGATCGCGGGTGGTTCCAGGCCAGGAACCACCCGCGATCTGTTGCGCTCACGGGATGTTCGGCGCCGGCCCCATCTTGTTGAGGGCGTCGACGACCGTCCGCTCCTCGTAGGCGAAGTGCTCCTCGAGTTCGGACGCCAGGACTTCCAGTCGCTCCCGCAGCTGCACCGGGTCGCTCTTGCCCGGCGCGTAGCCCTCCACGAGCTGCCGGATCTCGTCCTGCAGCCGCGCCACCACCTTGTGCTCCTCGCCCAGCTTCTCCAGCTCCGGGGCGAGTTCGGGGTACTGCTGGGCCAGCATCGGGAAGGCACCCATGTCCTCGCCCGTGTGGTGCTCCTTCACGGCCGCGCAGAACTCCAGGCAGTGCGCGCGCATCTGCTCCGCCAGCCCGGGCTTCGCCCGCTCCAGCGCGGCTCCGTCGGCACCGCCGGCGATGATCTCGTCCACCTGGGCGCGGAGCCCGGTGAGCTCCTCGCGGAGCCAATCGTGGCCCTCCACCAGGAAATCGCCCAAGCCGCGCACCCGGTCGGCGCCGGAATCCGATGTGGACTCCGCCGCCGGTTCCGCCCCGGCGATCGGCTCGGCGTCGATCCGGCGCAGGGTGATCACCGGCAGCACGCGGGTGGTCTTCTCCTGGTACTCGCCCATGCCCGAGTCCTGCGCGACGACCCCGGCGAACAGCGCATCGCGCTCGGCGCCGGTGGTGATGGTCGCGATCGCCTCGTAGGTCTCGGTGCCGGTCTCGACCGTCACCTGCGGGTTCTTCGCGATGTTGTGGTACCAGGCGGGGTTCTTCGGGGCGCCCATCGCCGACGCGACGACCAGCGGCTGCCCGTCGACCTCGAAGTAGCCCACCGGGCCCTCGCGGCGCCGGCCGGACTTGGCGCCGATCGTGGTCAGCACGACCAGCGACCAGCCTTCCATCCAGCCGCTGAGCTTGCCGTTGTGCTGCCTGAATTCCTCGACGACCTGCCGGTTGAACGCACCTGCGTCGAAGTCGGCGTAGTCGTCGGTCTGTCCGTCGGTCATGCAGTCCTTCCCAATGGATCGGTTGATCGGAGGAAGAGCACCACCAGGAGCGGACACGAAAAGAGCCCCGCAGGCCAGGAACGCTGGAGGGAAACGTCGTACCACGGGCGAATTACCGCAATAAGACGAGACCAAGTGCGAGACACGCAGAATCGTGTCGCAACTCAAAAGGTGGCTTAGAAGCCGCTACCTCCATGCGTAGGCCCATCCGGGGCGCACGGAAAGATTAGCAGGAGCCGACCACGCCCGCAAGGCGGCGCACCCCGCAAACCACTTTCCCCCGGACCGCACGAAGCCCCGGAAACCGTTTCGCTGCAACGGTTTCCGGGGCTTCATCAGCGAACCGGCGGATCAGCTCATCTGGTCGTGGTGCACCTGGCGGGAGCGGTTGCGCAGCTCGCCGTCCTCGAACGCGAGCACGTCGCGCACCAGGCAGCTGGGGCCGACCACGGGTTCTTTGACGCCCGGGCGCGTGGTGAGCACCAGCGCGTAGAAGGTCGTGTCCAATAAGCCGTCCTCCCGCGGCCGCACGTCGATCATGTTGAACCAGTGCCTGCGTTGCACCGGGTCGTTGTCGAACCGTTCGTTGAACCGCGTCAGTTCGGCCGTGATCCCGTCGTGGCCGTGGGCGGCGGGCTGCCCGGGCGTGTGCTGGAATTCTCCGTCGGCGGTGAACGTCGCGGCGTACTCCTCGAACCGGCAGCTGTCGAGCAGCTGGACCTGGCGCGCGTAGTGCAGCTGGACGGCTGCGTAGAGCTCGGTGACGGTGGTCGTGCTGGTCATCGAAGGAACCTCCGGAAGACTTCTTCGTTCTCGAAGTTGATTTCGGAAATGAGCTTTGCGTGGCGGTGCGGGTAGCGGCCCCCTGCGGGAGTTACTGCCGCCGCCTGGACTCCGGGAGCCCCGACTTGTGCATGACCAATACGCGGCGCTGGGGACTGGCGTCGCCCAGTAGCCCTGAAGGGCGGACACAGCCTGAGAACCCGCGGCGGTGCGAGCTGAGCCCCACACCGCATGCTGAACACCCCGCAGGAAGGGGAGATCAGGCGTGGCAGACCAGCGGTCCGCCGTGGTAGTCGACCATCTCCTGGAAGACGACGCCCATCTCCTTGATGGCCGCGGCCATGTCCAGCGCCTCGCCGTGGGTCGCCAGCCGCTCCTCGGCGAACGCCCGGTGCAGGTTGGGGATCAGCCGCTCCGGCTCCAGGAACCCGGCGAACTCCCCCAGATCCGCTTCGCGCGCGACCTCGGCCGGCGTCGCCCCGGCGGCCACGCCGTCCCGGGCCAGCTCCTGGACCCACCGCAGGTACTTCTCGGTGCCGTCCAGCACCTCCGGGCCGCCGACCGGGCCGTGCCCGGCCACCACGGTGGCCGGCTCGAAGGCGCGCAGCCGCTCGATCGCCCGCAGCGAACCGGAAACCGAGCCCAGCGGGCAGAACGGGGTCACGCCGGACATCACGATGTCGCCGGTGAACAGCACGCGCCGCTCCGGCACCCACACCACGGTGTCGTTGGTGCTGTGCGCCAGGCCGACGTGCACGAGCTCCGCGGTGAGCTCGCCGACCTGCAGCGCCAGGCCGTCCTGGTAGGTCGCGGTCGGCAGGGCCAGTTCGATGTCACCCCACTCCACGTCCGGCCACAGCTCGGTGAGGTGCAGGCCCGCCAGGTGCATCTCGCGGCGGGTCTCCCGGTGCGCGAACACCACGGCCTCCGGGAAGACGAAGTTGCCGAAGGTGTGGTCGCCGTGCGAATGCGTGTTGATGACCGCGAACGGGGGCCGCTCGGCGACGGCGAGGACCTGTTCGCGCAGCCGGCGCGCGCGGGCCTCGGTCGCCACGGTGTCCACCAGCGCGGCCGAACCACCGGAGACGAGGACCCCGGCGTTGTTCACGCACCAGCCGCCGGCAGGCTGGACGTAGGCGAGGACGCCGTCGGCCACCTCCACCAGCTCGGGCCGGGCCGTCGTTGTCGCTGAAGCTGACAAGGCACACTCCCAGGTGTCTCTAGGTATCTCAGACCGTCTCGGCCAGGCGCTGCTCGGACGCGAAGATCGACCGCAGCGGGATGTCGGCGGCGTTGGACAGCAGGGCCTGGTGCAGCTTCTGCAGGCGGGCGGACGGTTCGACGCCCAGCTCCCGGATCAGCGCCTGGCGCAGATCCCGGAACACCTGCAGCGCGCGCGGCGCCGACCCCGAGCGCTGGAAGGCGATCATCAGCAGCGCGGAGATGTTCTCGTCGGTGGGGTTCTCCGCCACCAGCTTGCGCAATTCGGGGATGAGCATCGCGTGCTTGCCGAGGTAGAGGTCGGCGATGATGCGCTGCTGGTGCACCCGCGCGCGGGCCTCCTCGATGCCGATGACCTCCATCGCGAGCATCCGGCCCATCGGCACGTCCATCAGCGCCTGACCGCGCCACAGGTCCATCGCCTGCGCGAGGAATTTCGAAGCCGCCTCCGGGTCGCACTTCTCCAGCGCCGCGTCACCGCTGATCGCGAGCCGGTTGAATTCGACGAGGTCGAATGAACACGGCGTCGTGGTGAGCTGATAACCGTTGTAGCTGGTGGCGAGCAGATCCTTCGCCGTCCACGACGAATCCGGCGGCAGCGATTCGGCGATCAGCCGTCGCAGCTGGAGGACGTAGGTCTGCAGCGTGGTCGCCCCGCTGCGCGGGATGGCATCGCCCCAGACCTCTTCCATCAGGGTGGACACCGGCACCACCCGGCCGCAGCGCAATGCCAGGAGCGCGAGGATTTGCCTCGGTTTTCCCGCCGTTGGCACGATCGACGCACTCCGCAGCCGAACCGTTAACGGCCCCAGCACGTTGATTTCTAATGACTGCATTCTCAGTCGCCTATCCGACTAGAGCTGAATAAAGTACTTAACTTACGGACATCGTCCCAGCAATGGCTGACATTACCGTCGATCACGCATTGATCGGCGGAAATCGGACCTGTCCGACCGCGCTCCGCGCGCGTCGCTTCCGGGCGTTATCCGCACCGGAGGAGCGCAGCGCGAAGCCCCCCTTTCCCGCATTCAACCAGTCGAGAAGTCGCCAACGGATTTGGCGCGGCACTCGAACCGTTCTTTACCCGGCTTTCACGGGATCATGTGCGACGGCACGCCTGGCCCCCCGGTCCAAGTGCGAGCCGTCATCCGGCGGTGTGGCATACCCCAAACGGCCCATCGTTTACTCCAAAAGGCCTCGGTCGGCATACTCTTGGACCTTTCGCTCGTTACGCCCGTCACTCCAGGAATCTATCATCGCAATTCACACTACAGGGGGAAACCACAAGTGCACCGACGACGACAAAGCGATCCTCAAGGCCCGCTCTAGCGGAAGCCAACACCGGGCCAGGAAGACCAGGTCAGAGGAGGTTCAGCGGGTCCGGCGACGACCGTTGACGGCCGTTCGGCGCAGCTTTCTACTACTTTCGTATGTAATGCAGTTCTGGAGGTTGAATCCGACGGCATCGACTCTAGCGGTGTTCCAGCCGAGCGCGATCGAGTCGCCCCAATATCGGCGGCAAGCGAAGGAGGCGACTCGATGCCCGACCAATTCCCGTCGAACGCCGGGATGGCCCGCGCCGCACAGGAAGTCGCGGGGCTCGCGGCCCGGCACGCCGACCGCGCGGAACAGGACCGCGTGCTGGAACCGCAAGTACTGCGGTCGGTCGTGAACGCCGGATTCGCCCGCCATTTCGTGCCGGCCGAACACGGCGGGAACAGCGGCACTTTCGCGGAGTTGGGCGCCGCGGTCCGCACCATCGGCGAGCAGTGCCCGGCCACGGCCTGGTGCGCCTCGATCGCCGCGAGCCTGGCGAGGATGGCCGCCTACCTGCCGGCCGAAGGCCGCAAGGAGATCTGGCAGCACGGGCCCGATGCGCTGGTGGTCGGCGCGATTTCGCCGCGGGGCAAGGCAAAACCGGAAGGCGACGGGTGGCGGCTGTCCGGCACGTGGTCCTACATCAGCGCCGTCGACCACTCCGACTGGGCGCTCGTGCTCGGCCTGGTGCCCGGCGACGCCGGCCCGGAGCCGCGGCTGTTCGCGCTCCCCCGCGCCGCGTACCGCATCGAGCACACCTGGTCGGACATCGGGATGCGGGCGACCGGGAGCAACACCCTCATCGCCGAGGACGTCTTCGTGCCGGAGGCGCTGAGCGTGCCGGCCAGGAATCTGCACGAAGGTCTCGCGCCCGGCCTGGATTCCCGCTGCCACGCGGTGCCGCTGACGGCGGTGAACGGGCTCTTCTTCACCCTGCCCATCCTCGGGGCCGCGCGCGGCGCGTTGCGGCATTGGTCCGAGTACGCCGAGGAGAAGATCCGCGCCGCGGCGAAAGCACCCGGCCCGGGCCCGGGCCGGTCGTTCTACGAGGAGACGCTGGCTCGTTCGTCCGGCGAGATCGACGCCGCGCAACTACTGCTGGAGCGCGTCGCCGCGGCCGCGGATCTAGGCCCGGAGATCACGCCTGCGGAAACCGCCCGCAACCAGCGCGACTGCGCGTTCGTGGCGGATCTCCTCGTCGGCGCGGTGGATCGGCTGTTCCGCGCCTCGGGCACCGGCGGCCACAGCGTGCACAGCCCGCTGCAACGCTTCTGGCGCGACGTCCACTCCGCCGCTGGGCACGTGGTCCTCCAGTTCGGCCCCGCCGCAACCGCGTACGCGAACAAAACCCTCGACGTCACGCCCTGAACAACCCCAGCACAACGCTGAGGGGGCCTGCCATTGCTCATTGCGGCAGGCCCCCTCAGAGTTTCCGGAGGCTTCTATAAGCGGCGCGAGCCGCTTGCTCTTTTCGGTGAACGAGTCCGGAATTGCTTCCTAGACGGTGAATCCGAGGGCGCGCAGCTGCTCGCGGCCTTCCTCGGTGATCTTCTCCGGACCCCACGGCGGCATCCACACCCAGTTGATGCGGAAGTCGTCGACCAGGCCGCCACCCGGGCCGGTGGTCAGCGCGGCGCGCGCCTGGTCCTCGATGACGTCGGTCAGCGGGCAGGCCGCCGAGGTCAGCGTCATGTCGACGGTCGCCGTGTTGTCCTGGTCCACCCGGATGTCGTAGACCAGGCCGAGGTCGACGACGTTGATCCCCAGCTCGGGGTCGACGACGTCGCGCAGGGCCTCCTCGACGTCTTCCAGCGCGGCCACCTCGGCGGCCGGCGCAGCCTGCTCGGGCAACGCCTCGGCGCTGCGGGCCACGTCGGTTTCCTCCTGCACCGGGGCTTGCTCGCTCATGCCAGTTCCGCCTCTCCGCGTTTCACAGTTGTGGTTGCGCCCGGCTCAATCTCACGTTTCGCAGTTTCTCGTGGCTGGTTCACGTCACGTTCCCCTGAGGTGCGGCTGAGGAGGACTCGGGGCGAAACAGGGCTGCTCATGACGCCTCCACGACAACACGCGAAACCGCGTCCTTGAAAGCCATCCAACCCAGCAGCGCGCACTTCACGCGCATCGGGTACTTCGCCACTCCCGCGAACGCGACGCCGTCCTCCAGCACGTCCTCGTCCGGCTCGACCTTGCCGCGGCCGTGCATCAGCTCGCTGAACGCGGCCTCGGTGGTCAGCGCCTCCCGCAGCGGCCTGCCGACGACCAGGTCGGTGAGCACCGACACGGACGCCTGGCTGATCGAACAGCCCTGCCCCGCGTAGGACACGTCGTCGACGATCGCGTCGGTGTCCGTGCCCGTCAACCGGACCCGGAGGGTGACCTCGTCGCCGCAGGTGGGGTTCACCTGGAACGACTCGGCGTCGAACGGTTCCCGCAGGCCGTGCCGGTGCGGTTTGCGGTAGTGGTCCAGGATTATCTCCTGGTACATCTGCTCAAGCTGCATGAAGAGTTCTCCGGCAGTCCCCGATCAAGCCACCCCGAAGAAGCGCTGCGCCTCGCGCACCGCGTCCACCAACGCCTTGACCTCGTCCAGTTCGTTGTACAGGTAGAAGGACGCCCGCACGGTCGCCGGAATTCCCATCCGGCGGTGCAGCGGCCATGCGCAGTGGTGTCCGACGCGGACCTCGACGCCCTTGTCGTCCAGCACCTGACCGGCGTCGTGCGGGTGCACGCCGTCGATCACGAACGACACGGTACCGCCGCGGTGCTCGGTGTTGGTAGGCCCGATGATGCGCACGCCGTCGATCGCCGACAGCTCCCGCAGCGCGACCTCGGTGAGCTGCTGCTCGTGCTCGGCGATGCGGTCCATGCCGATGGCCGTGAGGTAGTCGACGGCCGCGCCCAGGCCGACGGCCTGCGAGGTCATCGGCACGCCCGCCTCGAACCGCTGCGGCGGCGCGGCGAACGTGGAGCGCTCCATGTGCACCAGCTCGATCATCGAGCCGCCGCTGATGAACGGCGGCATCGCGGCCAGCAGCTCGCGGCGCCCGTAGAGCACGCCGACCCCGGAGGGGCCGAGCATCTTGTGCCCGGAGAACACCGCGAAGTCCACGCCCAGCGCCTTGAAGTCCACCGGCTTGTGCGGCACCGACTGGCAGGCGTCCAGCACCACCAGCGCGCCGACCTGGTGCGCCCGCGAGACGATCTGCTCGGTCGGGTTCACCGTGCCCAGCACGTTGGACTGGTGGGCGAAGGCGACCACCTTGGCGCGCTCGGTGATCACACCGTCCACATCGGACAGATCGAGGCGGCCCTCGTCGGTGACCCCGAACCAGCGCAGCGTGGCGCCGGTGCGCTCGCACAGCTGCTGCCACGGCACCAGGTTCGCGTGGTGCTCCATCTCGGTCACCACGACCTCGTCGCCCGGCCCGAGGCGGAAGCGCTCGGCCTCCGCCCCGGACGTGGCGGCGTTGCTCATGGCGTAGGCGACGAGGTTGACGCCCTCGGTGGCGTTCTTGGCGAACACCACCTCGTCGGCGTCGACGCCGACGAAGCGGGCGATCCGCTCCCGGGCGCCCTCGTACGCGTCCGTGGCCTCCTCGGCGAGCTGGTGCGCGCCGCGGTGCACTGCCGCGTTGGAGTGCTCCAGGAAGGAACGCTCCGCGTCGAGCACCTGGCGCGGCCGTTGCGAGGTCGCCCCGGAGTCGAGGTACACCAGGCGCTGCCCGTCGCGGATCGTGCGACCCAGGATCGGGAAGTCCGCGCGGATCGCCGCCACGTCCAGCGGCGTGCTCGTGCGAGGAGGCTGAACGGTCATGACTGGGCTGCCGCCTCCTTCTTGCCGGTGAAGCGCACGTAGCCGTTCTCCTCCAGCTCGTCGGCGAGCTCGGCACCACCGGACTCGACGACCTTGCCCTCGGCGAACACGTGCACGTAGTCCGGGGTGATGTGCTTGAGGATCCGGGTGTAGTGGGTGATCAGCAGAACACCCTTGCCGCCCTTGCCGTGGTACTTGTTGACGCCCTCGGAAACCACCCGCAGCGCGTCGACGTCGAGGCCGGAGTCGGTCTCGTCGAGGATCGCGAACTTCGGGTCCAGCAGGTCCAGCTGCAGGATCTCGTGGCGCTTCTTCTCACCACCGGAGAAGCCCTCGTTGACGCTGCGCTCGGCGAACGACGGGTCGATGTCCAGGTCGGACATGGCCTGCTTGACTTCCTTGACCCACTTGCGGATCTGCGGCGCCTCGCCGCGGACCGCGGTCGCGGCGGTGCGCAGGAAGTTCGACATCGACACGCCCGGCACCTCGACCGGGTACTGCATCGCGAGGAACAGGCCGGCGCGGGCCCGCTCGTCGACGCTCATCTCCAGCACGTCCTCGCCGTCCAGCAGCACCGTGCCGGAGTCGATCCGGTACTTCGGGTGCCCGGCGATGGCGTAGGCCAGCGTCGACTTGCCGGAGCCGTTCGGGCCCATGATCGCGTGGATCTCGCCCGAGCGAACGGTCAGGTTGACGCCGTTGAGGATCGGCTTGGCGCCGTCCTCGGTGAGGACCGAGCCGTGCAGGTCCTTGATCTCCAGGGTGGCCATTTCTTCTTCGTTCTCCTGGTGTGTTCGGAAAGCTTGCGGGTCAGGCGCCGACGACGGCGAGCTCGGCCTCGATGGCCGCTTCCAGCCGCTCCCGGACCTCGGGCACGGTGATCTTCTGCAGCAGCTCGCCGAAGAAGCCGCGCACCACCAGGCGCCGGGCCTGGTCCTGCGGGATGCCCCGGGCCTGCAGGTAGAACAGCTGCTCGTCGTCGAAGCGGCCGGTGGCGCTGGCGTGCCCAGCGCCCTCGATCTCGCCCGTCTCGATCTCCAGGTTCGGCACCGAGTCGGCCCGCGCACCCTCGGTCAGCACCAGGTTGCGGTTGAGCTCGTAGGTGTCCGTGCCCTCGGCCGCGGCCCGGATCAGCACGTCGCCGATCCACACCGAGTGCGCCGCGTCGCCCTGCAGCGCGCCCTTGTAGAGCACGTTGCTGCGGCAGTTCGGCACCGCGTGGTCCACCAGCATCCGGTGCTCCAGGTGCTGGCCGGCGTCGGCGAAGTACAGGCCGAGCAGCTCGGCGTCGCCGCCCTTGTCGCCGTAGGTGATGGTCGTGTTGACCCGCACCAGGTCGCCGCCGAGGGTGACGGCGAGGTGCCGGAACACCGCGTCGCGGCCCAGGTAGGCGTGCTCGGAGCTGACCTGGGTGGCGTCGTCGGCCCAGTCGTGCACCGACACCACGCGCAGCTGCGCGCCGTCGCCGGCGACGAACTCGACGTTGTCGCCCAGCGTGCCGGAGCCGCGGTAGTCGACCACCACGACGGCCTCGGCGAACTGCTCGGCGCGGACCTGCAGGTGCCCGAAGGCGACCTGGCCCTCGCCCGGGCCGTGCACCGTGATGGTGATCGGGCCCTCGGGCTTGGTGTCCTTCGGGACCGTCACGATGGTGGCCTCGGTGAAGGAGCTCCAGGCCTGCGCGGCGATGCGGTCGGACGGGATGCCGCCGTTGCCGATCCGAGCGTCGTCGCGGCCCACGGTCTCCACGGTCGCGCCGTCACCGGTGACCTCGACCTTGATGTTGCCGGTGGCGGTGGCGGTGCCGTCGTGCAGGCCCTTGAGCCGCTTCATCGGCGTGAAGCGCCAGTCCTCCTCGCGGCCGCCGGGGACCTCGAAGGCCTCGACGTCGTAGGACGTGAAGCGCGCCCCGCGGGACGACTGGGGGATACCCGAGCCGCCGCCGTGGGAGTGCTCGGTGAGGCCGTGCTGGGCGTCGGTCTTGGTGGTGCTCATCTCAGCCGACGGCCCCTTCCATCTGCAGCTCGATCAGGCGGTTCAGTTCCAGCGCGTATTCCATCGGCAGCTCGCGGGCGATCGGCTCGACGAAGCCGCGCACGATCACCGCCATCGCCTCGTCCTCGGTCAGGCCCCGCTGCATCAGGTAGAACAGCTGGTCGTCGCTGACCTTGGACACGGTCGCCTCGTGGCCCATCGACACGTCGTCGACCCGGACGTCCACGTACGGGTAGGTGTCGGAGCGGCTGATGGTGTCCACCAGCAGCGCGTCGCACTTGACGTTGGACGACGAGTGGTGCGCCCGCTTCGCGACCTTGACCAGGCCGCGGTAGGAGGTGCGGCCGCCGCCCCGGGCGATCGACTTCGACACGATCGTCGAGGAGGTGTGCGGCGCCAGGTGCTCCATCTTCGCGCCCGCGTCCTGGTGCTGGCCCTCGCCGGCGAACGCCACCGAGAGCACCTCGCCCTTGGCGTGCTCGCCCATCAGGAACACCGACGGGTACTTCATGGTCACCTTGGAGCCGAGGTTGCCGTCGACCCACTCCATGGTGGCGCCCTCTTCGGCCTTGGCGCGCTTGGTGACCAGGTTGTAGACGTTGGTCGACCAGTTCTGGATCGTCGTGTAGCGGCAGCGGCCGCCCTTCTTGACGATGATCTCCACGACCGCGGAGTGCAGCGAGTCGCTGGAGTAGATCGGCGCCGTGCAGCCCTCGACGTAGTGCACGTAGGCACCCTCGTCGACGATGATCAGGGTCCGCTCGAACTGGCCCATGTTCTCGGTGTTGATCCGGAAGTAGGCCTGCAGCGGGATGTCGACGTGCACGCCCGGCGGCACGTAGATGAACGAACCGCCCGACCACACCGCGGTGTTCAGCGCGGAGAACTTGTTGTCACCGGCCGGGATGACCGAGCCGAAGTACTCCTTGAACAGCTCCGGGTGTTCCTTGAGACCGGTGTCGGTGTCCAGGAAGATGACGCCCTGCTCCTCAAGGTCCTCGCGGATCTTGTGGTAGACGACCTCCGACTCGTACTGGGCGGCCACACCCGCGACGAGGCGCTGCTTCTCCGCCTCCGGGATGCCCAGCTTGTCGTAGGTGTTCTTGATGTCCTCCGGCAGGTCGTCCCAGGTCTGGGCCTGCTGCTCGGTGGAGCGGACGAAGTACTTGATGTTGTCGAAGTCGATCCCGGAGAGGTCGGCGCCCCAGTTCGGCATCGGCTTGCGGTCGAACAACCGCAGCGCCTTGAGCCGGGTCTCCAGCATCCAGTCGGCCTCGTCCTTCTTGGCCGAGATGTCGCGGACGACGCCCTCGTCGAGACCACGGCGGGCACTGGCACCGGCGGCGTCCGAGTCGGCCCAGCCGTACTCGTAGCTGCCCACGCTGGCCAGGATCTCGTCCTGGCTGAGCTGGCCATTGCCTTCGGACGGCGTGGTGGGTGTGCGCTGCTCGGCAGCGGCAGTCATACGGACTCCCCTCCATCAGGAATCGGGGCGGTGATCTGCTGGCCCTTCGGGAGCGGGCCGGCAGGTGTCTGGGCGGAGCCCCGGGTGTCGCCACCCGGATCCGCGAACCGCGCGGTTGGGACGTGCGTGGTGCAGGCCGCATCACCGTTCGCGATGGTGGCCAGCCGCTGCACATGGGTGCCGAGCACCTCGGCGAACGCCGCCGTCTCGGCCTCGCACAGCTGCGGGAAGTCCGCAGCGACGTGCGCGACCGGGCAATGGTGCTGGCAGAGCTGCTCGCCGCTGGCGACGCTTCGCGTCGAGGCAGCGTAGCCCTCCCTGGTGAGCGCGTCGGCAAGGACCTCCGCGCGCTCGGCCGGGCTGGCCGCGGCCGCCAGCACCTCCCGGTGGTTGGCCACCAGCGCGGCCATCCGCCGGTCGGCGAACTCGCGGACCGCCTGCTCCCCCTCGTGTTCGGCGATGAACCGCAGCGCGGCCACCGCCAGGTCGTCGTAGGCGTGCCCGAACCGCGCCCGGCCCACCTCGGTGAGCAGGAACAGCTTCGCGGGCCGGCCGCGACCCCGGCGGCCCCGCGAGGAGGCTTCCCGGGTGTAGGCCTCGCCCTCGGCGACCAGCACGTCGAGGTGCCGGCGCACGGCGGTGGGGCTGAGCCCGAGTTCGTCGGCCACCGCGGCAGCGGTGATCGGCCCCCGTTCCAGCAACAACCGCGCGACCGTGTGCCGGGTGCGCCCGTCGCCGTGCGCAGCCGCACCCTGCTGGGCCGACTGGGCCTCAGCGGCGGCCGCGGTGCCCACAGCTGGGGCAGGCGGAGGCGTCCCGACGTTTTTCACAACACGAATGTTACCTATTTCGTCGCGAGGCACCAGGGTGCGGGGTCGCCGCGTGAGCTGACTCACGCGGTTACGCTTCGTCGTCGTGGCGGCAGTCGAATCCCAAGGCGCAGCGGCGGTCGATCCCGCGGCGCAACAGCCCCTGGACCGCACCGAGCGGCGTCAGCTCGACGTCGTGCGCCGGTTCGGCACCACCGGGTCGCTGGTGCTCGCGGTCGGCGCGATCGGCGCCGGCGCCGCCCCGGTGGACAACCCGTTGTCCGGGGCCCGCCTGATCGGCCTGCCCGTCCGCATCCCGACCGTGGCGATGGCCTCCTGCTGGCTGGGCATGCTGATGATCGTCATCGCCTGGCTGTGGCTGGGCAAGCTCTGCTGGCCGAGCCGCGCCCGGATGCTGTCGGTCACCCAGCTGGCCCGCACGCTGGCGATGTGGGCGCTGCCGCTGGCCCTGGCCCCGCCGCTGTTCAGCACCGACATGTACAGCTACCTGGCGCAGAGCGAGGTGGCCGCGCGCGGCTTCAACCCGTACGTGCTGGGCTCCGCCGCCGCGCTGGGCGTCGACCACCCGTTCACCGCCAACGTGCCCAACATCTGGCGCGACACCCCGTCGCCGTACGGGCCGCTGTTCCTGATGTTCGGCCAGGTGATCTCCCGGATCGTCGGCGACAACGTGGTGTTCGGGGTGCTCGTGTGGCGCGTGGTGATGCTGTGCGGGCTGGCGCTGGCGATCTGGGCGATCCCGCGGCTGGCCCGCCGCTGCGGGGTGCACCCGGCCGCCGCGCTGTGGCTCGGCGCGGCCAACCCGATCGTGCTGTTCCACGTGGTCAGCGGCATGCACAACGAGGCGCTGATGGTCGGCATCATGCTCGCCGCCATCGAGCTGGGCCTGCGCTACCAGACCGTGCCGGGCACCATCGCCGCCGGCGTGCTGCTGAGCGTCGCCGGGGCGATCAAGCCGCCGGGGTGGATCGCGCTCGGCTTCTTCGGCATCTACCTGGTGCTGCGGCGCGGCGGCCGGTTCCGCGACCTGGTGCGGGTCGCGGCGCTGCTGAGCGCGGTGTTCCTGGCCACCATGACGGTGATCACGGTGGCCAGCGGCTGGGGCCTCGGCTGGATCGACACCTTCGACGTGCCCAACCGGGTCAAGACGTTCATGGCGCCGCTGACCGCGTTCGGGATGACCGGCGGCGGCCTGAGCACGCTGCTCGGGCTGGGCAACCAGACCGACGCGATGCTGGTCATCACCAAGATCATCGGGTATCTGATCGTCGCCGCGATGTGCCTGCGGATGCTGTGGCTGTCCTTCCGCGGCCGCATCGAACCGCTGACGGCGATGGGCATCACGTTCCTCACCCTCGCGCTGGCCGTGCCGGTGCTGTGGCCCTGGTACCTGCTGTGGTCGGTGGTGCCGCTGGCGCTGTCCACCAACAGCAACCGGTTCCGGATCACCGCGACCGCGATCTGCGCCGCGGTGTCGCTGCTGGTGCCGCCGACCGGCGCGGGATTCGTGCTGCGCGCCTACCAGATCCCGTTCGCCGTGATCGCCGCGGCGATCGCCTTCGCGATCACCCTCTGGCTGGTGCGCGGCAAGGTGCCGGGCCTGCTGCCGACCCGCGGCGGTGTTCGGCCGGTCACGCAATAGGCTTGGATGTCGTGAGCAACGCCGACAGCCCGGCCGTCCGGTTGCGGGGGCTGAAGAAGCGCTTCGGCGACACCGTCGCCGTTGCCGGACTCGACCTGTGCTTGCCGCGCGGCAGCGTCCTGGCGCTGCTCGGCCCCAACGGCGCGGGCAAGACCACCACCGTCGAGATCTGCGAGGGCTTCCAGCGCCCGGACGACGGCGAAGTGCGCGTGCTCGGGCTCGACCCGCACACCCAGTCCGAGGCCCTGCGGCCGCGGATCGGCGTGATGCCGCAGGGCGGCGGTGCCTACCCGGGCGTGCGCGCCGACGAGATGCTGCACCTGGTCGCCGCCTGCGCCGCCGACCCGCTGGACCCGGCGTGGCTGCTGGACGTGCTCGGTCTCGACGCCGCACGCCGCACGCCCTACAAGCGGCTCTCCGGCGGCCAGCAGCAGCGCCTGTCGCTGGCGTGCGCCCTGGTCGGCCGCCCCGAGCTGGTGTTCCTCGACGAACCCACCGCCGGTCTGGACCCGCAGGCACGGCGGCTGGTCTGGGACCTGGTCGGCGCGCTGCGCAGGGACGGCGTCAGCGTGCTGCTGACGACCCACCTGATGGACGAGGCGGAGGCGCTGGCCGACCGGGTGCTGATCGTCGACCACGGTCGCGCGGTCGCCGAGGGCACCGCCGAGGAGCTCACCGAGCCCGCCGACGGCAGGCAGGAACTGCGCTTCCGCTCGCAGACCGGGCTCGACCTGAAGCTGCTGCTGGCGGCGCTGCCGGAGGGCTGCGAGGCCACCGAGCTGCGCCCCGGCGATTACGTGGTGCGCGGCGTCGTCGACCCGCAGGTGGTGTCGACGGTGACCGCGTGGTGCGCGCAGCACGGCGTGCTCGCGCAGGAACTCCGGGTCAGCCGCCGCAGCCTGGAGGACGTGTTCCTCGAACTGACCGGACGGGAGCTGCGATCGTGAACGCCGAGACCAACGCGCCGGCCCAGCTCGGCGCCCAGTTCCCGGCGGGCACGTTCGCGCCGAGGCCGGGCCGGGGTCGCGCGGGCCGGATGCTGGCCGCGCAGACCAAGATCGAGGCACTGCTGATCATCCGGCACGGCGAGCAGGCCCTGCTGACGCTGATCATCCCGCTGGCGCTGCTGATCGGGCTGAGCACGCTGCACATCGGCACGCTGCCGGAGCCGCGGGTGAACTCGGTGATGCCGCGGATCCTGGCGCTGGCGGTGATGTCCACGGCGTTCACCGGCCAGGCCATCGCGCTCGGTTTCGACCGCCGCTACGGCGTGCTCAAGCGGCTGTCCGCGACGGCGCTGCCGCGATGGACGCTGGTGTCCGGGCGCGTCCTGGCGACCCTGCTGGTCGTCGCGCTGCAGGCGGTCGTGCTGAGCGTCGCCGCAGTGCTGCTGGGCTGGTCACCGGCGCTTTCCGGGCTGCTGCCGGCGATCCCGCTGCTGGTGCTGGGGACGCTGGCCTTCGGCGCGGCCGGGGTGCTGGTCGGCGGTGCGCTGCGGGCCGAGATCGTGCTGGCGCTGGCCAACGCGATCTGGTTCGTGCTGCTGCTCGCCGGCGGCCTGGCGCTGCCCGCGAGCGACCTGCCGGGCCCGGTCGCCGCCGTCGCCGGGTTCCTGCCCTCCGGCGCCCTCGCGGAAGCGCTCGACGCGGCCCTGGTCAACGGCGCCCTGCCGGGCGTCCAGCCGGTCGCGGTGCTCGCGGCGTGGGGCGCGGTGTGCGGCGCCCTGGCGATCCGCACCACTCGCCTGACCTGACCCGTTCCCGTTCCAACCGGAACCTCCGGTGCGCACCGGCCGCAGACAAATACTGGAACGGCGTTCTACGATGCGCGCATGACGGAGATCGCGCGGCGAGCAAAGCAATCCCTGGAACTCATCCACGCCATGATCTACTTCGCCCCCGAGGCCGCCGACGGCTTCGCCGGGCTCGGCCTCGAACGCGGCCTGATGTCCTACTACGCCGGCCGGTCCGCCGCGATGGGCCCCGTCGGCCCCGGCGTCGTCGCGGCGACGTTCTACAACTTCAACCCCGAATCCATCTCCCCCGTGATCCCACGGGCCTGGTCGATCGCCGCGCCGGAAGCCGTCCTCACCGCCCGGCTCAAGGCCGCCGACGCGGCGCTGCGCAGGCTGCTCGGCGACGACACCATCGCCTCCGACGCCGTCGCCGAAACCGCCGGACTGGCCCGCGAGGCCGCGCAAGCCTGCACCCCGGACGGCAAACCGCTGTACGCCGCGCACGCCGACCTCGACTGGCCCGACGAGCCGCACCTCGAGCTCTGGCACGCGATCACCCTGCTGCGCGAGTTCCGCGGCGACGCGCACATCGCCGCACTGCAGCAGGGCGACCTGAGCGGCATCCAGGCGCTCGCGCTGCACAGCACCGTGCCGGGCGGCTTCAACGGGGACGCGGCCAAGAAGCTCCGCGCCTGGTCCGACGAGCAGTGGGACCGCGCCTTCCAGCAGCTGCGCGAGCGCGGCCTGGTCAGCGCCGACCGCGAGATCACCGCGGCCGGTCACGCGCTGCGCGAGGAGATCGAAGCCGCGACCGACGCGATGTCGATGGCCCCCTGGTCCGCACTCGGCGAAGCCCGGACGACCGAGCTGATCGCCGGCGGCGGAAGGCTCAGCAAGGCGCTGGTGGAGGCGGGCGCGATGCCGCAGGGACTCCGCCGCACGCGCTGAAAATCATCGGCACCGCGTTGTCAAGCCCCTGCGGGCGGGCGGATCCCGGCGGCGTCATACCATCGAGGTCGTGCCAACGGCCTCTCTGACTTCCCGGATCTCCCGCCCGTCACCGCGCGTCGTGCGCGCGCTGGCCGTCGCCGTGCTGGTGACGCAGGCGCTGATCTCGGTGACCGGCGTGATCGTCCGGGTGACCGGCTCCGGGCTCGGCTGCCCCACCTGGCCGCAGTGCTTCCCCGGCAGCATGGTGCCCGTCGAGCACCCCGAGGTCGCGACCCTGCACCAGGTGATCGAGTTCGGCAACCGGCTGCTGACCGGCGTGATCGGGTTCATCGCGCTGGCCTGCCTGCTGGCCGCGTGGCGCTGCCTGCCGTACCGGAAGCGGCTGGTCGGGCTCGCGCTGATCATGCCGCTGGGCGTGGTCGCGCAGGCGATCATCGGCGGCATCACGGTGCGCGTCAACCTGGCCTGGTGGAGCGTGTCGATCCACTTCATGGCCTCGGCGGTGCTCATCTGGCTGGCCACGATCCTGGTCAAGGCGACCACCGAGGGCGACCGCCCGCCGGTCGGCGTGGTGCCGCCACCGATGCGCAAGCTGCTGGCCGCCCTCGTGGTGGTCACCGCGGCGGTGCTGGTCCTCGGCACCCTGGTCACCGCCGCCGGCCCGCACGCCGGCGACCCGGACACCCCGCGGCTCGACATCCCGGTGCCGACGCTGGTCCAGGCCCACGGCCTGCTGGTGATGGCTTACGTGCTGCTGCTCGCGATCTTCGGCGTGTGGCTGCGCAACGCCCGTCCGACCAAGGCCCTGCTGAAGACCTACGGCACCGCGTGCGTGCTCGTCCTGGTGCAGGGCGGAATCGGCTCCCTGCAGTACTACCTCGGCGTGCCCGAGGCGATGGTCGTGCTGCACATGCTGGCGGCGACCCTGGTGATCATCGTGACCGCCATGCTCTGGTGCGAGGCCCGCTACCGCGGTCCGCTGCCGCAGCCGGCGACCGAGGCCACCGCCAAGGAAGCCGTCACCGCCTGACCACGGCCTCCTGCCCATGTTGAGCACGTACAGAACGATGAACGCGATGGCGATGCCGCGGCCGCGCAGGCTCGGTCAGCCGAGGATGCCGCGGTCGTAACCCGCGGCTACCGCGGCGGCCCGGTCGTTGACCCCCAGCTTGCCGTAGAGGTGGGTGAGGTGGGTCTTGACCGTCGCCTCGCTGACGAACAGGTCCGCCGCGATCTCGCGATTCGACCTCCCCTTCGCCACCAGCCCCAGGACCTCGCGCTCGCGCGCGCTCAACGGCTGCTCGCCGGGCGACCGCACCCGGGACACCAGCCGCGAGGCCACGGCCGGCGAGAGCACCGTCCGGCCCGCGGCCGCCGCCCGGACCGCGGCGAACAGCTCGTCGCGCATCGCATCCTTGAGCAGGTAGCCGGTGGCGCCGGCCTCGATCGCCGCGAGGGTGTCGGAATCGGTGTCGTAAGTGGTCAGCACGAGCACCTTGCACCGCTGACCGCGCCGGACCAGCTCGGCGATCGCCGCCACCCCGCCGCCACCGGGCATCCGCAGATCCATCAGGACCACGTCGGGATCCAGCTCCGCGGCCAGCGCGACGGCCGACGGCCCGTCCGACGCCTCGCCGAGAACCTCGATGCCGGCCACCGAATCGAACATCCCGCGCAACCCGTCGCGCACGACCGGATGGTCGTCGACGATCAGCAGCGTGATGGCGCGGTCAGGCATGGCGCACCAAAGGTACGCGCGCCGAAACCGCCGTCCCGAACCCGGGCTCGGACTCGATCTCGAAGGTCCCCGCCACCCGCTCCGCGCGGGCGCGCATCCCGCCCAGCCCGAAGCCGCCCGCGCGCTCCCGGGCATCGACGCGATGCGGATCGAAGCCGCGGCCGTCGTCGCGCACGTCGACGCTCACCTCGTCGTCCATGTACGACAGGGTCACGCCGACCCGGGTCGCGCGGGCGTGCCGCCCCGCGTTGGCCAGCGCCTCCTGGGCGATGCGCAGCAAGGTCGCCTCGATCTCCTCGTGCAGGGCCTCGACGTCGCCGGTCACGGTGAACTCGGCCCGCACACCGGCCGCGGCCGACCACTCCTCGACCGTCTTGTGCAGCGCCACGGGCAGCGCATCGTGCTCCAGCGCGATGGGCCCCAGATCCTGCACCGACCGGCGAGCCTCGCCGAGGCCGAGCCGGGCCAGGACCGCCGCCCGCTCGACATGACCGCGGGCCACCGCCTGGTCCTCGCTGTCCGCAGCCGCCTGCAACTGCGTGACGATCCCGGCCAGGCTCTGCGCGATGGTGTCGTGGATCTCAGCCGCCAGCCGCCGGCGTTCGTCGCTGATACCGGCCTCCCTCGCCTGCACCAGGAGCTGCGCATGCAGGCCCGCGTTCTCCTCGTGCGCCTGCCGCAGCTGGGCGTTGGCCCGCTGGAGCTCGTCGATCGTGAGCGCCCTGCCCCTGGCGCTCTCGTCCCGCTGCACCTCCAGCCGCACGAACAAGAGCACCAACCCGGCGTTGATCGCGAACAACGCGACGAATGCGAACCAGTTCACCGGGCTCTGCGGCGGCAGCCCGCCGGACTGCGAACCCGCCATCGTGATCGCGGTGCCCACGAACCCGGCGTTCGCCGTGCGTGGCGACAGCAACTGCTTGGCGTCGAAGTAGCCCTGCAGCGCGTAGAGCGCGAAGAACGGGTTGAGCCAGGTGAGCACGAACGCGAGCGCCCACCGCACGGCGAAGTAGACCTGCCCCTGCACCCCGTGCTCGGGCACGCCCGGCCGGATGCGCTCCCAGCACAGCTGCCAGACGAGCGACACCAGGACCAGCGCGGCCGCGACCTCCATCTCCGCGCGCGTCATCACCGCATCCGCCGCGAACGCCGAAACCAGCGTTGCGACGCCCAACAGCGCGTGCGGACCCCAGCGGACGGACCAGTCCCGCTGCTCGGCCATCGTCATGCCCGGCTTCACCTCCCCGGCTGTTCCCAGCGGAACCAGCGCACGGCGACACCGACGAGAACCCTGATCCACACCACCAGGACCACCAGGTGCAGCCAGTTCGGCCAGCTGCCCCCGGCCGCCTCGCCGAGCGCCAGCGACGCCGCCCCCAGCGGCGTGAACGAGACGATCCGCTGCAGGAGATCCGGCATGACCGGAACCGGAATCCACACCCCAGCGGTGAACATCATCGAGAAGAACGCTACCGAACCGAGCGCCGCCGCGGCCTTCGAACTCCGTGCCACGGCGGACAGCGCCGCACCCAGCGCGAGCGCGCTGAGCATGGCGAGGAACAAGGTCAACGCGTACGCGGCGAACCGGTCGGGCAGCGCGACGCCGAAGGCGACGCGGCCGACGGTGATCGCCAGCACCACCGAGCACAGCACGGCGGCACCGTGCAGGCCGATCTGCGCCGCCAGCAGCGCGTTCGGCCGCACCGGCGTGGTCGACATGCGCCGGAGGATGCCGCGCTCCCGGTAGCCGGAGAGCACCGGCGGCATGGCCTGGACACCGGCCATGATCATGGCCGCCAGCACCACCACCGGAACGTAGAGGTCGATGATGCGCCGGCCGCCGAGGTCGGGATCGGCCTCCCGGAACGCCGGGATCAGGCCGAGGATCGTCAGCAGCACGGTGGGCGACAGCACGATCCAGAACAGGTTCCCCGGCTCGCGGGCGAACAACCGGGCCTCGGCCTTGAGCACCGCGACGGATGCCGATGCCGCCATGTCAGGCCTCCTTCCCGGTCAGGTCGAGGAAGGCCTCGTCCAGCGTCGTGTCGGTGACGCGCAGCTCGCGGGCGGTGACGCCCTGCCGGGCCAGCAGCGTGAGCACCGCGTTGACCGTCTCGTCGGTGCCGCTGATGACCAGCCGATCGCCCTCGCGCCGCACCGACGCCACGTCCGGCAGCGAAGCCAGCTCGGTCTCGTCGAGCCGCGCCGAGGGCGCGAAGGAGATGACGGTCGACGCGGCGGCCCGGCCGACGAGCCGGGCCGGGGCGTCGAGGGCGACCACCCTGCCGCGGTCGATCACCGCGACCCGGTCGCACAGCCGCTGGGCCTCCTCCATGAAGTGGGTGACCAGCACGACCGTCACGCCGCCCGCGCGCACCTCCTCGATCAGCCGCCAGGTGTCCCGGCGGGCCCGCGGGTCCAGGCCGGTGGTGAGCTCGTCGAGCACCACGATCTCGGGATTGCCGATCAGGGCCAGCGCGATGAACAGCCGCTGCTGCTGGCCGCCGGAGAGCGCGCCGAAGCGGGTCTTCAGCTGCGCGGCGATCCCGAGCCGCTCCGCGAGGCCCCGCCAGTCCGCGGGTCGCGGGTAGAAAGCGGCGTAGAGCTCCAGCGCCTCGCGCACGGTGATCTTGGGTTGCAGCTGGGATTCCTGCAGCTGGGCGCCCAGGATCCGGGTGAGCCGGTCGCGGTCGGCCGCCGGGTCGAGACCGGCGACCCGCACCTTCCCGGCATCGGGCGTGCGCAGGCCTTCGATGCATTCGACGGTGGTCGTCTTGCCCGCGCCGTTGGGGCCGAGGATCCCGAAGATCTCGCCCGCTTCGACGGTGAAGTCCACGCCGTCCACGACGGGTCTTCCGCCGTAGGACTTGCACAGCCCGTCGACTTCGATGATCGCCATGCCACGAGTCTCGCGGGACGGCGCTCCGCCGGACATCGCCCGGCTCGCTCGAACCGGCATCAGCCGATCGGCCGATGCCGGCATCCCCCGCGCCCCGGCGGAGCGGCGATCAGAAGCGCAGCCTGGGCTTGCCCTCGCGCTCCCAGCGGCGCCAGAGCTCCGGCATCTCGCCGGACAGCCACTGGTAGAACTCGTTCACCGTGCGCAGGCGGCGGGCCCGCTCGCCCTGGCCGCTGAACATCCGCAGCCCCTCCGCGGTGAGCGCTTCGAGCGCGGTCACCCGCTCCATGCGCTGCCGCACCAGCGCCGGCCAGCGGTCCTCCTCCACCTGGTACAGCGCCGCTTCGCGGCCCTGCCGCGTGGTCTTGGAGATCACGCCGAGCCGCATCAGCAGCCGGACGTTGGTGCTGATCGAACCCGTGCTCGCGGCCAGCGCGTGGGACAGCTCCGCGGCGGTGCGCTCCGGCGGGTCGCAGACCAGCAGGAACGCCAGGATGCGGCCGGCGATCAGCGGCATGCCCTCGCTGGCCTCGAAGTGCGCGGCCATCTGCTCGATCCACTCCGACATGGCTGGCCGGTCGGTGCGCTGCAAGTAGTCGGACACGACGACTCCAAGTGATCGACTTTAGTCATCGCTGAAAAAATAGACCACAGCGAAGATTTCGGCCAGCATCGACCACCGGTGTGTCGCGGGACGTCAGCGCCGGGCGAACATCACCGGGCGCGCGGACCGGCCATCTTCCGCCGGTGCGCGGGGCCGATCTTCAGCGCCGCGACCGTCTCGCCGTCCCACTCGTGCGGCGACAGCCCGTCGACGGCTTCGACGAGGGCCTCCCCCGCCGCCACGTCGGGCACCATCACGTCGCCGAGCAGCCCGTCTTCGCCGACCAGCACGACCCGGGCACCGGCCCGCCCGAGGTTCTCCACCACCGCGCGCGCGGATCCGCCGTGCGCGGCGACGAACGCCTTGGCCGCGGCGATCGCCTTCGGCGACGGTGCGGTGCTCTGTTCGGTGTCCTTCTCAGCAGCCGTCATGCCGGGAATCCTAAACACGTTTCACCCCTTGGAGGCCGCCACGTTGCGCACGACACCCGCGCGTTCAACGGGCCCACCGGGGATGATTTCGACTGCCGGCGCCCACCTACGCAGCCAGCACCACCGTGCAAGATGAGTTCGGAAACAACTTCCAGCGAGGTTTCCCAATCTCGCTTTGCGTGGCGGTGCGGGTGGCGGAACCTCAGAGGCTCCCTGGACTGTGGGTGCCCTGACTTATGTATGCCCAATACACGGCGTCAGGGCCGTCCTCGCCGGGAGAACCCCGGAGGGGTGGGCACGGTGAACCCGCGGCGGTGCCGGTGTCGTAGGTGGGTTATGCGCCTGCGGCGCATGCGACACCCCATCGACGTGCGGCTTTGCGACCCGCAGTTGCGGGCCGACCAGGATGGAAAATCCTCAGCGGGGAAGATCGGGTCGGCGTGCGGAGTTGCACCCCTCGAACGACAACAGGCGAAGGAGCGAGCATGCGTGCGATTCGGGTGGCGGCCAACGGCGGGCCGGAGGTCCTGGAGTACAGCGAAACCGAGCTGCCCGACCCGCAGTCCGGCCAGCTGCTGGTCGAGGTGGCCGCGGCCGGGGTCAACTTCATCGACACCTACCAGCGCAGCGGGATCTACTCGATGCAGCTGCCGTTCACGCCCGGCTCGGAGGGCGCGGGCAAGGTCGTCGCGGTGGGCCCCGACGTGACCGGCTTCGGCGTCGGCGACCGGGTCGCCTGGGCGATGGCGCCGGGCAGCTACGCCGAGCGGGCGCTGGTGCCCGCCGACAAGGCGGTGCGGGTGCCGGACGGGGTGGACGACCGGACCGCGGCCGCGGCCCTCCTGCAGGGACTGACCGCGCACTACCTGATCACCTCCACCTACCCGGTGGGCACCGGTGAGACCGCCCTGGTGCACGCCGCGGCAGGCGGCATGGGCCTGCTGCTGACCCAGCTGATCAAGTCGCGCGGCGCCAACGTGATCGGCACCGTGTCCACGGCGGAGAAGGAGGAGCTGGCGCGGGACGCCGGCGCCGACGAGATCATCCGCTACACCGAGGAGGACGTGGCCGAGGAGGTCGCGGACCTCACCGACGGGCGCGGCGTGGACGTGGTCTACGACGGCGTCGGCAAGACCACCTTCGACGCGAGCCTGGCCAGCCTGCGGCCGCGCGGCATGCTGGCGCTGTTCGGCGCGTCCAGCGGCCCGGTGCCGCCGGTGGACCCGCAGCGGCTGAACGCGGCGGGCTCGGTGTTCCTGACCCGCCCGAGCCTGGCGCACCACATCCTGACCCGCGAGGAGCTGGACTGGCGGGCCGAGGAGCTGTTCGCCTGGATCGCCGCCGGCACCCTGAAGATCCGCATCGGCGGCACCTACCCGCTGCCGGAAGCCCGCCGGGCGCACGAAGACCTGGAAGGCCGCCGGACCACCGGAAAGCTCCTCCTCCTGCCCTGACCACCACGAATGTCCACAATTCCGATGAGCGCCTTCCGGCCTCGCCCTGCACAGCGGCGCGGCCAGCAGCACGGCCAGCAGCAGCACGGCCAGCCGCCCTGCGGGAGCTGCGGCGGCCTGCCCGACTCCGGGATCCAGACGCACGTCTGACCCGCCTCCGGCGTGTCGCACCCCGACATGCCGGAGGTTGTGGACAACTCACGCAATTTCAATGGAAATCGAAGGTCTGATTTCCATTGAAATTGCGGACCAAGGGGATCAGAAGGGCCAGCCGAGGACCGGGAGGCTCAGCGCCGAGTCCACCGCGAGGGCCACGCACACGATCATCAGGTACGTGTTCGACATGTGGAACAGCGTCATCGGCTTGGTCTTCTCGCCGCGCTTGGTCGCGGCGTGCAGCCGGTGCGCCAGGAAGATGAACCACGCGCCCGCCAGGGCCGCGAACGCCGCGTAGAGCCAGCCGGTCGCCGGGACCAGCAGCAGCGTCCAGACCACCATCAGCCAGGTGTAGATCACGATCTGCCGCGACACGTACGTCGGCTCGGCCACCACCGGCAGCATCGGGACGCCGGCGCGCTCGTAGTCGTCCTTGTACTTCATCGCCAGCGACCAGGTGTGCGGCGGCGTCCAGAAGAAGATCACGCCGAACATCACCAGCGCCGGCCAGTCCACCCGGCCGGTCACCCCGGCCCAGCCGATCACCACCGGCATGCAGCCCGCGGCGCCGCCCCAGACGATGTTCTGCGCGGTGCGCCGCTTGAGCACCAGCGTGTAGACGAAGACGTAGAACAGGATGGTGCCGACAGCCAGCGACGCGGCCAGCAGGTTCGTCGTCGCCCACAGCCAGCCGAAGGACGCGACGCCGAGCACGATCCCGAAGATCAGCGCGTGCCGGTTGGACACCGTGTGCCGCACCAGCGGGCGTGCCCGCGTGCGCTTCATCACCTGGTCGATATCGGCGTCGGCGACGCAGTTCAGCGCGTTCGCGCTGCCCGCCGCCATGGTGCCGCCGATCAGCGTGGCGATCACCAGCCAGGGCGACGGGATGCCCCGCTCGGCCAGCAGCATCGCAGGGATGGTGGTCACCAGCAGCAGCTCGATGACCCGCGGCTTGATCAGCCCGGCATAGGCTTTCAGCAGCTCAGCGGGCCGCCGAGCGCGCTGCGTCCGGGGGGCGTCGACGACGGTGGTCACGACGCTGCGCTCACCGACGGCATGGCACTCCTAAGGCGATTCGGACGACCTGGACCAACCCGGGCACCCCGGAAATGGACCGACCACGAATAGTAGGCGCGCTACTGAAGCCGCCCTCGCGCGGGTCGCGCCCGAGGCGCCGCGAACGGACCGGTGGCCCTGGTCACGCCCCTTCCCCGGTATCCTGGCCGTGTTCCCGCCGCGATCGGGAACGGGTCGCCCCTCAGCGCAAAACCGCAGGGCACGGGCAGGCGGCAGCCGAGTCTCCGACATCACCCGGATGGCGCAACCGTGGTCTCCCAGGCGCAGTGCCGGGCGCCGACCGCCGCCGCTCCCCGCGAGCGGCTGACATCAATCCAGACGGGTCGGCACGTGGCTGATCGGACACGACTAGGCTGCCCGTCGGACGAGGGATAACCGCGGTTCGAATCGGTCCAGCACCGCATTCGCCGTTACATACGAAAACCGCCGAAGGAAACTTGGAGCTGCGTCCGTGTCCGTCACCGACGACCTTGCCCGCTTGACCACCAAGCACCTGCCCGAAGACTGGACCGAGCTGGACCAGCGCGCGGTGGACACCGCCCGCGTGCTGGCCGCCGACGCGGTGGAGAACTGCGGCAGCGGCCACCCGGGCACCGCGATGAGCCTGGCGCCCGCCGCCTACGCGCTGTTCCAGCGCGTCATGCGCCACGACCCCACCGACCCGAACTGGATCGGCCGCGACCGGTTCGTGCTGTCGGCCGGACACTCGAGCCTGACGCTGTACGTGCAGCTGTTCCTGGCCGGCTACGGCCTGGAGCTGGACGACCTGAAGGCGCTGCGCAAGTGGGGTTCGAAGACCCCGGGCCACCCCGAGTACGGGCACACCGACGGCGTCGAGACCACCACCGGTCCGCTGGGCCAGGGCCTGGCCACCGCGGTCGGCATGGCGATGGCCGCCCGCCGCGAGCGCGGCCTGTACGACCCGGAGGCCGCCGCGGGTGAGAGCCCGTTCGACCACCACGTCTACGTGATCGCCTCCGACGGCGACATCGAGGAAGGCATCACCTCCGAGGCGTCGTCGCTGGCCGGTACCCAGCAGCTGGGCAACCTCACGGTGATCTACGACGCCAACGAGATCTCCATCGAGGACGACACCCGCATCGCGCTGTCCGAGGACACCGCCAAGCGGTACGAGTCCTACGGCTGGCAGGTCCTGGTGGTGCACGGCGGCGAGGACGTCAAGGGCCTGCTGGAGGCCATCGAGTCGGCCAAGGCCGAGACCTCCCGCCCGACGCTGATCGTGCTGCGCACGGTGATCGGCTACCCGGCCCCGACCAAGATGAACACCGGCAAGGCGCACGGCGCCGCGCTGGGTGCCGACGAGGTCGCCGGGGTCAAGCAGGCGCTGGGCTTCGACCCGGAGCAGTCGTTCCAGGTCGACGCCGAGGTGCTGACCCACGCCCGCGAGGTCGTGGCCCGCGGCGAGGCCGCCCGCGCCGAGTGGCAGGTCGCGTTCGACAAGTGGGCCTCGGCCAACCCGGAGCGCAAGGCGCTGCTGGACCGGCTGAGCACCCGCGAGCTGCCCGCCGGCTGGCAGGAGAAGCTGCCGACCTGGGAGGCCGACGGCAAGGGCGTCGCCACCCGCAAGGCCTCCGGTGAGGTCCTCAACGCGCTGGCCGACGTGCTGCCGGAGCTGTGGGGCGGCTCGGCCGACCTGGCGGAGAGCAACAACACCACGATGAAGGGCGCCGCCTCGTTCGGCCCGGAGTCGATCTCCACCAGCACCTGGAACGCCAACCCGTACGGCCGGACGCTGCACTTCGGCATCCGCGAGCACGCCATGGGCGCGATCCTCAACGGCATCGCGCTGCACGGCGGAACCCGCCCCTACGGCGGCACCTTCCTGGTGTTCAGCGACTACATGCGCCCGGCGGTCCGGCTGGCCGCGCTGATGAAGACCCCGGTCATCTTCGTGTGGACGCACGACTCGATCGGCCTCGGCGAGGACGGCCCGACGCACCAGCCGATCGAGCACGTCGCCTCGCTGCGCGCGATCCCCGGCTTCTCGCTGGTCCGCCCGGCGGACGCCAACGAGACCGCGGCCTCGTGGAAGGCGATCCTGGAGGACCCGAGCGGCCCGGCCGGGCTGGCGCTGACCCGCCAGGGCGTGCCGACGCTGGAGGGCGTGGACGCCGACGGCGTCGCCAAGGGCGCCTACGTGCTGGCCGAGGCCGGCAACGGCAAGCCCGAGGCGATCCTGATCGCCACCGGCTCCGAGGTCCAGCTGGCCGTCGAGGCCAGGAAGATCCTGGAGGCCGACGGCGTTGCCACTCGTGTGGTGTCCGTGCCGTGCGTCGAGTGGTTCGACGCCCAGGACGAGGCCTACCGCGAGTCGGTGCTGCCGAAGGCGGTCAAGGCCCGCGTCTCCGTCGAGGCCGGCATCGCGCTGCCGTGGTACCGGTTCGTCGGCGACGCCGGCGAGTCGGTGTCCCTCGAGCACTTCGGCGCCTCGGCCGACTACAAGACCCTTTACAACGAGTTCGGCATCACCGTCGACGCCGTTGTCGCGGCGGCCCGGCGCAGCCTGAGCAACGCCGAGCAGGCGTGAGCGGAGGAATTCCTGTGACCACCAACCCGAACCTCAAGGCGCTCAGCGAGGCCGGGGTCTCGATCTGGCTGGACGACCTGTCGCGCCAGCGGATCTCCTCGGGCAACCTGGCCGGGCTCATCACCGACCAGGCGGTCGTCGGCGTCACGAGCAACCCGACGATCTTCGCCAACGCGCTGTCCAACGCCGCCGACTACAACGAGAAGGTGCGCGAGCTGGCGGCCCGCGGCGCGAGCGTCGACGACACGGTGCGCGAGCTGACCACCGCCGACGTCCGGGACGCGGCGGACATCTTCCGCAACGTCTACGAGTCGACCGGCCGCGTCGACGGCCGGGTCTCCCTGGAGGTCGACCCGCGGCTGGCGCACGACACCGACCGCACCGTGGCCGAGGCCATCGACCTGTGGAAGGCCGTGGACCGGCCGAACCTGATGGTCAAGATCCCGGCCACCCTGGCGGGTCTGCCCGCGATCACCCGCGTGCTCGCCGAGGGCATCAGCGTCAACGTCACGCTGATCTTCTCGGTGCAGCGCTACCGCGACGTGATGGACGCGTTCGTGGCCGGCCTGGAGCAGGCCAAGGCCAACGGCCACGACGTCGGCGAGATCGCCTCGGTCGCGTCGTTCTTCGTGTCCCGGGTGGACACCGAGATCGACAAGCGGCTGGCGAAGATCGAGGGTGGCGAGGAGCTGCGCGGCAAGGCCGCGATCGCCAACGCCCGGCTGGCCTACGCGGCCTACCTGGAGGTCTTCTCCTCCGAGCGCTGGAAGGCGCTGGAGGCCGACGGCGCCAAGGCGCAGCGTCCGCTGTGGGCGTCCACCGGTGTGAAGGACCCGTCCTACTCCGACACGCGCTACGTGGACGAGCTGGTCGCGCCGAACACGGTGAACACCATGCCGGAGGCGACCCTGAAGGCCACCGCCGACCACGCCGACGTGCGCGGCGACCTGGTCACCGGCACGGCCGCCGCCTCGCAGCAGGTCTTCGACGACCTCGCGAAGATCGGCATCGACCTCGACGACGTCTTCGCGGTGCTGGAGAGCGAGGGCGTCGAGAAGTTCGAGAAGTCCTGGACCGAACTGCTGGAGACCGTCGGCCAGCAGCTGGCCCAGTCCAAGTAACGAACAGCCGAAGTCTCCGGGAATTCCGGGCCGGTGCGCATCTGCCGCACCGGCCCGGATCGGCGACACTGTGGTCGCACGAAGTTGGCTTCCAAGATCGAACTCCGGAAACGCAGGTCGAACTGGGGTTCGGGTCCAACTAAATCGAGCGCTGAAGGAACTACATGGCAACCGAAACCTCCGTCGACATTCGCGATGTGGCGCTAGCGGCCGAGGCCCGACCGCTGGTCGAGCAGTTGGCCGCCGATGCGGTTGCCGGCAAGCTCGCCGCCCAGGACGCCACGCTGTGGGGCCCGGACGCGGAGAGCGAGGCATCCATCCGGCTGTCCTGGACGACGCTGCACGAGAGCTCGCGTCCGCTGCTCGCCGAGATCGACGCGCTGCGCGCCGAACTGCACGCCGAGGGCTTGGACCGCATCGTGCTGGCCGGGATGGGTGGCTCGTCGCTGGCTCCGGAGGTGATCACCGCGACCGCCGGCGTGCCGCTGGTCGTGCTGGACACCACCGACCCCGGGCAGGTCGCCGACGCGCTGTCCGGCGATCTCGACCGGACCGTGCTGGTGGTCTCCTCGAAGTCGGGCACGACCGTCGAGACCGACAGCCACCGCCGGATCTTCGAGCGGGCTTTCACGCAAAACGGAATCGATCCTGTGACCCGCATCATCGTGGTCACCGACCCCGGTTCGCCGATGGAGTCGGCGGCGCGCGAGGCGGGCTACCGCAAGGTCTTCACCGCCGACCCGCACGTGGGCGGCCGCTACTCGGCGCTGACCGCCTTCGGCCTGGTGCCCGCCGGACTGGCCGGTGCCGACGTCGCCACGCTGCTGGACGACGCGGCCGCCGCGTTCGGGCGGCTGAGCGCCGATGACGCCGGCAACCCGGCGTTGCGGCTGGCCGCGGCGCTGAGCGCCGCGCACGCCAAGGGCGCCGAGAAGGTCGTGTTCGCCGACACCGGCTCGGGCATCAAGGGCTTCGGCGACTGGGTCGAGCAGCTGATCGCCGAGTCCACCGGCAAGAACGGCACCGGCCTGCTGCCGGTGGTCGTGGAGAACACCGAGGCCCCCGGCTTCGCCGATGCCGGTCCGGACGCGACGACCGTGGCCGTCGGGCCGGCCGTCGACGGCGCGCGGATCAGCACCACCGGCCCGCTGGGCGGCATGTTCCTGCTGTGGGAGTTCGCGACCGCGGTGGCCGGCCGGCTGCTGGGCATCGACCCGTTCGACCAGCCGGACGTGGAGGCCGCGAAGAAGGCCGCGCGGGCGCTGCTGGACGGCCCGGCCGGTGGCCCGGCCGCGACCCCGGCGCTGGTCGACGGCTCGGTCGAGGTGCACGCCTCCGGCGACTGGCTGACCGCAGGCACCGGCACCGTGGCCGAGGCGCTGCGGGCGTTCCTGGCCATCGCGCCGGAGCGCGGCTACCTTTCGGTGCAGGCGTACCTGGACCGACTCGACGACGCCTCGACCGCGGTGCTGCGGCCGGAGCTGGCGCGCCGCACCGGGCTGCAGACGACCTTCGGCTGGGGCCCGCGGTTCCTGCACTCCACCGGGCAGTACCACAAGGGCGGCCACCAGAACGGCGTGTTCCTGCAGATCACCGGTGCCGCCGAGGAGGACCTGGAGGTGCCGGACCGGCCGTACACCCTGGCCGGGCTGCAGCGCGCCCAGGCGCTCGGCGACGGGCAGGTGCTCGCCGACCGGGGCCGGCCGGTGCTGCGCCTGCACCTCACCGACCGGGCGGCCGGGCTCGTCGAGCTGGTCAAGGCCGTGCAGGACCTGCGCTCCTTGGAGGACCGGGCGTGACTCAAAGCGAACAGTGGCACAACCCGCTGCGCGACCCGCGGGACAAGCGGCTGCCCAGGATCGCCGGCCCGTGCGGGCTGACGATCTTCGGCGTGACCGGTGACCTCTCCCGCAAGAAGCTGATGCCGGCGATCTACGACCTCGCCAACCGCGGCCTGCTGCCGCCGGGCTTCGCGCTGACCGGCTTCGCCCGCCGCGACTGGGCCGACCAGGACTTCGGCCAGGTCGTCTACGACGCGGTCAAGGAGCACGCGCGGACCCCGTTCCACCAGAACGTCTGGGACCGGCTGGCGGAGGGCATCCGGTTCGTGCCCGGCTCGTTCGACGACGACGCCGCGTTCGACCGGCTCGCCGCCACGGTCAAGGAACTCGACGCCGACCGGGGCACCGGCGGCAACCACGCGTTCTACCTGTCGGTGCCGCCGTCGGCGTTCCCGACGGTGCTCAAGCAGCTGTCGCGGTCCGGGCTGACCGAGCCGACCGACGAGAGCTGGCGGCGGGTGGTCATCGAGAAGCCGTTCGGCCACGACCTGGAGAGCGCGCGGCACCTCAACGGCATCGTCAACGAGGTGTTCCCCGAGGAATCGGTGTTCCGCATCGACCACTACCTCGGCAAGGAGACGGTGCAGAACATCCTGGCGCTGCGCTTCGCGAACCAGCTGTTCGAGCCGATCTGGAACGCGCACTACGTGGACCACGTGCAGATCACCATGGCCGAGGACATCGGCCTGGGCGGGCGCGCCGGCTACTACGACGGCATCGGCGCGGCGCGCGACGTGATCCAGAACCACCTGCTGCAGCTGCTGGCGTTCACCGCGATGGAGGAGCCGGTCTCCTTCTCGCCGCAGGACCTGCGCGCGGAGAAGGTCAAGGTGCTGTCGGCGACCAAGCCGGTCGGCCCGTTCGACGAGACCACCGCCCGCGGCCAGTACACCGGCGGCTGGCAGGGCGGTTCGCTGGTGCCGGGCCTGCACGAGGAGGGCGGTTTCGCGTCCGACTCGATCACCGAGACCTACGCGGCGATCACCCTCGAGGTGGAGAGCCGGCGGTGGGCCGGGGTGCCGTTCTACCTGCGCACCGGCAAGCGGCTGGGCCGCCGGGTCACCGAGATCGCGGTGGTCTTCAAGCGCGCCCCGCACCTGCCGTTCGACAGCACCATGACCGAGGAGCTCGGGCAGAACGCCCTGGTGATCCGGGTGCAGCCGGACGAGGGCATCACGATGCGCTTCGGCGCGAAGGTGCCGGGCACCTCGATGGAGGTGCGCGACGTGACCATGGACTTCGGTTACGGACACGCGTTCACCGAGTCCTCGCCGGAGGCCTACGAGCGGCTGATCCTGGACGTGCTGCTCGGCGAGCCGTCGCTGTTCCCGGTGAACGAGGAAGTCGAACTGTCCTGGCAGATCCTCGACCCGGTGCTGGAGCACTGGGCCGCCCGCGGCAAGCCCCAGCCGTACAAGGCCGGGACGTGGGGTCCGCCGTCGGCGGACGCGATGCTGGCCCGAACCGGACGCGTCTGGAGGCGACCGTGATCATCGATCTGCCGTCCACCACCACTTCGCAGGTCAACAAGAAGCTGGTCGAACTGCGCGAGTCCGGTGGTGCGGTCGCGCTGGGCCGGGTGCTGACGCTGGTGATCGTCACCGGCGACGGCACCGAGGTGGAGAAGGCCATCCAGGCCGCCAACGACGCCAGCCGGGAGCACCCGTGCCGGGTGATCGTGGTGGCCAGCGGGGCGCGGCAGGCCGCGCCGCGGCTGGACGCCCAGATCCGCGTCGGCGGCGACGCGGGGGCGTCGGAGGTCATCGTGCTGCGGCTGTACGGGCCGCTGGCCGACGAGGGCGCGGGCTCGGTGGTGCCGTTGCTGCTGCCGGACGCCCCGGTGGTCGCCTGGTGGCCCTCGGACGCGCCGGAAAGCCCCGCGAAGGACCCGATCGGCGCGCTGTCGCACCGGCGGATCACCGACGCGGCGGCCGACGGCGACCCGATCGTCTCGCTGCAGAAGCGCGTCAAGTCCTATGCCGACGGTGACACGGATCTGGCCTGGACCCGGCTGACCTCGTGGCGCGCGGTGCTGGCGGCGGCGCTGGACCTGCCGCCGCACGAGGCGGTCACGGCCGCCACGGTCACCGGCGCGGCGGACTCGCCGTCGACCGACCTGCTGGCCGCGTGGCTGGCGAGCTACCTGGGCATCCCGGTGCGCCGGGTGGATCACCCGCGCGGACCGGGCATCGTCTCGGCGGTGCTGGAGCGCCCGTCGGGCAACGTGGAGATCGTCCGCCCGGACGGCAAGGTCGGGACGCTGACCCAGCCGGGCCAGCCGGAGCGGCGGGTGTCGCTGCACCGCCGCGAGGTGCGCGACTGCCTCACCGAGGAACTGCGCCGCCTCGACCCGGACGAGATCTACGAGGCCACCCTGCAGGGCCTGGACAAGATCGTGCGCGGCGAGGACGAACCGGCGGCGGAGGCCGCCGAGTCGGCAGAGGCCGGTTCATGAGCCGACCGGAAGTGGTCGTGCACGCCACCGGCGAGCTGCTGGCCGCCGCGGCGGCGGCCCGGCTGATCACCAGGATCGTCGACGCGCAGGCCGCGCACGGCGTGGCGTCCGTGGTGCTCACCGGTGGCCGGACGGGCATCGGCGTGCTCGAACAGGTCAACCGCTCCCCCGCCCGGGACGCGGTGGACTGGGCGAACGTGGACGTGTACTGGGGCGACGAGCGGTTCCTGCCGGACGGCGACCCGGACCGCAACGAGACCCAGGCCCGCCACGCCCTGCTCGACCACGTCCCGGTCACCCCGGAGCGGGTGCACGCGATGGCGCCATCGGACGGCAAGTTCGGCCCGGACGCCGATGCGGCGGCGGCGCACTACGCGGAGGTGCTCGCGACCACGGCATCGCGGGCGACCGACATCGCGGTGCCGCACTTCGACGTCCTGCTGCTGGGCGTCGGCGAGGAGGGGCACACGGCGTCGCTGTTCCCGGACACGCCGTACGTGCGGGAGGCCGAGCGGACGGTGGTGGGCGTGCACGACTGCCCGAAGCCGCCGCCGACCCGGATCTCCCTGACGCTCCCGGCGATCCAGGCGGCTTCGGAGGTCTGGCTGATGACCACCGGCGAGGCGAAGGCCGAGCCGGTGGCGGCGGCGCTGGGCGGGGCGAAGCCGGTGGACATCCCGGCGGCGGGAGCCCGCGGCCGGGACCGGACCCTGTGGCTGCTGGACCCGACCGCGGCATCGGCCGTCCCGACCGGGGGCTGATCCCCCGAGGCGAAGGCCACCCCGAGCACTGGCGGCTCGGGGTGGCCTTTTCGTTGCCACCACGAGGTTTCGGCGACCTGCCGTCGATGTCGTCACTGGGCGCCAAAGGCCTTTCGGGAGGCCGGCCGCCAAGCCGGGGTCCGAGTCGAACCCGCTCCGCGTCCGCGGCCTGTGGTTCGGAGTCCGCCCGCTCCGGCAGCCCCTCGAACGGATCGACCGGGCATTCGCCCACTTCACCGGCGGCCGGCTGAGCCGCCTGCCCTGAGCGCACCGGCTCCGAGATCGTTCCAATCCGCGTGAGCGGGAACAATCCGCTGCGGGCGCTGGGTAATCTTCCGCGTTATGCGCCGTGCACGAGGTCGACTTCTTCGCGTCTGCGCATTCGTGCTGGGGATTTCCGTCAGCGCCGTGCTGTTGCCGACCGCCATCAACATCGGCACCGGGGGCAGTGCACCGGCGTTCCTCGCGCCGTACACCGGCTGGGCCTGGCCGGTCATCGGTGTGCTGTGGGCCGTTTCCGTGGTCGTCGGGTTGTGGGAGATGCTGGCGCGCCAGCAGTCGGCCATCACCAGCCACCCCGTCGATCACCCGCGCAACCGGCCGAACGCGCTGGACCGCGTCGAGCGCTACGTCGATCAGCGGTTCTCGCAGTCGCTCGCCGCCAAAGCGCGGATCGAACTGGACCTCGACGAACGGCCGGACGCGGTCATCCGCCCGCAGTCGCTGACGGTGCAACCCGTCGGCGGCGCCGAGAAGGCCATCGCGTCGAACGCGCCGATCTCCGAGGTCTTCGACGAGCTCCACCAGTCCATGCTCGTCCTCGGCGACCCCGGCGCGGGCAAGACCACGCTGCTGCTGGAGCTGGCTCACGCGCTGGTCGGCCGCGCCCGGCGGGACCCGGAGCAGCCGATCCCCGTGCTGGTCGATCTCTCGGGATGGCCCGGCACCGACGACAAGAAGCGCGGGCCGAACGATTTCGTCCAGTGGCTGCGCGACGAGCTGCGGCGCAGGTACACCATTCCGCACGCGGTCACCGAAGCCTGGCTTGCCGCGGGAAAGCTGGCGTTGTTGCTCGACGGTCTCGACGAGGTGGCCCCGGAACACCGCGAGGAGTGCGTCCGCGAGCTGAACTCCTTGCCGCAGAAGGCGTTCGTGCCGCAGATCGCGGTGTGCAGCCGCCTGGGCGAGTACGACCGGCTGCCCGAACGGCTCAGCCTGCACGGCGCGGTGCACATCCAGCCGCTGACCCGCGACCGGCTGGCGGAGTACTTCGAAGGCACCGGGCGGGGACTCAGCGGCGTCCGGTCGATGCTGACCAGCGACCCGGAGCTGTGGGAACTGCTGGACTCCCCGCTGATGCTCAACATCATGGCGCTGGCAGTGCGGGGAGCCGACGGCGAGCAACTGCGGGCCGAGGGCACGACCACCGCCCGCCGGGAGCTGTTCGACGCTTACGTCTGCGAGGTGCTGGCGCGCCGGGTCACGCCGCCGTCCCGCTACACGCCACGGGAGACCGTCCGCGCGTTGTGGTTCCTGGCGATGCTGGCCCGGGACTCCTACCGCGGGAACGCGGCGTTGCGGATCCGGTTCCTGTCCAACCTCGACTGGTACAAGTGCGTCCCGCTCGACGTCACCGTGGCGACCACGGGCGTTTTCATACCGGTGGCGCTGGGGGCCTTCACCGCGCCGATCGTGCTCGCCGCAATGGTGCGGTTCGGCCTGTTCGCGGGCGTGGTCACCGCGTGCGCCGCAGCGGTGGCGACGGCCATGACCAGCCGCGATGCGCTCCCTCCGACCGGCGCGCGGTCGTCGCCGCACCGGGCCAGGGCCGTCCGCTCCGCGGCGGTCGTCGGCCTGACCGCCGGGGCGGGCACGATCGGCCTCGTGCTGGCGGTGCACTGGATCCTCGCCGAGGTCCCCGCACCGGTTTGCGCCGCCATCGTCGCCGCAGGCGCCGCCGTCAGCGCCGGACTCACCGCCTCCGTCAATTTCGTGGCGGAAGCCGTCACCGCGTGGTTCGTCGCGCTCGCGTCCGGCCTCGCGTCGCTGGGGCTGGCATTGTGGATCGGCCCGACCGAAGAACTGGTGGGCGGCTGGGTGATCGGCCTGGCGGGCAGCGCCTTCATCGGAGCGACGACCTTGGGCACGGTCCAGTTCTGCCTCTCCCCGCAGACCCGGGACGCGCCGAAGAACTGGGGCTTCACCAAGCAGAACGTGCTCTGCGTGACCGCGGGAGCGCTCGTCGCGGCGCTGCCGGGCATCGCCGCGGGCTCGCTGCCCGACACCCGGTTCCTCGGGTTCGCCGTCGGGTTGGTGATCGGCGGCTGCGGGCTCCTCGCCTGGGACGACGGTCCAGGAGCGTCGCTGCTCGGCCTGCTGGTGTTCCGCTTCACCGGCTACCTGCCGCCCAGGCGACGCGACTTCCTCTCGCACGCCGCGGACCGGAGCCTGCTGAGCCGGTCGGACGGCGAGTGGCGGTTCGTGCACCTGCTGGTGCGCGACCACCTCGCCGAATGCGATCCGGCCAGACTCGGAGCCCGAGCCGAGCAACGGGCCCGGGAACTGGCCGGGAACCGCTCCCGCCAGGCGGCGTGACCCGAGCCGGGATCGGCCCGGATCGGGCGATACGGGTGTTCCTCGCCATTTCCGCCTCGTTGGTCGTACGCTGTGGCGCGCAGTTGTCGATCAGCGGCGAGGTGAGCTGGGATGACCCGCACGCAGGGGTTGCGTCGGATCCGGGCGGACGTGATGGGGCTGGCGCTGGGGTTGGTGGCGATCCTGCTCGGGCTCTTCGGGACGACCGGGGCGGCGGCGAAGGAGCCGACCACCGCGATGCGCGGGATGTGGATCGCCGGGGTGGAGAACATCGACTGGCCGAGCAAACCGGGGCTTTCCGCCGCGCAGCAGCAGGACGAGTACCGGAAGCTGCTCGACCAGGCCGTCGCGAACAAGCTGAACGCCGTGTTCGTCCAGGTGCGGCCGACCGCCGACGCGTTCTGGCCGTCGCCGCACGAGCCGTGGTCGCACTGGTTGACCGGGCAGCAGGGCCGCGATCCCGGCTACGACCCGCTGCGGTTCATGGTCGACGAGGCGCACCAGCGCGGCCTGCAGTTCCACGCCTGGTTCAACCCGTACCGGATCAGCATGACCGACGACCCGCAGGCGCTCGTCCCGGAGCACCCGGCCCGCAAGCACCCGGAGTGGACCTTCGCCTACGGCGGCAAGCTCTACTACGACCCGGGCGTGCCGGCGGCCCGCGAGTTCGTGACCCGCGCGATCATGCACGCCGTCGAGAACTACGACGTCGACGGCGTCCATCTCGACGATTACTTCTACCCGTACCCCGTCGAGGGCCAGAAGATCCCGGACGAGAAGACCTTCGCCGAGCACGGCAAGGACTTCGACGACATCGAGGACTGGCGCCGGCACAACGTCGACCAGCTGGTGGCGGACCTCGACGCCCGGGTGCACCGGGCCAAGCCGGTGGCGAAGTTCGGCATCAGCCCGTTCGGCATCTGGCGCAACGCGTCCAGCGACCCGGCCGGCTCGGACACCAAGGGCCTGGAGTCGTACTCGGCGATCTACGCCGACACCCGCAAGTGGGTGCGGGAGGGCTGGGTCGACTACATCGCCCCGCAGGTCTACTGGCAGATCGGCCACCCGGCCGCCGACTACGCCGCCCTGATCCCGTGGTGGTCCAAGACGGTCTCGGGCACCGGCGTGGACCTCTACATCGGCCAGGCCGCCTACCGGGTCGGCAAGGAGGGCTGGACCGACCCCGGCGAGCTCTCCGCCCACCTGGCGCTCAACGGCAAGTACAAGGGCGTGAAGGGCGACATCTACTTCAGCGCGAAGTCGCTGACCACCAACGCCGCCGAAGCCATGGCCCGCGTCGTCGAGGAGCACTACGCCGATCACTGAGCCGCCGCCCGCTGCGACGACGGCCGGTGCGGTGGCCTCGATCAGGTGAGTTCGGCGAACCGCTCCACCTTCTCCGACCTTCCCGCTACCACCAGCACATCTTCGGCGCGGATCACGGTGTCGGCGGTGGCGTAGGTGAATTCCGAACCCAGGCGTTTGATGCCGACGACGGTGATGCCGTACTTCGCGCGCAGCTGTGCATCGGCCAGGGTGCGGCCCACCCCTTCGGTGGGCGCGTAGGTCTTGGCGAGCGCGTAGTGCTCGTCGAGCTCGATGTAGTCGAGCATCCGGCCGATCACCAGGTGCGCGACCCGCTCCCCCATGTCGTGCTCCGGCAGCACGACGTGGTGCGCGCCCACGCGTTCCAGGATCCGGCCGTGCTGACGGCTGGTGGCCTTGGCCCAGATGTTCTGGATCCCGAAGTCGGCCAGCAGCGAGGTGGTCAGGATGCTGGCCTCCAGGTCGGTGCCGATGGCCACCACCGCCCGGTTGAACTGGTGCACGCCGAGCTGCCGGAGGGTCTCCGGGTCGGTCGTGTCGGCGACCGCGGTGTGGGTCAGCTCGTCGGCGTGCCGCTGCACCACGGCCGGCCGCGAGTCGATCGCCAGCACCTCCGAGCCGCGCCGCACCAGTTCGCTCGCCAGTGAACTGCCGAACCGGCCCAGGCCGATCACGACGATCTGGTTCTCCGCGTTGTTCTTAGCCAACGATGGGTCGCTCCTCCGGTAGTTCGTAGCGTCGGGCCCGTTCGCGCAAGGCCAGTGCGGAGGCGAGCGTGATCGGCCCCAACCGCCCGATGAACATCAGGGCTACCAGCAGTATCTGCCCGAACGCCGGCAGCTGGGCGGTGATGCCGGTGGAGAGGCCGACCGTGGCGAACGCCGACACCGCCTCGAACAGGACCGCGTCCAGCCCGAACGGCGAAATCGCCAGCAGCGCGAGCACGGTCAGCATGATCACCGCGACCCCGATCAGCACGATCGTCAGCGCCTGCCGCTGCACGCCCTCCGGCAGGCGGCGCCCCATCACGTGCACGGTCGGCTCGCCGCGGATCTCGGCGAGGATCACGAACGCCAGCAACGCGAAGGTGGTGACCTTGATGCCGCCCGCCGTACCGGCGCTGCCACCGCCGATGAACATCAGGATGTCCTGCACCAGCAGCGTTCCCGGATACATCTGGGCGACATCCAGGCTGTTGAAGCCCGCGGTGCGCGGCATCAGCCCGGTGAAGGACCCGGCCAGCAGCTTGCCCTGCCAGGACAGCGGTCCCAGCGTGCCCGGGTTGGCCCACTCCGCGACGGTGACCGCCACGGTGCCGACCACCACCAGCACCGCTGTGGCCAGCAGGGTGACCTTGGTGTGCAGCGTCCAGCGGCGCTGCTTGCGGAACTGGCGGAACAGCTCCAGCCACACCGGGAAACCGAGCCCGCCGGCCACCACCGCGGCGCAGATCGGCAGGCAGAACCAGGGATCGGTGGCGAACCCGATCAAGTTGTCCGAGTACAGCGCGAATCCCGCGTTGTTGAACGCCGAGACCGCGTGGAACACGCCCTCGTACACCGCCCGCCCGAGCCCCATGCCGTAGCCGGTGATCAGCCGGACCGTCAGCAGCACCGCGACGACCAGCTCGAACAGCAGGCTGAACAAGAGGACCTGGCCCACCACCCGGCGAACGTCGCCGAGGTCGAGCGCCTTGGTCTCCGCCTGGGCCGTCAGGCGCATGCGCAAGCCGAACCGGCGGAACACCAGCAGGCTCAGCAACGACGCGAGGGTCATGATCCCCAGCCCGCCGATCTGGATCAGCATGAGGATCGTCACCTCGCCGGCGGCGGACCAGTGCGTCGGAGTGTCCACGACGACGAGCCCGGTCACGCACACCGCCGAGGTCGCGGTGAACAGCGCTGCCAGCAAACCGGTGGCCTGGCCGGACTCCGTCGAGAAGGGCAGCGAGAGCAGCAGCGTGCCGACGGCGATGAACGCGGCGAAGCCGAGCACGATCGGCACGGCAGGGCGCTTGCGCACCGGCACCAACCGTCGGAACGTGATCAGGACAGCCTGCACGTGTGAACCGTACGTCGCGCTCGGCCGCCGGTGAAACTACGGCTCGGTGATCACCACGATGCCGTCCTGGTCGGACACCACGTACTCGCCGGGCACGAACCGGATGCCGCCGAGCTCGATGACATCGTCGACGGTTCCCTCGCCGGTCTTGGTGCTCTTGCGCGGGTTGGTGCCCAGCGCCTTGACGCCGAAGTCCATCCCGGCCAGCACCGCCGAGTCGCGCACCGCGCCGTTGATGACGACCCCGCTCCAGCCGTTCGAGCGGCCGATCTCGGCGATCAGGTCGCCGATCAGCGCGGTGTGCAGCGAGCCGCGGCCGTCGATGACCAGCACCTGGCCGTCGCCGGGCTCGGAGAGGACCTTCTTGAGCAGGGCGTTGTCCTGGAAGCACGTGACCGTGCGGATCCGGCCTTCGAACGCCTCGCGCCCGCCGAGGTTGCGGAACTGCACGTCGCAGCTGCGCACCTCCGGGCCTTCCCGGTCCGCGAGATCAGCCGTCGCCTGAGCCATGAGTCCTCCCGGATCGCCGCTGTCGTGGACGGCGAGCGTACCCACCGGTAGCCGGGCGCGGCCCAACACCGCGACCAACGCCACACCGGCCGCCCAGTTTCAATGAGGTCTTTCCAACCTCGTTTTGCGTGGCGGTGCGGGTAGCGGCCCCCCTGCGGGAGTTACAGCGCCCGCCTGGACTGTGGGTGCCCAGCCTTATGTATGCCAATACACGGCGGCTGGGCCGTCCTCGCCAGGCGAACGCTGAGAACCCGCGGCGGTGCCGGTGTCGTAGGTGGGCTATGCGCCTGCGGCGCATGCGACACCCATCGACATGCAGCTTTGCGATCCGCGGCTGCGGGCCGACCAGGATGAAAAAGGCTCAATTGAAACTGGACATCAGCCGCAGGAACGGGCGCGATGGAGGAGCAGCGCCCGCTCGGCGGCCAGCAGGTCCACCCGGTTCTTCGCTGTCGGCGTTGGCCTTGACCACCATCAGGAATCGCATCAGGAACCGCTCCTCGCCGGTGGCGGCCGGCCGTTCACCTACGCATCGAACGGGCTCCCCGGGAATCGACGCGCTCGACGAATCGTGTCCGCGAATTCCTATCCGCCCAGGTGGCGGCGGATCAACTCGTTGACCTCCTGCGGGTTCTCCATGCTGGCCATGTGCCCGACGCCGGCCATCTCGACCAGTTCGGCGTTCGGCATCCGCTCCGCCGCGTCCCGCGCCATCCGGTGCAGGTCGACCGCCTCCAGCTCGCCGACGACCAGCAAGGTCGGCGCGGTGATCTCCGCCAGCCTGCTCGCGACGTCGCGCTCCAGCAGCCGCCCGGTCGCGGTGTGGTGGTTGCCCACGGTCGTCATCGCCATGTCCCGGCAGCGCGACCGGATCTGCTGGTCCACCTCGTCCGGCCGGCGGTGCGGGCCGTCGACCCCGATGCGCAGGAACGCCTCGACGTACCGGTCGATGTCCATCGCCTGCCTGGCGGCCTCCTGCTCGCGGTGCCCATCCTGGATGAACGGGTCGAGGAAGTCGACCGGCGGGATGCCCGGGCCGAACAGCACGATGCGGTCCACCCGCTCCGGGTGCTGCAACGCGAAGGTCAGGGCGGTGGCGCCGCCCATCGAGTTGCCCATCAGCGACGCGGTGCCGACCTCGAAGTGGTCCAGCAGCGCCAGCAGGTCTTCCTCGGCCCGGACGTCGGCCATCGCGGTGCTGGAGCGCCCGTGGGAGCGGGCGTCGTAGCGGATCAGCCGGTGGTCGGCGGCGAGTTCGAGCTGCTCGTCCCACATCCCCACGCCCAGGTAACCGGCGTGCAGCAGCACCAGCGGCGGCCCGGAACCCACCACCTCGGCGTACAGCTCGCCGTCCGGGACCGGAACTCGTACTGACTCGATAGTGTTCATGGCAACCAAGGTGTCATAATGACACCGTGGTTGACAACTCCGATTCCCCGCTGCCGCCCACCGAGCTCGGACCGCGACTGGCCGAGGTCTACGCCGTCCTCGGACCGCTCTACCGCCGCGTCGCACGCCTCGTCGAGCAGCAAAGCCCCAGCAACGGGTTGTCCGTCGGCGTGCGCGCGGTGCTCGAACGGCTGGAAATAGCCGGCACCGCCGAGCCGGTCCCCCAGATCGCCCGGACCCTGGAACTCAGCAGGCAGTTCGTGCAGCGCATGGTCAACGACGCGCAGGCGGCCGGATTCGTCGCGCTGAAGCCGAATCCCGCGCACCGCCGCTCGTCGCTGGTGGCGCTCACCGAAGCCGGCCGCACCGCCATCCGCGCGGTGCAGGCGGAAGAGCACACAACGATGGGGCTCGTCGGCGGCGACCTGACCGATGCCGAGGTGGCGACGACCATGCGGGTGCTGCGGCACATGCTCGCCGCGGTCAACGAGATCGACGTCGAGCCGTCGTGAGCGCTGAAGCAGGTTCTTACCGGAGCGAGCACGCGCGAGAAACGAACCGGGCCGGGTGAGCTGTCGCCCACCCGGCCCGGTTCGTTGATCTCAGCGGCCCTTGCGCTCGCGGAGCTTGGTCAGCGCTTCCTCCAGGATGGCCATCCCGTCGGCATCGCTGCGCCGCTCCTTGACGTACGCGAGGTGGCTCTTGTACGGCTCGTTCCGCCGCGCCTCGGGCGGATTCTCCTGGTCCAAGCCCGCCGGCAAACCGCAGCGCGGGCAGTCCCATTCCTCCGGCACCTCGGCGTCCATCGCAAACGACGGCCGGCTGTGGTGCGCGTTCGCGCACCAGTAGTCGACCCGCTTGCGCGGCGCGGCTTCCCCCCGCTCCGACTCGCCTACCGTGGGGCCCGAGCCCACACGCGTGCCGCGAATGGCGTTGCCACCAGTCATCCGTCTTCACCCACCAAGCGGCCCGGGGTCGTCGACCGGCTGGGTGCCCGGTCGATCAACCGATCTTGATCAACAGGCCGACACCGATGATGGAGATGACCCACAGCGCCATGACGAACAACGTCATCCGGTCGAGGTTCTTCTCCGCCACACTGGAACCGGCCAGGTTGGACTGCATACCGCCGCCGAACAGCGAGGACAGACCGCCGCCCTTGGCCCGGTGCAGCAGCACCAGCAGCACCAGCAGCACACTCGTCACGATCAACACGATCTGCAGGAAAAGAGTCATCACGTCCTCGTTCGCACAGCGGTCCGCGACCAAGCGTACCGGGCCACCAACAGCGAGTTGACCACCGTCCACCCGTTTGCCGCGAGGACGGTCTCACACTGCTCCACCCGGTGCACCCCAGGGGTGCCGGACGGGTCGGCGCGAACGGCCCGTTCACCTCACCGGGAGAGGCGAACGGGCCGGAACCGCATCACGGGATGGGGCCGCCCGCGGCCATGGCGGAGAGCTTGGCGAACTCGTCGCCGTTGAGGCTCGCGCCGCCGACCAGGGCGCCGTCCACGTCCGACTGGCCGATCAGGTCGCCGATGTTGCTCGACTTCACCGAGCCGCCGTAGAGCACCCGCACCTCGTCGGCGATCTCCTTGCCGTACTTCTCCTCCAGCGCCGCCCGCAGCGCCCCGCAGACCTCCTGCGCGTCCGCGGCGGTGGCGACCTTGCCGGTGCCGATCGCCCACACCGGCTCGTAGGCCACCACGACCTGGCGCACCTGCTCGGCCTTGAGGCCCTTGAGCGCGTTGATCAGCTGCGTCGTGCAGTGCTCGACGTGGCCGCCGGACTCGCGCACGTCGAGCTGCTCGCCGACGCACAGGATCGGCGACATGCCGTGCTTGAGGGTGGCGCGGACCTTCTTGTTCACCAGCTCGTCGGTCTCCGCGTGGTACTCGCGGCGCTCCGAGTGGCCGACCACCACGTAGCTGCACCCGAGCTTGGCCAGCATCGGCCCGGACACGTCACCGGTGTAGGCCCCGGACTCGTGCTCGGAGATGTCCTGCGCGCCGTGCTTGAGCAGCAGCTTGTCGCCGTCGATCAGGGTCTGCACGCTGCGGATGTCGGTGAACGGCGGCAGCATCGCCACCTCCACCTTCGCGAAGTACTTCTCCGGCAACGCGAAGGCGACCTTCTGCACCAGGGCGATCGCCTCCAGGTGGTTCAGGTTCATCTTCCAGTTGCCGGCGATCAGTGGCTGCCTGGCCATGTTCAGCGCTCACCTTCCAGGACGGCCACACCGGGCAGGTCCTTGCCTTCGAGGTATTCCAGCGACGCGCCGCCGCCGGTGGAGATGTGCGAGAAGCCGTCCTCGGGCAGTCCGAGGGTCCGCACCGCGGCGGCCGAGTCGCCGCCGCCGACCACGCTGAACGAATCGGAGTCGACGATGGCCTGCGCGACGCCGCGGGTGCCGTCGGCGAACGCCGGGAACTCGAACACGCCGGCCGGGCCGTTCCAGAACACCGTGCCGGCCTCGCGGAGGATCCCGGCGAACTGCTCGGCGCTGCGCGGCCCGATGTCCAGCCCCATCCAGTCGGCCGGGATCGCGTCGGCGGCCACGACCTGCTTCTCCGCGTCCGCGGCGAAACGGTCGGCGACCACCACGTCCACGGGCAGCACCAGCTTGTCGCCGTGCTCGGCGAGCAGCTGCTCGGTGGAGGAGATCTGGTCCTCCTGCAGCAGCGAGTTGCCGACGTTGTGGCCCTGGGCGGCCAGGAACGTGTACGCCATGCCGCCGCCGATGAGCAGCTTGTCGACCTTGGGCAGCAGGGCCTTGATGACGCCGAGCTTGTCGGAGACCTTCGAGCCGCCGAGCACCACGACGTAGGGGTGCTTCGGGTCGCCGGTCAGGGTGCGCAGCACCTCGACCTCGGCGAGCACCAGGCCGCCGGCGTAGGCGGGCAGCCGCTTGGCGACGTCGTAGACCGACGCCTGCTTGCGGTGCACCACGCCGAAACCGTCGGAGACGAAGGCGGCGTCCGGGCCGACCAGCGCCGCCAGCTCGTCGGCCAGCGCGCCGCGCTCGGCGTCGTCCTTGCTGGTCTCGCGGGCGTCGAAGCGGACGTTCTCCAGCAGCGCGACCGACCCGTCGGCCAGGCCCGCCACCGTGGACTTCGCCGAGTCGCCGACCAGGTCACCGGCCAGCGGGACGTCCGCGCCGAGCAGCTCGCCGAGACGCCGCGCGACCGGGGCCAGGGAGAACTTCGGGTCCGGCTCGCCCTTGGGGCGGCCGAGGTGCGCGGTGAGCACCACCTGGGCGCCGGCGCCGGTCAGCTTCCGGATGGTCGGCAGGGAGGCGCGCACCCGGCCGTCGTCGGTGATCTTCTCGCCGTCCAGCGGCACGTTGAGGTCGGCACGCACCAGAACACGCCGACCCCGAACGCCCTCGGACAGCAGATCGTCGAGGTTCTTCACGTCTGCTCCTCGCATCAGGGGATGGTGCCGGCATCCGGTGGGGCCGTGCGTCTTTCGTGTCGCCTTAGCAGCACAGAACACGCACGGCCCCGAGCCCGGCCGGCACCCCCACTACGGGAAGACCCGCACGAGCCGAGGTGTTCCAGCGGCTCATGCGGGTCTCCGGGAATCAGGTCAGGCCAGCTTCTTGCCGACCAGGTCGACGAGGTCGGCGAGGCGGTTGGAGTAGCCCCACTCGTTGTCGTACCAGCCGACGATCTTGACCTGGTTGCCGATGACCTTGGTCAGCGGCGAGTCGTAGATCGTCGAGTGCGGGTCGGTGACGATGTCGGCGGAGACGATCGGGTCCTCGTTGTACTTGAGGATGCCCTTGAGCTTGCCCTCGGCGGCCGCGGCCTTGAACGCCTCGTTGACCGACTCGACCGTGGCGTCCTTGCGGACGGTGGCGGTGAGGTCGGTGACCGAGCCGGTCGGCACCGGCACGCGCAGCGCGTAGCCGTCCAGCTTGCCGTTGAGCTCCGGCAGCACCAGGCCGATCGCCTTGGCCGCACCGGTGCTGGTCGGCACCACGTTGACCGCGGCGGCGCGGGCGCGGCGCAGGTCGCTGTGCGGGGCGTCCTGCAGGTTCTGGTCCTGCGTGTAGGCGTGGATGGTGGTCATCAGGCCCTGCTCGATGCCGAAGGCGTCGTCGAGCACCTTGACCATCGGGGCCAGGCAGTTGGTGGTGCAGGAGGCGTTGGAGATGATGGTCTGCGAGCCGTCGTACTTGTCGTCGTTGACGCCCAGCACCACGGTCAGGTCTTCGCCCTTGGCCGGGGCGGAGATGATGACCTTCTTCGCACCGCCCTCGTCGACGTGCTTGCGGGCGTCCGCGGCCTTGGTGAAGAAGCCGGTGGACTCCACGACGACGTCGACGCCCAGGTCGCCCCACGGCAGCTTGCCCGGGTCGCGCTCGGCGAGGATCTTGATGAGCTTGCCGCCCACCTCGATGCCCTCACCGGTGACCTTCACCTCCTGGTCGAGGCGGCCGAGGATGCTGTCGTACTTGAGCAGGTGGGCCATGGTCGCGACATCGCCCAGGTCGTTGGCGGCCACGATCTCGATGTCGTGATCACTGGCGGTCGCGGCCCGCCAGAAGTTCCGCCCGATCCGACCGAAGCCGTTGATACCTACGCGAACGGTCACGCCGATCTCTCCTCGTGACTGACCCGGCCGGCGACGCGGCGGGTGAGGTTGATGGTCTCGGCATCACCCTATCTGCCACCGGGGCCTTCGCACGCGGGCGGGCGAGCGGGCTCACGCTCCGGAAATGCGATGTCTCCCACCAGCCGCACCCGGCCCGCGACCAACCGCGACCACACGCGCATCAGCGCAGGTCAACGCGCCGCGGAGCGGGGCGATCGGGGCGACGACGGCGATCGCGGCCCGTGATCGGCATCTCTGCACCGGTTCGGCGCCGTGCCGGTTTTTCACAGTTCCAATTGAAATGGTGATTTACCGGCCGACGGGACCGCGGTTTCAATTGAGCCTTTTTCATCCTGGTCGGTCCGCAGTCGCGGGTCGCAAAGCCGTACGTCGATGGGGTGTCGCATGCGCCGCAGGCGCATAGCCCACCTACGACACTCGCACCGCCGCGGGTTCTCAGAGGGTTCCTGGCGAGGACGGCCCCTCCGCCGTGTATTGGACATACATCAGGAGGGGCACCCACAGACCAGGAAGCCTCTGAGGTTCCGCCACCCGCACCGCCACGCAAAACGAGGCTGGAAAACCTCAAAGAAACTGCGGTCGACCGGTCAGGCGTCGGCTTCCAGCATCTCGGCGGTCACCGCGGATTCGGTGTCCGGGACGCCCAGTTCGCGGGCTCGCTTGTCGGCCATCGCCAGCAGCCGGCGGATCCGGCCGGCCACCGCGTCCTTGGTCATCGGCGGGTCCGCCAGCTGGCCGAGCTCCTCCAGCGATGCCTGCCGGTGCGCCAGCCGCAGCCGGCCCGCCACCGTCAGGTGATCCGGGGCCGTCGGGCCCAGCAGCTCCAGCGCGCGCTCCACCCGGGCGGCCGCGGCGACCGCGGCGCGCGCCGAGCGGCGCAGGTTGGCGTCGTCGAAGTTCGCCAGCCGGTTGGCCGTCGCCCGCACCTCGCGGCGCATCCGGCGCTCTTCCCACGCGAGCACGCTGGAGTGCGCGCCGAGCCTGGTCAGCAGCGCGCCGATGGCGTCGCCGTCGCGCACCACCACCCGGTCCGCGCCGCGCACCTCGCGCGACTTCGCCGCCACGCCGATCCGCCGCGCGGCACCGACCAGCGCCAGCGCCGCCTCCGGGCCCGGGCAGGTGACCTCCATCGACGACGACCGCCCCGGCTCGGTCAGCGAGCCGTGCGCCAGGAAGGCGCCGCGCCACGCGGCTTCCGAATCGCAGGCGCCGCCGGAGACGACGTGCGCGGGCAGGCCGCGCACGGGGCGGCCGCGCGGGTCGAGCAGCCCGGTCTGCCGGGCGAGGCCCTCGCCGTCCTTGACCACCCGCACCACGTACCGGGTGCCCTTGCGCAGCCCGCCGGAGGTGATCATGTGCACGTCGGACTGGTGCCCGAACAGTTCGTGGATCTCCTTGCGGAGCCGGCGCGCCGTGGAGCCGCTGTCCAGCTCGGCCTCGATCACCACCCGGCCGGCGACGATGTGCAGCCCGCCGGCGAAGCGCAGCAACGAGGACACCTCAGCCCGTCGGCAGCACGTCTTCGTCACCGACAACCGGCTCAACTCGTCCTTGACCGCCGCGGTCATCGCCACCGGTCCGTCCTCCTCTCCAATGCGGCCCGCAGGCTGGCCGCCAGCGCCTCCGGGTCGTGCCGTCCCGGCACGGCCGGCGCGGCGATCTTGTCCAGCAAAGTCTGCGCACCCAGACCGGCGGCCGCAGCTCGAAGCCGATCAGGGGTAGGCACCGAGTCGGCATCGGCCAACACGGCGTCGACCCGCAGCCGCGGTGCGTGCTGCGAGAGTACGTCCAGGTGCTGTTCGGGTGAGAAGCCCGCTGTCTCACCCGGCTGCGGGACGAGGTTGAGCACCACCACGCGGCGCGCGGTAGTGCTCACCAATGCCTCGTGCAGCTCCGGGACCAGCAGGTGTGGCAGCACGCTGGTGAACCACGAGCCGGGTCCGAGCAGCACCAGATCGGCGCCCAGCACGGCCTCCACCGCTTGCGGGCAGGCTGCCGGTTCTTCGACACCATTCGCGTGCAAACGCACTTGTTTCACTCGTCCGGGCGTACTGGCGATGGCGACCTGTCCCCGGATCGTGCGAATCGCGTCGGGATCGGAGTCGAGTCCGACGACGTCGGCGGCCATGTCCAGCGGCACCGTCGACATCGGCAGGACCCGGCCCTGCACGCCGAGCAGCCGGCAGGCGTGGTCGAGGACCTCGACCGGGTCGCCCAGCACCTCGAGCAGCCCGGCGAGCAGCAGGTTGCCGACGGCGTGGCCGGCGAGGGCCCCGCTGCCGCCGAAGCGGTGCTCGAACACCGTCGCCCACAGCTGGCCGTCGGCGTCGGAGTCGGCGAGCGCGGCGAGCGCCTTGCGCAGGTCGCCCGGCGGCAGCATGCCCAGCTCGCGACGCAGCCGCCCGGACGACCCGCCGTCGTCGGCCACCGTCACCACCGCCGTCACGTCGGTGGTGATCTGGCGCAGAGCGGACAGCGTCGCCTGCAGGCCGTGGCCGCCGCCGAGCGCGACCGCGCGCAGCTGGGCGCTCACTCGCGCCCCAGGTCCCGGTGCACCGTCTTGACCATCATCCCGTCGTCCTCGGCGAGGCGGCGGGCCAGCTCCTCGGCGAGCGCGACGCTGCGGTGCTTGCCGCCGGTGCAGCCCAGCGCCAGCGTCAGGTACCGCTTGCCCTCGCGGTGGTAGCCGGCCCCGACCAGCCGCAGCAGCTGCTGGTAGCTCTGCAGGAACTCCTCCGCGCCCTCCTGGCCGAGCACGTAGTTGCGAACCTCCTCGTCGAGGCCGTTGAACTCGCGCAGCTCCGGGATCCAGAACGGATTCGGCAGGAAGCGGCAGTCCATCACCAGGTCGGCGTCCATCGGCAGGCCGTACTTGTAGCCGAAGGACAGCACGGTCAGCCGGGTGCGGGTGCTCGCCTCGGTGCCGAACGCGTCCTCGATCTTGGACCGCAGCTGGTGCACGGACAGGCTGGTGGTGTCCAGCACCAGGTCGGCCTCGGAGCGCAGCCTCGACAGCAGCGACCGCTCCGCGGCGATCCCGTCGGCCAGCCGCCCCTCCCCCTGCAGCGGGTGGCCGCGCCGCACCTGCTCGAAGCGGCGGATCAGCACCTCGTCGGTGGCCTCCAGGAACAGGACCTTCGGCTTGTAGCCGCGGGCGTCGAGGTCCTTGATGACCGCGCCCAGGTCCTCGGTGAACGCGCGGCTGCGCACGTCCATCACCACCGCGACGCGGGTGACCGCGCCGCTGGAGCGCGCCCCCAGCTCCACCATCGTGGCGATCAGCTCCGGTGGCAGGTTGTCCACCACGAACCAGCCCAGGTCTTCCAGGCACTTGGCCGCGGTGCTGCGCCCCGCCCCGGACAGGCCGCTGACCACGGCGACCTCGATGCCCGACTGCTCGTCAGTCACTGCTCTCCCCTTCAGCGTTGTCGGCGCCGGGCCCCGCCCGGTCGTCCGGCACCGGGCTCGGCCCGGTTCCCCCTTCGGCCGCGAGCGCCGAGTGCACGGTCTCGGCGGTGCGGCGGCCGATCCCGGGCACCGTGGCGATCTCGTCCACCCCGGCCTGGCGCAGCTTGCGCACCGAGCCGAAGTGCTTGAGCAACGCCGCGCGGCGGGTTTCGCCCAGGCCCGGAATCGCGTCCAATGTGGAGCTTGTCATGCGCTTGCCGCGCTTCGCGCGGTGGTAGCCGATGGCGAAGCGGTGCGCCTCGTCGCGGACCCGTTGCAGCAGGTAGAGCGCCTCGCTGGTGCGCGGCAGGATCACCGGGTCCGGGTCGGCCGGCAGCCAGATCTCCTCCAGCCGCTTGGCCAGCCCGATCACCGCGACGTCGGTGATGCCCATTTCGGTCAGCGCGTCCGCGGCCGCGTTGGCCTGCGGCGCACCGCCGTCGATCACCAGCAGGTTCGGTGGGTAGGCGAACTTGCGCGGGCGGCCGGTGTCGGGGTCGATCGCCGCGCCGACGGGCCCCGAGCCGGTCTGCTCCGGCGGGATGTCGGACTTCGCCGTCTCGCTGAGGTAGCGGTGGAAGCGGCGGCGCACGACCTCGTCGATGGAGCCGACGTCGCCGCCCTCGGCGCCCTCCCGGACCTCGAAGCGGCGGTACTCGGACTTGCGCGGCACGCCGTCCTCGAACACCACCAGCGACGCCACCACGTCGGTGCCCTGCACGTGGCTGACGTCGATGCACTCGATGCGCAGTGGGGCGGTGTCCAGCGCCAGCGCTTCCTGGAGCTCCTGCAACGCCGCCGACCGCGCCGTCAGGTCGCCGGCGCGGCGCAGCTTGTACTGCTGGAACGACTCCTTGGCGTTGCGCTCGACGGTTTCCATCAGCGCCCGCTTGTCGCCGCGCTGCGGCACCCGGAGGCTGACCCGGCTGCCGCGCAGCTCGCCGAGCCAGCCGGCGATCGCCTCCGCGTCGTCGGGCAGCTGCGGCACCAGCACCTCGCGCGGCACCGGGCTGCCGCCGGCGTCGGCCTGGTCGGCCAGCGACGCCTGCTCGCCGTAGAACTGGGTGAGGAACTGCGAGGTGAGGGCGGCGGTCTCGGTTTGCTCGACCTTGTCGATGACCCAACCGCGCTGGCCGCGCACCCGGCCGCCGCGGATGTGGAAGACCTGCACGGCGGCGGCGAGCTCGTCCTCGGCGAAGGCCACCACGTCGGCGTCGGTGCCGTCGCCGAGCACCACGGCCTGCTTCTCCATCGCCCGCCGCAGGGCCTCCAGGTCGTCGCGCAGCCGGGCGGCGCGCTCGAACTCCAGCTCCGCGGAGGCGGCCTGCATCTCCTTGTCGAGCTTGCGCATCAGCTGGTCGGTGTGCCCGGCCAGGAAGTCGCAGAAGTCCTCGACGATGTCCCGGTGCTCGTCGGCGTCGACCCGGCCCACGCAGGGCGCCGAGCACTTGCCGATGTAGCCGAGCAGGCAGGGGCGGCCGATCTGCGAGTGCCGCTTGAACACCCCGCCGGAGCAGGTGCGCGCGGGGAACACCCGCAGCAGCAGGTCGAGGGTCTCGCGGATCGCCCACGCGTGCGCGTACGGGCCGAAGTACCGCACGCCCTTGCGGCGCGGGCCGCGGTAGACGTGCAGGCGCGGGAACTCCTCGTGCAGGGTCACCGCCAGCACCGGGTACGACTTGTCGTCGCGGTAGCGGACGTTGAACTTCGGGTCGTACTCCTTGATCCAGGAGTACTCCAGCTGCAGCGCCTCGACCTCGGTGCCGACGACGGTCCACTGCACGCCGGTGGCCGTGGTGACCATCTGCCGGGTCCGCGGATGCAGTCCGGCGAGGTCGGCGAAGTACGACGAGAGCCTGCTGCGCAGGCTTTTCGCCTTGCCGACGTAGATCACTCGGCCGCCGGCATCGTGAAACCGGTAGACGCCGGGGGCGTCCGGGATCGTGCCTGGCGCTGGTCGGTAGGTGGACGGATCGGCCACGCCTCCACCCTACGTGCGGGGACCGACCGCCCGGATCTCGGTGCGCCGACCGTTCGGTCCACCACCGGGGCGGCCCGGCGGGGCACACTGGGGGACGCCCGTGATCGCGCACTTCGGAAGAGCCCGGATCCGCGGAGGTCAGCAGTGAACATCGACAACGCCCATCCCGAACGAGCGACGCTGTCCGAGGTCGGCCCCGGGGTTCACGCGTGGGTCCAACCGGATGGTTCGTGGTGGATCAACAACGCCGGGGCGGTGCTCGGCGACGACGGCGTCGTGCTGATCGACACCTGCGCGACCGCGCAGCGCACCCACCGGTTCCTGGACGCGGTGCGCGCCGCGAGCGACGACGCGCCGATCCGGTTCGCGGTGAACACCCACCTGCACGGCGACCACACGCACGGCAACGCGCTGCTGCCCGACTCGACCGTCCTCATCGGACACCCGGCGACCCGGACGGGCATCCTGGCGGAGACGATCCTCGCGGAGCCGCCGCCGGTGTGGGATCCCGTGCCGGACTGGGGCATCACCGAGTGCCGCGCGCCGACGGTGCTGCTGCAGGATTCGCTGGTCCTGCAGAGCGGCGACCGGCGGGTCGAGCTGCACCACCCCGGGTACACCGCGCACACACCCGGCGACGTGGTGGCGTGGGTGCCGGACGCCGGGGTGCTGTTCACCGGCGACCTGATCTTCCACGGCGTCACGCCGCTGGTGTTCATGGGTTCGGTGGAGGGCGCGCTGAAGGCGCTGGACTGGCTGGCGGGGTTCGGCGCGGCGAAGGTGGTGCCGGGCCACGGCTCGGTCCTGCCGGGTTCGGCGTTCCCGCGGGTGCTGGAGGACCACGCCCGCTACTACCGGTTCGTGCTGGACACGGCCCGCCAGGCCCGCACCGACGGCCTCTCGCCGCTGGAGGCGGCCCGGCGCTGCGACCTCGGCGAGTTCGCGGGCTGGCCGGACCGCGAGCGGATCGTCCTGAACCTGCACCGCGCTTACGCCGAAGCGGACGAGACGGAATTCGACCGGGCGGCGGCGTTCGCCGACGCGATCGCCTACAACGGAGGCCCGCTCCGCTGCGCCGTCTAGCGATTTCCCGGGTGAGCGACCCCGGTTGGTGTGACCGCCCGCAGTTTCAATGGAAACTGCGGTCCGTCGGCGTGTCTGGGCCCGACACGCCGACGGCTGTGGACAACTTCCGCAATTTCAATGAGGTGATCTCAGTGGGTTTTGGTGTGTTCGTGGTGGGTGAGGGTGAGTGCGGCGCGGACGATCGTGGTGATTTTGCGTGGGCTGGCGGTGATGCGTTTGAGTGTGCGCCAGC